>JAXDFO010000421.1:0-11292 GCA_034665545.1 Blastocatellia bacterium
ACTTGACCATCTCCTGCACATCCTTGTTGGTGAGCGGTGAAGCGGCGGTCTGTGTCTGTTGGACAGCGCGCGCCGTTTCGTGTGCGGCCAACAAGGATGTCGCCGTGCTGGCGAGCAGCAATAATAAGAGTATGGAAAGCGTCTTCTTCATGTGCGTACTCCTTTAGGAGATGATGAACACGGAGCCGGGTGATTACGGTTTAGCGGCTTGAGCGTCCGCCGACTGCTTATTCTCGCTGCCCTCGAAAATCGTCACCAGCGTGCGGTCTTTAATCTTGTCCGCGCTGAGCGGTTTTACTTTCTTGATTTCAAATGCGCCCTGTTCGGGTTGAAGCAAAGTGAGGCGGCCATGACCTTTCCAGAAGCCCGTTTCGAGCGACACTTTGGCGTAGTATTCCTGCCCCGCCTTCATATCAATTTCAAATCCGGTTTGCTTATCGCCCATCCGAAAAGTGTGCTTGCCGGGCGCGGCGCGAACTCCGAAGAAGCGACCGTTGTCCATCCGCGCCAACTCTTTATCGTCCATGTAGACGGAGGGTTCGAGCGCAGAACCGGCGAACTGTTTGATGCGATAAAAATAGATGGTGGCTTTGTCCTGCGAGGTCGTATCCGTGCTGGCAGCTTTCGCTTCGACGGCAGGCTTGGATGATTCAGGGGAGGCAGCAGGTTGCGCAGTGTCCTGCGCGCAGGCGATGGCGGCACAGGCCAGGACAGAGGCGATGGTTAGCGTGATTTTTGCGAGGGTGTTCATGAGAAGTTTCCTTTCAATAATAGTCAGGGCCAAAGGTGTTGTTTCAGCCAGACACACGAGTTCATGACAAACTCATGGCACGGAGCGTTCACTACGTTGCGGCTTGAAATTGGCGGCAAGCGGGCGCAAACCTTTTTCGAGCGCGCGCCGCCCTCTTAACGGAGATTACCCATCGGGGAACAAAGGACCAGCTAAATAAAGGACCAATACTTAAGGACCAGTCAAAAATTAAAGGACCGGTTAAACCGTCGTCGCTTCCTCTTCCTCTTCGATGAGGTAAGGCGTCGCTTGCGGCGCAGGCTGCGCGTCGCCATCTTCGGCCAGAATCTGGTTGATGATGGGCAGGCTGAGCGTGTGCTTGTTGGTGCGCAAGGGGACCGCGCGGCCCTTAGCGTAGACGGCGTGGCGTCCATGCTCCTGATACCACTCCGCGAGGTTCGCGGTCTTGTGCATGTTCTCTATAATCTGCCGCCAGCCAACACCCGTGTTGTAGGCGCAGAAGGAGATTTCGCCCTCCTGCGTGCCGTAAGGGATGACGCACATCTCCGTGCGGCGGAAGTCGTAGTTGAAGAGGTCTTGAAACCACATGCCCTCGACGCAGAGGACACGCCAGATGTCGTTCGGGTCATCCTCTTTGGCATCTTTCTTCATGCGGTCGTTGCGGTCAGAGTTGGAACTTGTCGAAGACGGCTTGAAGAGATTGATTATCTGCGAGATGGGGAAGCCTGCGGGGGCGCGCGAGGCGTCGAAGTTGCGCATGATAGCCATGCCGAGTTGCGCGTAAGAGAGCTTACGCCCGCGCGCCGTGTCCGTGATGATGGCGACATCCTTCATGAACTGCTCATAGTCGAAGAAGTCGAAGAGAGAAGTGAACTGGCCCGTCTGACGATTGACGACCATGAGAGTGAAGATGCCGCAGTTCGGGTGACAGTTACAACTGGACCAGCCCCAGGGCGCGTCCGCTCCCTGCAACATATCCATCACGCTCGTGAAGGCCGAATAGGACGAGAGCGGAAACCAATCGCGCAAGGCTTTGAGCCGACCGCCCGACTGGTCCTCTAAATCATGGGCCATCCCGGCGAGCGTGTATCGCTGCTCGGTCCTCACAGCGTCGGGCACGTCCTCATCGCGGCCCGTGAAGGAGACGGGCTGAAACGCGATGGTCTGTATCTTGTCTATGTTCCGGGCTGCAAACTCTACTATCTGCCCGATGCCGTCGTTGTTGATGGTGTTGACGATGGTCGTGACGAGCGTGACCTTGATGCCGACGCTCGCCAGGTTCTCAATCGCGCGCAGTTTGACATCGAAGAGATTGCCGACGCCGCGATGCTTATTCTTCTCTTCGCTGACGCCGTCGAATTGCAGGTAGACGCCGTGCTGCCCTGCGGCCTTCGCGGCCTTGCAAAATTCTATGTCCTCGGCGAAGCGTATGCCGTTGGTCGCGGCGAGGATTCTATAGAAGCCTATCTTCTTGGCATAGGCGACGGCGTCAAGGTAGTAAGGCGAAAGCGTAGGCTCGCCGCCGGAGAAGAGAATGATGACCTGCCGTTTCGGTTTGAAGGAGACGGCGCGGTCCAGAATAGCTTTCGTGTCCTCGAACGTGGGCTCATGAACATAGCCGACCTGGTTGGCGTCCATGAAGCAAGGGTTGCACATCATGTTGCAACGATTTGTAAGGTCCACCGTGAGCACCGCGCCGCGCCCGAACTGTATGTTGGACGTGCCATGCTTGTGTACCTGCGTATCCTCCGCGACGCGAAAGTCTCTGCCGAAGAAGAGCGATTCGATGCGCTCAAGAAACTTCGGGTCGGTCGCCATCACGTCCGTGAACTCGCCGTGCTTGGGGCAAGTCTTGCGCATGATGACCTGCCCGTTCTCTTCCAGAATCTGCGCCCTGATTTCGCCCGGGTGCTGGTTCATCAAGGTCTCAAGCGGCGTCTCGCCACTGATGACGCTCTCGCGCACTTCCTTCACGCAGCGCGGGCACAGGCTGTCAGTCTCGCGTGGAAAACCGAGGGGCGGCGCGCTGCGCTCGTAAGATTTGAGAAGCGGCCCAGGAGCCCATTGCGGGCGTATCGCCTCGCCTTCCGGCAGACGCTGGTTGACCGCCTGAAATGTTTTCCACACCACGTCCGAAAGATTGGAAAGCAGCTTGGAGCTTTTGACCCCGCTGAACTTGCCTTTCTCCGATTCGCCTCTGCGAAACTGGTCACTAAACAAGGATGATTCTCCTTATATGCGCGCTCAAAGTTCGCGCTCCCGAAGTAATTAAGGATTGCTAGAAGTTAAAAAAACTACCAATAACGACGATATATGTAAACGCCCGCTTCGCACACTTCTCCATGCAAAGCTTTGCAACGACACATGATAGTGTCATTGAAGGGTAAAGGCAAGGGGCCATCGCGGGCTAAACGGGAAACCCGGTTTAGACTTGAGAATTGTGGAGCACGAGATTCACCACAGAGGCACAGAGGACACAGAGCGGGCACAGAGCAGATTCAATAACTCTGTGTCACCTCTGCGTTCTCTGTGCCTCTGTGGTGAATGCTTCTTGCATCTTCACTCAAGGCACATTGACCCACTACCGAAACATCTTTTTGATTGACATGATTAATGGTCCAGGCGTATAAGCCGTCCAGCCAATGACGCACGAATCCCACATCTCACAGCAGGAGACAGAAAATGTCCGACACATTTGACGAAAGAGCCTTTATCCAGCAGGTCGAGTCGGCCAACCCGGAAGAGTTGGCGACGTTGCTCATGCGTCCATCGCTTAATCAGGAGAAGGCTCTGAGGGCGCACCTCGGCGATGAGAGATACCAGCGCATGCACAGCATGGCTCTACGGCGCAAGGTGAGTCGCGGCATCTCCGACAGGCAGAAGGGAAACGTCGTGGTCATTCACGGCATTATGGGGGGCGAACTGACCGTCAGCAGTGGCGGGCCGGGCGACCTCACGTGGGTCAACGCTTTTCGCATCTTCAGGGGTTGGCTGGACCGCCTGCGCCTGAGCGATGATGGCCGACGCGAGGCCGACTCGAAATTCAAAGTCACGGCCACCGGCATCATGAAACGCTACTACGGCGAGTTGCTCTTATCGCTGGCCGAGAACTGGAACGTCAAGGCGTTCTGGTTCGACTGGCGCAAGGATATTGACCTGGCCGCCGACGAACTGAACATGCAGATTAACAGTTGGTTCGGCAGCAAGGAGCCTGTGCATATCGTCGCCCACTCGATGGGAGGTCTCGTCGCGCGCACCTTTATCAATAAGTACAAGGAACGCTGGGAGAGCATGTGGGATAAGGGCGACGCCTCGCAGAAGCGCGCGGAGGGAACGACGGGCGGCAGGCTCATCATGCTCGGCACGCCGAACCACGGGTCGTTCGCCATCCCGCAGGTCATCACCGGGATAGAGGGACTCGTCAAAAAACTGACCTGGGTGGATGTGCGTCACAACAAGCGCGGGCTGCTCGATGTCTTCAACACTTTCGTCGGCTCATACCAGATGCTCCCCTCGCCGTTGGTCATGCCGGAAATCGAGAAGCTCTACACTTCCGAGACCTATAGCCGGTTCAATGTCAGCGTCCCGCAAATTCATCTGGAGAACGCGCGCGCGCATCACACCTTTCTCAAGGATGTCGCGGACTCGCAGCGCATGATTTACGTCGCGGGGTTCAACCAGGTCACATTCAACGGCATCAACGATTGGACCAGGCTCGATTCGATTGACGGTTACAAGGCGACGAAGGATGGTGACGGTCGCGTCCCGCACACGCTCGGACTGCTCAGCAGGAACGGGAGCCAGATTCAGACTTACTATATAGAAGAGGAGCACGGCAACCTGTCCACTAATCCGAAGATTCTGGCCGCGCTCGACGAACTGCTCACCAAAGGAACAACGGATGACCTGTATGAACAACTCGAAGACGCGAAGGCGAACGCCAAACGTAGCCTCGCAGAGCCGACCCCCGAAGATTTGATGAAGCAGGTCAAGGCCCAGCAGGAGGAGGAACAGATACGCCTGCAAATCTCTCTCGGTCGCATGGGAACCAGGAGCATCAATTTCGGTGACGGCGTTGACCCCTGTGCGAGCACGAATGAGAGGGGCATGGAACAGTCTCCCACTTCCAACTACGTGAGCCCCGAAGAGCGAAAGGTCGAAGAGACCATCACGCGCGGATTTCTGGCCTATCGCGGCGAAGACGAAGGGGCGGAAGAGAGAGCGTTTGAACGAGACCCCTCGATTGAGTACGCGAAAATCGAGATCGGGCTGGAGTTCGGCAAAATACAGGAGATTGATTACGAGAATATCAGGACCAATAAAGGCTACGCTATTGATGCTATCTCCGTGGGTCATTACATAGGCGTCGAACCGCAGTACGCGGAGAGAAGGTTGGACGAGGCCATCAGCGCGGCGTTGGTCGGCAAGAAGATTGAAGAGTTGAACAGGACCGACCTGCTCTTAACACAGTATACGGAGCGCGGCATCCTGCATGGCAGGTTGGGCCAACCCTTCATCCTGCCGGACCCGCGACCGCCGAAGGGAACAGGCATGAAGGCGGGCGAGCGGCTCATCGCCATCGCCGGAATGGATGAGCCCGGACGCTTCGGAATGCCGGAATTGACGGTGCTGGCGCGTGAGTTGTGCTGGGCGCTCGGACGCTTGAAAAAGTTTCACCTGGCGACGGTCCTCATCGGCTCCGGGTCTGGCAATCTGCCACTGCGCGACGCGGTCGCGGGCTGGCTGAGCGGTATCAGGCGCGCGGTCAGCGGCTCGAACTATGACGAGGGGAAGCAACTCGCGCGCGTCACCTTCGTCGAGAGCGACCCGCGCAAGGTCATCCAGTTGAATAAGATTATCAACGACGAGATAAAACGCCAGCAGAAGAACCATCCGGAGTTTGAGATTTTTTACAGGGAGTTGGATGAGGAGCAAATTGAAGAGCTCAAGGCAGAGGCTTTCAAAGCGGCGCAATGGGAGTTGCGCAGCAATTGGAAGAAGATGGCCGATGTCACGGGTGATAAGCAGGGCGTCCCGGCCCGCGTCACGCTCAGCCTGGACCTGCCAAAGAAGACCTATCACTTCGGCGCGATAACTGACACTGCTTCTGTTCCTGAGCGCGATATTGTCGTTGACCCGCCGCTCATCTGGCAGGCCAACGACGAACTGGCGGGCGAGCAACGGCCCGCCATGCAGTTGGAGCGCGGGCGTTTTCTGGAAGAACTGCTGATGCCCACGGACCTGCGCGAAGTGCTCTACACGCAAGCGCCCCTGGTCATGCTGCTGGATTCAACCACCGCGCGCATACACTGGGAGATGGTCGCGCAACCGTCGCTCGGACTCGGCGCGGCGACTACGACGAGCGAGTCGAGCAACGGCGCGAACCTTAAAGCCTTCGAGTATGAGGACGACTTTCTGGGAACCTGTCGCGGCTTCACGCGACAACTGCGCACCGTGTTTGCGCCGCCTCCTGAACCGCCTCCGCCGCCTCAACGTGTCCTGCGCGTGCTCGTCGTCGCGGATCCTGCGGCGGACGCGCACCTGCCCGGAGCGCAGGAAGAGGGCGTTATGGTCGCCGACCTCTTCGAGAGTTACAATCTGGTTTACAAGGACAGGCCGAACACTCGCGTCGCGGTCAAGCGTCTCTTCGGCCCCGTCGAAGCGACACGCACCAACGTCCTGCGAGAGTTGATGATTCGTCCCTACGACGTGCTTCACTTCGCCGGTCACTGCGTCTATCAATGGGGCGGAGACCCGCAACTCTCCGGTTGGATTTTCAACGCCAAGAACAAGGAGTTGCTCTCAGCCAACGAACTCAATCGCATTGACCGCATCCCGAAGTTTGTCTTCTCGAACGCCTGCGAATCCGGCATCACTCCCGACCGTTCGCAAGAACGCAGCGACGAACTCGCTCCGAGTTTCGCGGAGGCTTTCTTCGGGCGCGGAGTCATGAATTTCGTCTGCACCGCCTGGCCCGTGGATGACTTGGCCGCGCGCACTTTCGCGCTCACGCTCTACGCGGGGCTGCTCGGAATCAAGCTGGATGCGGAAGACGCGGCAGCCGCCGCAGAGGACGAGACGAATGAGCAAGCCGCCTCCATCCCCGCGCATTCTCGCAATAAAACGGACCCCTTGCCGATGCATGATGCGATGAAGCTCGCGCGCCTTGAAATCGCCCGGACGCCCAACGGCAGGACAACCTGGGGCGCATACCAGCATTACGGCAATCCCTATTTCCAACTCTTCTTCTCCCCGGACAAGGAGGACGAGCCGACCACAGCTAATCAAGCTCAGAGGGGCAGGACCAGTAATGCGAAGTCGAGCGGGCGTTCCACCGGAGCGAAAAAGAGCAGCCCGAAGCGGACCCAGAAAAGGAGCCAGAAGAAGGGCCGGAAAGGTTGAACCGCCTTGCCGGATTAACGCGAAGCGAAGTTCGCGTTAAGATGCGCTTTGCTTCTTTTATGAGTATTCATCCGACAGCCATCGTTAATTCGCGCGCCGGGATTGCCGCAGGCGTGCGCGTCGGTCCCTACGCCGTTATCGAAGATGATGTGCAAATCGGCGAGGGTTGCGAGATAGGCGCGCACGCCGTCATCAAACGCTTCACCATGTTGGGCCAACGCAATCGCGTCTTCGAGCACGCGGTCCTCGGAGGCGAGCCGCAGGATGTCAAGTTCAAGGGCGAAGCGAGCCGTCTCATCATCGGCGACGATAATCTGATACGCGAATTTGCGACCCTCCATCGCGCGAGCGGCGAAGGCGAAGCGACCCTTCTAGGCTCGCGCAACTTTCTCATGATAGGCGTCCACCTCGCGCACAACTGCATCGTCGGCGACGATAATATTTTCGCCAACGGCGTGGCCCTCGCCGGACACATCACGGTGGAGGACCACGTCTTTCTCTCGTCCAACGTCGGCTCGCACCAGTTCGTGCGCATGGGCCGTTATGCGATGGTCGGCGGCAAATCCAAGATAGTGCAGGACGTGCTGCCCTTCTTCACGACGGACGGAAATCCCGCGCGCGTGCGTGGCCTTAATAGTGTAGGCTTGCGCCGCGCTGGCTTTAAACAGGAGCAGCGTCAGGCTCTCAAGCGAGCCTACCAAATTCTGTTTCGTCGCGGGCTGCCGCTCGAAGACGCGCTGCGCGAGTTGGCCCAACTGAAGGACGATCGTGTGGACCACCTTGTTGCTTTCATACGCGCATCACGTCGCGGCTTCACGCGCGAACGCGAGGCCGCGCGCGTTGATGCCGCGCAAGAGATTTTATAATTGACAGTTTCGTGCTAAACGTCGGACGCTTTGATTTATGAATCAAGAGGGGAAACAAAAAACGGTCGCGGAGCTTGCGAATCATGTCGGCGGGAGATTCAACGGCGACGGCTCTACTCTGATTAGAGCGGTCGCCAGCCTTGAGAGCGCGGGGGATGACGAGATAGCTTTTCTCGAAGACCTCAAGCTGCTGGCGGACGCGGCGCGCAGTCGCGCCGGTTGTCTCATCGTGCCGCCGAACGCGCGCGCAGATTCCGCCTGCTCCATAGAAGTCGAGAACCCCAGGCTCGCCTTTGCCCTCATCGCAGAACTGCTCCACTCCAAGACGCGCCTTGAACCTTCTGTTCATCCCACAGCCATCATCGCCCTGAGCGCGATAGTTGACGAGAGCGTTTACGTTGGCCCACGCGTCAGCGTCGGAGAGCGGGCGAGCATTGGCGCGGGCACGCAACTCCACGCGGGCGCGGTCATCGGCGACGGGGTGAGCATCGGACCCGATTGCATCATCTATCCGAACGTGGTCATTTACGAAGGCGTGACCATCGGCGCGCGTGTGCGCCTGCACGCGGGCACAATCGTCGGCGCGGACGGCTTCGGTTATGTGCCGGATAAAAATAACCTGCGACATAAATTCCCGCAGATAGGGACCGTCCTTATCGAAGACGACGTTGAGATTGGAGCCAACACTTGCATTGACCGGGGCGCGCTCGGCAAGACGCGCATCGGTCGCGCGACGAAGATAGATAATCTGGTCCAGATAGCGCACAACGTTGATATCGGCGAGCGCGTCGTCATCGCCGCGCAAACTGGAATCTCCGGCAGCACCGTCATTGAAGACGACGCCATCATCGGCGGGCAGGTCGGGATGGGCGACCACGCGCGCGTCCAGAGCGGGGCCATCATCGGCTCGAAGGCCGGAATCCTGCCCGGCAAGATCGTGCGCCCGGGCGTCTGGTGGGGCATCCCCGTCCAACCACTGGACCAATATAAACGCCTCAACGCGCACCTCAACCGCCTCCCCCAAATGCGCGAAGAGATTAAAGAGTTGCGACGGCAGGTGAGGGAATTGATGGAAAGAGATAGGAAGAAAGACTGAAAGCCTTCGCCCTTGCTTCCTTCCGCGTCCTCTGCGGTTAATCTACATTCACAACCGATTCGCTTTTAAATTTTTCGACCGCGCGCAAGATACTTTCAGCCGCGCGTGTTGATGCGCCGCCCGCGCCGAGTTTGGCTGCCACCTCTCGCAGTCGTGCGCGCGCGTTGCGGTTGCGTTCCTGGTCCAACAGTCCGAGTAGCTCCTGCGCCAGTTGCTCGCCGTTTAATTGGTCCTGCATCAGTTCCGTGACGAGACGCTCGCCCGCGATGAGATTGACGAGGCCGAAATGCTCCGCCGTGATGAGGCGGCCCAGCGTGTGCCAGTTGATGCTTGATTCTTTATAAACGATGACGAGGGGTGTCCCCGTAATCGCCGCTTCGAGCGTGGCCGTGCCACTGGCGACGGCTGCCGCGTCCGCAGCGGCGAGGGCTTCGCGCGTTTCGTGCTCAGTGATGAGCAGTGTGTCTGGAAGCTTCTGTCCGTTGTTAAGCGCGCGCGCGATGTGAGCTTCCGCTTCGGCGCGAGTCCTGGCGGGCGCGAGCGTGATGACGAATTGAATGTCCGGGCGCGTGCGCGAGATGAGCGCAGCCGCGTCAAGCATCGGAGGCAGGATGCGTTCGAGTTCCTTATGACGGCTGCCCGGCAGGAGCGAGATGATAGGGCGCGAGTGGTCCAGTTTATGTTGTCGGCAGAATTCCGCGCGCTCATAACGCGGGCGCACTTCACCAGCGAGCGGGTGGCCCACGAACTCTACATGCTCAATGCCGCGCTGCGTGTACCACTCAGGCTCGAAGGGGAGAATGGCGAGCAGGAGGTCCACGTCTCTTCGTATGTTGCGCACGCGATAGGAACGCCAGGCCCAGAGTTGAGGGCTGATGTAATAGATAACGCGCTGCCCGCGCCTGTGCAGCGCGCGCGCCAGTCGCAAGTTGAATTCGGGCCAGTCAACGAGTATCACCGCGTCCGGCTGCCTGCTAAGCGCGGCTCGTTTCAAATCGCTGAACGCGCGCCAGAATTTCGGCAACACTCGCGCCACTTCCAACAGGCCCATTATCGCCAGGTCGTCCGAGCGCACGATTGATTCGACGCCAGCCGCGCGCATCAACTCGCCCGTCGCGCCGAAAAATTCCGTCTCCGCTTGCGGCGACGCGCGCTCTCGCAACGCATGGACCAGCGCGGCGGCATGAGCGTCCCCCGAAGGCTCGCCAGCCACTATCATCAGACGAAGTTTTTCCGCAGTCATCGTCCGTCATCATAACAGAAGACGAAAAGCCGCCAACTGCTGTAGACTTTCGAGGCCGTTGGCTTTGAATGCACATGAGCAGTCTTCACCTACAGGCTTTGATGTCCCGGCTGCTGCGCCGCGCGTGGACGGACAGGGGCGTGCGCGCGGCCCTCTTCACGTTTGCGCTGACGCGTACGCTCTTGCTGGTCATCTTCGTTTTGGCGGCCTACCTGACGTTGGGCCAACCGAGTTTCGGCGGCGCGGTGCAGGAGCCGCGCATCTCTTTCGAGCACGCGAACGTTTCGCAGAAACTCGGCGAGATGGTCCAGGCGGCTGACGCCAACTGGTACAAGGACATCGCGCGCCTCGGTTATGAGGCTGGTCCATTTATGAACGACCGGCAACATAGCTGGGCCTTCTTCCCCTTGTTCCCTTTAATCCTGCGCGCGGCGGCTGGCCTGACGGGCGAGTATCCACTGACGGGCGTCGTGCTCTCGAATCTCTTTTTTTTATTGGGCCTGATATTGCTGCACCGGGCGGCGCGCGCATTCGGCTATGATGAGAGTGATGCTGACCGGGCCATCTTTTACATGGCGGTCTTTCCGACGAGCTACTTTTTTTCGTTGCCGGTGACGGAGAGTTTCTTTCTATGTTTGACGGTCGGAAGTTTCCTGGCGGCGAAGAAAGATGCGTGGTGGCTCGCTGGCTTGCTCGGCGCGCTGGCTTCAGCGACGCGCGTCAACGGCGTCTTGCTGCTGCCCGCGCTGGCGATTCTTTACTGGGAGCGTTATGGTCGCCGTGGCTTGAACTGGAACGTCCTCTGCCTGCTCTTGATTCCGGCAGGACTCGCCGCCTACATGCTCTTTCTGCATCAATTGACGGGCAACGCCTTCGCCTTCAAGGACGCGCAGGTCAAGTGGGATCGTGGGACCGGAATGTTCTGGCGTCCGCT
>JAXDFO010000422.1:0-16914 GCA_034665545.1 Blastocatellia bacterium
GCAGGGTGTGCCCGTCAAGATAGTTTACCTGGGCCACCGCGACGGCTCGACCGTGATGGTGCGGAGCGACCTTCCGGCCAAAGATTTGCGAGACCTGCGCGGCAAGACCTTCGCCATCCCCAGCAAGTACAGCAACCAGTATCTTGTCATTCGCAAACTGATGGACGACCAGGGCGTGAAGCCAGAAGAGATACGCTTTGTAGAACTGCCGCCGCCGGATATGCCTGGCGCGCTCGCGGCTCGTGCGATTGACGCTTACTTCGTCGGCGAACCCCACGCCGCGAAAGCCGAGCTAGACGGCTCAGGCCGCGTCCTCTATCACGCGAAAGACATCTGGCCTCACTTCATCTCCTGTGTCTTAGTGGTCCACGAAAAGCTCATCCGCGAAAGGCCCGAAGTTGTGCGCGACCTCGTGCGCGGCATCGCCGAGAGCGGCGAGTGGGCCGAGACTCATCGCCTCGAAGCGGCCAAAGTCGCCGCGCCCTATTTTCGACAGGATGAAAAGGTCGTGCGCTACGTGCTGACGCAGCCGCCGGATCGCGTCAGCTATCGGATGTTGACGCCGACCGATGAGGACTTGCAGCAAATCGCGGACATGGCGCTCAAGGCTGGCATCCTCGAAAAGCCTATCCTGATGACAGATTTGATTGACCGCCAATTCATCCCGGCGGACATCAAGCCCGCCAACATCAACGCGGATGACGCGGGAACGACGACGCCTTAACCTTGTTTGAGTTCTCGTCTACGAGCAGGAGTGGTTTTCGAGCCTCTGTGCTAACTCTGTGCGCTCTGTGTCTCTGTGGTGAATCTCATGCTGCATGACAATCTAGATTAGGTCGGTCAGCCGTCAACTTGACAATCCGGCTGTCTGACATATATTCAAAAAGTCATCTCCTCGTTTGATGTCCTGAAGAGAGTTTTGCGAATACTTCAAACCATAGCGCCGCTTCCGCGCGTATCTCCATCACATATGAAGAATCATAGGCGTTTCCCTGTCCTGATTATCCTGCTGGCCTGCATCTGCTTCATCATTGCGCCGGGTGGGCCCACGCGCATGAATTCGCGCGCGCAAACTTACGCGCTCGTCCCATTGGCCGTGCGCGAGGATGCATACAGGGCCAATAATCTGGGCGTCGCGCTGATGGAACAGTTCAAGTATAAGGAGGGAGCGGAACAGTTCACGCGGGCCTTGCAGTTGGACCCGAAACTGGCAATCGCGCGTATCAATCTCAGCATCGCGCTCTATAACGTGCCGGACCTCGCGGGCGCGCAACGCGAAGCCGAAGCCGCCATCGCGCTCAACCCTAACGCCCCGCAACCGCACTACATCATCGGCCTCATCGCCAAGACGCAGAACCGTCCGGACGACGGCATCGCGGCTTTCCAGCGCGTCCTCAAACTCGACCCGAACGATGTCGGGGCCAACATCAACCTGGGCCAACTTCTCTCGCAGCAACGCAAGTACACGGAAGCCATCACCACCTTCCGCACAGCCATCAGCGTCGAACCCTACAACACCACGGCCATCTACAATCTCTCGACCGCGCTCATGCGCACGAACCAGCGCGACGAAGGCCAGCGCATGATTCAGCGTTTTCAGGAACTGCGACAGCGCGGCAGCGGAACTGTCATCGGGACAAACTATCTTGAGCAGGGCCGCTATGCGGAGGCACTCGCCTCGACCGGCGCGGAAGCCGAACTGATTGACAAGGCGACGCCCGCCGTCAACTTCGCTGATGCCACCAATAGCATGCTTCCCAGGATGGCCGCCGCAGACTCGACCGCCGCGACCGCCAACTCAACCGTCGCCCCTTACTCGCCCGTCATCGGTCGCCGCTTCAAGTCGAGCGAACTCAACGACGCGGCAAGGCGCGAGATAGTCAACTCGCTCGGCAGCAACGTGACCCTCTTCGATTACGATGTGGACGGCGACCTCGACATGCTCCTCGTCACGCCTCTGGAACAGAGGCTCT
The DNA here is from genome assembly GCA_034665545.1 of Blastocatellia bacterium. Taxonomy (GTDB): domain Bacteria; phylum Acidobacteriota; class Blastocatellia; order Pyrinomonadales; family Pyrinomonadaceae; genus DASYML01. The sequence continues at coordinate 1,974 of JAXDFO010000422.1, forward strand.
ATCGCAACGACGCTGGCAAGTTCACGGACATCACCGCGCAGTCCGGCGCGCTCAGCATACGCATCGGCGGGACGGGCGCGGTCGCGGGCGATTATGACAACGACGGCAAGCCCGACCTCTTCATCATCAGAAGCGGCAGCCTCGCGCTCTATCACAACGACGGAGGCGGAAAGTTTTCCGATGTCACGCGCGCCGTCGGCCTCCCCGATTACCCTTATCTGGCAGCCGCGACGGCCTTCGTTGATGTGGACCACGACGGCGACCTGGACATCTTCGTCGCGGGCCTGGCCGACCTCTCCAAACCTCCGGGCAACCGCGAGTCCGTCATCTTTCCCGGCGACTTCGCAGGTGCTCCGAACCTGCTCCTGCGCAACGACGGGAACGGAAAGTTCACGGACATCACCGTTCTCGCTAAAGTCAATTTGGTGGGCCATGCCCTGGCCGTTGTGCCTACGGATTACAACAACACGCGCGACGTTGATTTACTGGTCCTGAATTACGGGGCCGTGCAGAACCTCTTCAGCAACCAGCGCGACGGCACGTTCAAGGACGTGGCGCGCGATGTGGGACTGATACTCGAAGGACGCTGGACGAGCGCGGCGGCGGGCGATGTGAATAAGGACGGCTTCACGGATTTCTTCTTCGGGCGGGCCAATGGTCCGGGCCTCTTCGCCATCAGCGATGGCAAGGGCAAGTTCAAAACTTCCTTCGCGCCGCCGGAGACCGAAGGTGCGACCGCCGCGCAGTTTCTAGACTATGATAACGACGGCTTGCTCGATTGCTTGATGCTGGTGGGCGGCGGCCTGCGCGTCCTGCGCAACGTCGGCAACAGTTGGACCAACACGACGGAACGCGCCGTGCCCGGCAGTCTCATTACTGGTCCAACGACGCAGAAGACTACGCTCGGCAGACTCTTCGCATCGGGCGATGTGGACCTGGATGGCGACACGGACCTCGTCGCCTTCGATACATCGGGAGAACTGCGCGTCGCGCGCAACGAGGGCGGCAATAACAATCGCTCGTTGCGCATCAACCTGACGGGCCGTGTCAGCAATAAGAGCGGTGTCGGGTCTAAGATAGAGGCGCGCGCCGGGAGCCTGGTCCAGAAACTCGAAAGCTATGCGGCCAGCCCCGCGCCCGCGCCCGCAGACATCGTCTTCGGCCTCGGCCAGCGTAACTCCGCCGATTGCGTGCGCGTCCTCTGGCCCGCCGGAATCGTCCAGGCCGAGACGGAGATGCCCGCGCAGAACAGCAACGTCAACGCGCGCGCGGGCGACCCCAGGAAAATTGGACCAGCCGCCCTCGCCCTGCCGATTACGGAACTGGACCGCAAGCCCTCTTCGTGTCCTTACCTCTACACATGGAACGGCGAGCGTTTTGAGTTCGTCACGGATTTTATGGGCGGCGGCGAGATGGGCTATCTGGAAGAACCGCGCAGGTACAACACGCCGGACCCGGACGAGTACGTGCGTATCACTGGCGACCGGTTGAAGGAGCGCGACGGACGTTATGAACTGCGCGTGACCAACGAGCTTGAGGAATCTATGTTCGTTGACCGCTTGCAACTCGTCGCCGTCGCGCATCCATCGAACGTCGAAGTCTACCCGAACGAAGGGATGGTTGACCCGCCGCGTCCCTTCATCCTCTACAAGACGCAGGGCGCGCGACCCCCCCTCGCCGCGACGGACGACCACAATCATGATGTCCTCTCGCGCGTCGCAAAATTGGACCGGCAATATCCCGACGACTTTCGCCTTGATAGGATTCGCGGTTACGGCGACGAGCACACGCTGACGCTCAAACTAGACGAAGCGCAGAAGGACAAGCATGGGCGCGTTATTCTACTCATGACGGGCTGGACCGATTATGCCTGGTCCAGCGACAACGTGGCGGCCTCGCAGGCGGGCAAGGAGATGAAAGCGCCCGCGCTTCAAGTGAGGGATGCGCGCGGAGCCTGGCGCACGGTGATGGAGGACATAGGAATTCCGGTCGGGCGTCCGCAGACCTTGACGCTGGATTTGACGGGCAAGTTTCTGACGGGCAACAGGGAAGTCCGCATCGTCACCAGCATGCGTATCTACTGGGACCAGATTCTGGTGGATACATCGAAGGGAGATTGGCCCATCGAGATAGACAGGCTAGACCCTGTGAGCGCGAGCTTGCGCTGGCGCGGCTACTCGCGCGAGGTCTCGCCGGACGGCAGAGAGCCTTATGGGTATGATTACGAAAAGGTCTCCGCCGTCTCGCCCTGGAAGGTGATGGCCGGACGCTACACGCGCGAGGGCGACGTGCGCGAACTGCTCTTGAAGTCGGACGACATGTTCGTCGTCTCGCGCACGGGCGACGAGATAAGCCTCTCCTTCGACGCCAGGGCTTTGCCCGCGCTGCCCGCCGGATGGACGCGCACCTTCCTGCTCTACGCCGACGGCTTCAGCAAGGAGATGGACATCAACTCGGCCAGCCCGGACGAGCTTTCGCCCTTTCCCTTTCACGGCATGAAGAGATACCCCTATCGCGCGACGCAGGCTTACCCGATGACGGAGGAGCGACGCGCCTATATGGAGAGATACAACACGCGCGTCGTCGCTTCTCAAGTGCCTTCGATTGACACGACATTAATGGACCTGATGAAGAGCAATGACGACTACAGCGAGAAGAGATGAGCGACGGGCAAGCTTTGACTCTTAACTTCGCGCATCTCCCGGAGTGATTTATGGACCAACAACTCAGATATTCGGTGGCGGCCTGCCAGACGGACATGCCGAATCCTGTTGAGCGTCAAGAGATGCGTGCGAATACGAATCGCATGCTCTCCATGATTGACGCGGCGGTGGCGGGGAGCGCGCCGTTTCTGCCCGTGCGGCTCGTCGTCTTTCCAGAGTTCGCGCACGCCGCGCCGGTCTTTGCGAGCGCGGGCGAGTTGATAGAAAAGCTGGCCGTGCAGATTCCCAACGAGCACACGGAGAAACTGGAAGGCAAGGCCCGCGAGCATGACATTTATATTCAGAGCGGCTCGATGCTCGAAGTTGATGCGAAGTGGCCGGGCCACGTCTTCAATACCACCTGCTTAATTGGACCGGAAGGCGTACTCTACAAATATCGCAAGGTCAACACCTGGATTCCCTACGAAGTCCACACCAGCCCACATGATTTAGAGGGTTACACGGAGCCTCTCTTTCCCGTGGCCGAGACGAGGATCGGTCGCATCGGTTGCGCCATCTGCTACGACTGGTTGTTCCCGGAAGCGATTCGGCAGTTGGCCGCAAGCGGCGCGGAAGTCCTCGTGCGCGTCTCCGCTTACATGGACCCGTGGGGCGCGACCGAGCCTATGGATTGGTGGACCATCGTTAATCGCTGCCGCGCGTTGGAGAACATGGCTTACGTCGTCGCCGCGAACCAGGGCGCGAGCCTTAAACATTATCCGCCGTATTCGTGGCCGGGCGGCAGTCAGGTCGTGGACTACGACGGGCGGCTGCTCGCGCAGGCCAGCCCCGGCCCGGGCGAACGTATCGTCGTCGCGCCCGTGGACATTAACGCGCTCAGGCACGAACGCGCCGCGCGTCGAGGGCATCACATGTTGGCCCACCTGCGCACGGAGGCTTACCCTGTCTATCAAGCGCACAGGTATCCGCCGAAGATGGAAGACGCGGGCGCGCTCTCTTATGAGCGTAATAATCAATTGATAGACGAGGCCAAGCGGGGCTTGTAAAGTTAAGAGAGAAGTTGGATTGAGTGAGAGGCGAGTTGACAATTTACCACAGAGGCACAGAGGAGGCAGAGGTTGCACAGAGGCTTGCATCTGCGCTGTGCGTTCTCTGCGCTCTCTGTGTCTCTGTATTGAACTGCGCCCTCATCGTCAATGCGCAACAGGCGACGCCTTCTCCCTCTGCTCCGCAGCGCACGGGTCGTTCTTACGATAGCGGCGGGGCTGGCAAGAAGCCCCCGCCCGCAGCCCCGCAAGCGCCCTCGCCCGTGACCTTCACGGACATCACGGCCCAGACCAAAATTGATTTCAAGCATCTCTCTTCGCCCACTTCACAAAAATATTTGCTGGAAGCGATGGGCGGCGGCGTGGCCTTCTTCGATTATGACAACGACGGGCGCGCGGACCTTTTCTTCACCAACGGCGCGCGGCTCTTAGACCCTATGCCGAAGGGCGCGATGCCCGTCAAGGACACGCCGAAATACTGGAATCGTCTCTATCATCAAAAAGCGGACGGGACGTTTGAGGATGTGACGGAGCGCGCGGGCTTGAAGGGCGAAGGCTATTCGATGGGCGTCGCCGCAGGCGATTATGACAACGACGGATTCCCGGACCTATACGTCACGGGCTACGGCTTCAACACACTCTATCGCAACAACCACGATGGCACGTTCGCGGATGTGACTAAGAAGACAGGCGCGGGTGGCGGCGGTTGGTCCACGAGCGCGGGCTGGCTAGACTACGACCGCGACGGGCGGTTGGACCTCTTCGTGGCGCGTTACATGGATTGGGATTTCGAGCGCGGCTCGATTTACTGCGGCGACCAGAGGCCGGGCTTTCGCGCTTACTGCCACCCGGATAACTTCAAGGGCGCGGCGAACCTTCTCTATCATCAACGCGCGGACGGAACCTTTGAAGATGTCTCAAACTCTTCGGGCATCGCGGACGCTGGCGGGAAAGGTTTGGGCGTCGCCTTCGCGGATTTCGACGGCGACGGCTGGACCGATATTGTCGTGGCTAACGATAGCGTGCGACAGGAGCTTTATCGCAACAAGGGCGACGGCACGTTCGAGGACATAGCGTTGATGGCGGGCGCGGGTTACGACGAGAACGGCAAGACCTTCGCGGGGATGGGCGTGGACGCGGGCGATTATGATAACGATGGTTACATGGACCTCTTTATCACGACGCTCTCGAACGAGACCTATCCTCTATATAGAAACAACGGCGACGCCACTTTCACATACATGACGGGCACGACGGGCGTGGGCCAGATTAGCCTGCTCTTTTCCGGCTGGGGCACGCGCTTTGTGGATGCGGACAACGACGGCCTGCGAGACATCTTCGTCGCGCAGGGACATGTGCTGGATACTATCGAAAAGACTTCGAGCTATTTGAAGTACAAGCAGACGCCCCTACTCATGCTCAACACGGGGAAGGGATTCGTCAACGTCTCGGCCAGCGCGGGCGCGGCCTTCAATCTGCCGCAAGCCGCGCGCGGCGCAGCCTTCGGCGATATTGATAATGATGGTGATACGGACATCGTGCTCGTCACGCTCGATGGTGGACCAGTAATCCTGCGCAACGAGGGCACGCGCAATCACTGGCTGGGCCTCTCGCTCGTCGGCGACAAGTCAAACCGCAACGGCATCGGCGCGCGCATCTCCGTGACGGATGCTGGCGGGCGCAAACAGTTCTTCGAGTGCGCGAGCGGGGGGAGCTATCTGTCATCGAACGACACGCGCGTGCTGGCGGGGTTGGGAGCGGCGACCGGGGTGCGGCAGTTGGAGATTCGCTGGCCCGGTAATCGCGTCCAGCGAATCACGAATCCGCAGGTTGATCGTTACCTGACGATTAACGAGCGCGACGCTGCGCCGAAATAAAGGTGTGATTTTTTAATGAAGCGAATAACAGATAAGCTATTAATCATTCTATTGTTGCTGCAAGCTCCGTTGACGCTCTTCGCGCAGGGCACGACGACGACGCAGACGCAGGGCATGGGCGGCGTCTCGACCGAGAAGGCTTATAGTTATACGTCGCGGCGCACCGTCGGCATCGTTGACCCGAAGGCTCCGGTCATTTTTGAAGACGTGACGGACGCGACCGCGCTCAAGAATTTCAAACATCGCTCCGGCAGTCCCGAAAAGAATTATATCTTCGAGACGCCGTCGGGCGGCGTGGCCGTCTTCGATTACGACGGCGACGGGCGGCCAGATATTTACCTGCTCAACGGCTCGACGATGGCCGCGATGCAGGGCAAGGAGAAGCCGCCGCGCGCCGCGCTCTATCGCAACCTGGGCAACTGGAAGTTTGAAGACGTGACGGAGAAGGCCGGGGTAGCGAACGAGCGTTGGGGCATGGGCGTCGCCATCGGCGATTATGACAACGACGGACGCCCTGATATCTTCGTGGGCAATTTCGGAGTCTCTCGTCTTTATCATAACAACGGCGACGGCACGTTCACGGATGTGGCGGAGAAGCTAGGCGTCGCGCGCAAGGGTTGGAGCACGGGCGCGAGTTGGGGCGATTACGACCGCGACGGACGGCTGGACCTTTTCGTTCCGGGCTATGCCGATATTGATTTGAATAATCTCCCGCCCAATCCTGCGGACGCGGGCAAGAGCGGCAGCGTGGGCCAGAATTTCTGCCAGTTTCGCGGCGTCCCTGTGATGTGCGGCCCGCGAGGTTTGAAGGGCGAGGGCGATACGCTCTATCACCAGAAGCCGGACGGCACGTTTGAAGACGTGAGCGTGAAGGCGGGCGTCTCTGACCCTGATAAGTATTACGGCTTCGCGTCGGCCTTCGTGCATGTGGACGACGACGACTTGCTTGACCTGCTCGTCGTCAACGATTCGACCCCGAAACTTCTCTACATCAACAAGGGCAACGGGACATTCGAGGAGACGGGCTATCCGGCGGGCATCGCGCTCAACGAGAACGGGCGCGAGCAAGCGGGCATGGGCCTCGCCGTCGGCGATTACGACAACGACGGTCACGTTGATTTTCACATCACCAACTTCTCCGACGATTCAAATATTCTTTATCACAACATGGGCGGCGGCAATTTCGCTGACGATACTTTTCAATCCGGGCTCGGCGAAATTCCGATTCCGTTTCTAGGCTGGGGCACTGATTTCATAGACTACGATAACGACGGCTGGCGAGATTTGCTGATAGCCAACGGGCACGTCTATCCGGCTGTGGACCAGCACCAGTGGGGAACCAGCTTCGCACAACAGATGTTGCTCTTTCGCAACCTGGCGAACGGCAAGTTCGAGCGCGTGGGGGCCGCGCCCGGCAGCGCGCTCGCCAACGCCATGCAGGCGCGCGGCCTCGCTATCGGAGACCTCGACGGCGACGGACGCCTCGACGCCGTCATCAACAACATTGATGCCAAGCCCGCTCTGCTCAAGAACGTCACCAAACAGATAGGACACTGGCTCGAACTGAGGCTCGTCGGTGATGTCTCGAAGAAAAGCCCCAGGGATGCGACGGGAGCCATCGTGTACCTGACGACGGGCAAGATGCGCCAGCGTATGGATGTCGTGAGCGGCGCGAGCTACGCTTCTAACAACGACCCTCGCGTTCACTTCGGGCTTGGGCCTGCGGCGAAGGTGGATAAGCTGGAAGTGAAATGGCCGGACGGCGCGCTTGAGACGGTTGAGGTGAGGGAAGTTGACCGCGTCCTGACCCTGACGGAGGGCAAGGGCTTGACGAAGTGATAAAGAATTCTCTCAAGTCGGAAAATTTAAAACTCGCCAGAAATGATTTTATGTGTGGGAATTCATACAAATCAGAGTATGCTGTCGTTTCCCTATCAGAAATCATTTGACAGTCTGTGAAGAATATATTAAAAACTTCGTTCGGTTAGGCAACAAACTGCCATTCGGGCTTTTTTTCGCCACAATTCGAGAATCTAAAGGCTACGGGCGGCTAAGTCTGCGCCCTGCTGCATACCTGTCAAGATTGAAAAATTAGACGCGCTCTTCCTCTTAGTGTGGGACAGGAGCGCAAACCCAAATCTCTCTTTTTGTTCTGCATGAGGTTCCAGTTATGACGAAATTCGCATCAATGCTGCCGCGATTCGGCGTCCTCGTCGCTCTGTTTTGCGCCCTTTCGCTGACGGCATTTGCACAAAATAATAAAGGGACCATCGCCGGTACGGTGAAAGACCCGAACCAGGCACTGGTCAAGGATGCCAGGATTACAGTCATCAACACCGCGACGGGCGATACGCGCGAAGCCACGTCCAGCGATGACGGGACGTACACAGTGACCAACCTTGAGCCGGGCACGTACCGCGTCTCAGCCGATTCGCAAGGGTTCCAGACCGTGGTCTTCGAGGCCGTGCAGGTCGAGACCAACTCCCGCGTGCCCCTGGATGTCAACTTCTCAAATATCTCCGGCGGCAGTAATACCGTGACCGTCACTGCGGATTCGACGCCTCTCGTTGAAAGCGAGACGAGCGTGCGCGGCGATGTCATCACCGGAAGACAGGTCACGGAACTGCCCATCCCGCAACGCAACTTCACGTTGCTCGCGGGCCTCTCGCCAGGCGTCACGCGCCCGGCCATCGGCACGCTCGGCGGCGGCGGCAACTTCGTCTCAGGCGGACCCGGCAATTCAACAGAGTCAACGCGCTTCCGCGAATCCGGCGGCTCCGTCATCTCCGCCAACGGCGCGCGCGTGACCAACAACAACTTCACGCTCGACGGTGTTGATAACAACGAATCGCAGTTCGGACAGATAGCCATCTTCCCGAACCCGGATGCGATTCAGGAATTCAAGGTCGAGACGAGCGTGCCCTCTGCGGAGAGCGGGCGCGCGGGCGGCGCGATTATCTCTACGACCTTCAAGTCCGGCTCGAACGGATTTCACGGCACGGCCTACGAGTTTTACCAGGGCCGTTTCGCCAGCGCGAAGCCAGCCAACAACGCCAACCCGCCCAACTACATCGTGCATAACTTCGGCGGCGTCATCGGTGGGCCAATCTTCCTGCCGCACTTCGGCGAAGGCGGGCCGAAGCTCTACAACGGTCGCAACAAGTCTTTCTTCTTCTTCTCCTACAACGGGCAGCGCAACGCGACTCCGGCTTTCGGCGGCGGCGAAGCGCCCGTCAATGTTCCCACAGTCAAGCAGCGCGCGGGCGATTTCTCCGAACTGCTCAGGCCGGGACAGACCAGGGAATATAGCTTCGCCAGCACCTACACCAATCCGACCGGAGCGTCCTGCCGCGTAGACCCCAGCAGCGCGAGCAGGAAATTGTGTACCTTCCCCTTTGGGACCATCTTCAATGCGAACGGCGTGCCCTTCGCCGGAAACATCGTTCCGCGCAACCTGTTTTCGACCGCCGCCTTCAACATACTGAACGCCTATCCGCTCCCGACCAACGGCGGCCTGGAAAACAACTACGCGCGCAATCGTTCGGAGCGCGCGAACATCAACCAGTATGACATCAAGATAGACCAGAACGTCACGAAGAATAACAGGCTCTTTGGCCGTTATAGCAAGGCCACGAATGAGCGTCTGCGCGACAACAATTTCCCGCTCGGAACTTCGCCGAACAATCACGATTTGCCGTCTGGCTTCGGGGCGGGCACCGAGTTCGGCAACACTCGCCAGGTCGCGCTCGGAGACACGCAGATTTTCTCTCCGACCATCGTCAACGATGCGCGCGTCGGTTACTCTCGCTTCCAGATAGGCATCTTCAATCCGGGCCAGGGCGGCGCACAAGGGTTCAGCGCAACCAACGCGGCTGACCTCGGCATCCCGAACATCAACACTTGCGGCATCACCTGTTCGGGCGCGATTCTGCTCGGCGTCATCGGGACCGATGTGGATAAGCAGTTAGAGTTCATAGGCGACGGCAGCCCCTTCTTCTTCATCTCCAACAACTTTTACTTTGGCGATACGTTGACGGTCGTGCGCGGCAACAAGACCTTGAAGTTCGGCGGCGACTTGCGCGTGCGCCAGAACCAGCCTGGCAGTTCGGGCAACAACGCGAAAGGCCAATTCCAGTACGGCACGAGCGCGGGCGGATTCTTGAGCGGCAACTATGATGTTATAGGCAACCGCGACGCGGGTTCATCCGTCGCCAACCTGCTGCTCGGTTACACGCCCGCCGCGACGGACCGAGAGGTTCCCGGCGGCCCGTATTTCCAGTCGAACAAAGAAATCTCATTCTTCGTTCAGAACGATTGGAAAGTGCGTCCTGACCTGACGCTCAACCTCGGCCTGCGCTACGATATCTTCACGCCCGCGACGGAGCGTTTCAACCGCGAACTCAACTTTGACCCCTCGACCAACTCGCTGATACGCGCGGGCGGTTCGCTCGGTCGCGGCTTGAGAAAGACGGACAAGAATAACTTCGGGCCGCGCATAGGGTTCTCCTATAGCGGTCTCAGGGAAGACAAGAAACTGGTCCTGCGCGGCGGCTATGGATTGCTCTACACGACGGACGTGGGCCGCGACGCCGCGTTGGCCGTCAACCAGCCCTTCAATGGCGGCGGCGGCTTTAGCGGCAGCCTCGGCAACTATGGAACGGCTGGCAGCCCGCTCCCGACCAACTTCAATCTGGACACGGGCATTCCGTTGCCCTCAGCCTCTTTCGTTCCTGGTCCGGTTATTCCTTTAAGCTCGCTCAGCCAATTCTCTGACCTCTATTCGGTTGACCCGAACTTGAGAGATGAGCACTATCACCAGTTCAACCTGACGGCGCAGTATGAGTTTGCGAACAACTGGTTGGCCGACGTGGCTTATGTCGGCAACTACGGTCGCAATCTCTTGATTGACCGCAACATCGGCCAGAGCAATCAGAGAGGGCCAGGGTCTCGTCAGGTTCCGGGGATTGAGTTCGTCAACTTCACGGATGATATCGGCAGGTCCAGTTATAATGCCCTGCAAACCAAGTTGGAGAGGCGATTCTCGAAGGGCCTCTCGATTCTGGCGGCCTACACATGGTCGCACGCGATTGATAATGGACCAGGAAGGTTCGCTGGCAACAGCACGCCCGCGCGCGACAGGTATGGTCCGGTCAACCCGTTCAACCTGAACCTCGAACGCGGCAACTCGGACCTTGATGTGAGACATCGTTTCACTTTCTCCAACGTCCTGGACCTCCCGTTCGGTCGCAATCGCGCTTACGGCAAGGACATTCCGAGGGTGGTTGATTTCTTCTTCGGCGGCTTCCAACTCAACAGCGTGGTGACTATCCAGAGCGGCCCGGTTTACACGGTGGTCTTTGGCGAAGGCGGGACGAGGCCCATGCTGGTCGGCGACCCGACGCCGACCTCTGCACAGAAAGCGCGCGGCCTGGAATTTAATCCAGGGGCGTTCGCGCCGCCGAGCATCAAGATTTTCCCGAACGACCCGAACAGCCCCGTCTATGGCAGCCTGGGACGCAATACCTTCCGTGGACAACGGCAGGAATTCTTCGACCTCTCGCTGTTCAAGAACTTCCGCGTCACGGAAGGCTTCAATGTTCAGACTAGATTCCAGGCTTACAACGTCTTCAATCACGTCAACCGCAACGTGCCGAACAGGAACATCGAAGGATGCTTCGTCAGTGGCGTCTTCAACGACGCGACCTGCACGGCCAATTCGCTCGGCGCTGCCAACAATGCCAACATAGGCATTGACACGAGCCTACAGCGTCCGCGCCAGCTTGAGTTTGGCATTAAGCTGCTCTTCTAAAACTTACCTGACGTAAGTGACCGAAACCATCGAGTGGCGGGCAGCTTGTATCGCTCGCCACTCGATTGTTTATAAGGCGATTCTGCGATGCGCGCTCTCAAGCAGGAAGGAGGATTAAGGCGGCTGTGCTTGATGGCCTCATCTCTCATCATGCTCGCGCCCGTGTTCTGCGTCGCGCAGACCGCGCAGCGCAACAGCAACGCTACTGTCTCCGATGCGTTGTCTGTCATCATCGAGCAGGTCCACTCGAAGCCCACCGATGCGGCGAAGATAAAGGAGGCGCGCGCCGTCGCCTTCAATCTGCTCGCGGCCTCTCGTTACGAGGAATCCTGGTCCATTTTTCGCGCCATCCTCGATGAAGCGCCGCACGACGAGCGGGCCTTATACGGCGGCGCGGTCGCGCTCTTCAATCTCAAACGAATAGATGACGCGCAAAGGCTCGCAGAGGGCGCGCTCGAAGAGACCGGCGTCAACCTTAAGACGGTCGCGGGCCCATCTCCTCAATCGAGCGCGGAAGAGAGGGCGCGCGCGGCTGATGCGCTCGTCCTGCTCGGCGTCATCATGGCCGTGAAAAAGGATAACGCGGGCGCGTTGAAGGCTGTGGAGAGGGCAGTCATGCTCGCGCCGGATAATTTCGATGCGCAATTCGCGCTGGGGCGCGCGCGTTACGGCGCGCGCGATCCGGCGGGGGCGGCGAAGGCTTTCCGCGCGGCCATCGCGCTCAGGCCGGATGATACGAGGGCCAGATTTTTTCTGGCGACCTCGCTCGAAGCGGCAGATGATAACGAGGGCGCGCTCTCGGCTTACCGCGAGCTATTACTGGTCCAGCCCGCGAGCGCGGAAGGACACCTCGGCCTGGGCGTCCTGCTCGTCAAACTCGGCGGCGAGAGGATTGTTGAAGGGGTGAACGAACTTGAGCGCGCGATTGCTTTGAACGGAGATTTATACGAGGCGCGCGTCACGCTCGGTCGCACGTTGATTCGCGTGGGACGCGCCGCCGAAGCAATCGAACATTTGCGCCGCGCCGCGTTGCTCGCGCCGCAGAACCCTGAGCCTCATTATCAACTCGCGCTCGCCTACAGGCGACTGGGCCGGACGGCGGAGGCCGCGCGGGAGACGGCCATCGTGCAGAGCATTCATTCAGGGCGACGAGGCGCAGGCGGCGTCAACGCCGCTAACGGTTCTGGTCCAGAAAAGCAGGATTGATTCGTCAGATTTTATCAAGCATGGCTCGTCCAAACTCTCATCTAGTGGCCGGTCTCGCCGCATTGACCATCTTCGCCGGGTCCGCGTCGCCCACATTATTGGCCCAGCAAAGACGAAGGGGGCCGGTCGCTCCCTCGCGTTCTTCGGGGCAAGCGAGCGCGCCCGCGCAAAAGCCTTCACCGTTGCTTGAAGAAGCGGCTGGATTGTTGCAAGCGCGCAAACTGGATGAAGCGTCGGAAGTGGCGCGTCGCGCCGTGGCCGCAACTCCAATGGACGCGGACGCTCATAATTTGCTCGGAGTAATACTGGACCAGAAAGGTCAGGCGGCGGAGGCCGAGCGCGAATATCTGGAAGCGTTGCGATTGAATCCGAAGGGCGTCTCCGCGCGCGCGAACCTGGGAGTCTTGCTGGCACGGACGAATCGCGCGGACCAGGCCATAGAGGCTCTCGAAGCCGTGCTCCGCGCCGCGCCCGCGCACCCGCAGGCGACATTCAATCTGGCCGCGCTCTATGCTGCGCGAGGCGATTACAGAAAAGCTATTCCCTTGTTAGAACGCGCGGCGAATTATGGTCCACAATCAACGACGGCGGCGGCAGGGACGGACCTCTCTTTATTACTGGCCCTGAATAATGCTTACGTGCGCGACGGGCGCGCGAAGGATGCCGCGAGGTTGACGGAAATCATAGAGCGCGCGGCGGGCGATGATGCGCGCGTCCTCTTCACGCTCGGAGTGCAGATGGCGGAGGCCAGGGATTACGGGCGCGCGGCTGCTCTCTTTGAGAGGACCAACGCACTGCGCCCTAACACTGCGGAGGTGCTCTATAACCTCGGCCTCGCGTTTTACAATCTGGACCAATTGGACCAGGCCGCGCGCGCTCTCGAAGCCGCGTCCGCGCTCGCGCCGAACGAGTCTGAGCCGCTCTATCGTTTAGGGCTGATAGCCTCCGCGCGCGGGCAGAGCGAAGCGGCGTTGGACTACTGGTTAAAGGCCATCAGCTTGCGCGCGGAATTTCCCGAAGCCAATTTCATGATCGGGGAAGAGCTATTCAAGAATGGCCGGGACGAGACCGCCGCGCAGTTTTATGAACGGGCCATCGCGCAGGACTCTTCAAAGTTGATTTACTACATACGGCTCGGCGCGACCCATTTTCGCCATCGTCGTTACGCGCAGGCGCGCGAGGTCTACGAACGCGGGGCGCGGCGTTTTCCTGATTCGGCGGAGATTCATTACCTCGTCGGTTACGCGGCGCGCGGCGAAGGCATGTACGACGATGCGCTCGCGGCGTTCGAGCGCGCTTTGAAACTGAAGCCGGATTATGCTGACGTGCTGGCTAACCTGGGGTTCATCGCCACGGCTCGCGGGAGGGATGAGGAGGCGGAGAAATTGTTGCGCCGCGCGCTGGCGATTGATGCGAAGAATTTTCCGGCCTACTACGACCTGGGCCGCCTGCTCGTGAGGTTGAAGAGGTATGAGGAGGCAGTGCCTCTGCTCGAAAACGCGGCGCGCATGAGCAACGCCGATCCGGGAATTCATTACCAGCTTTTCACGGCCTATTCGCGGCTCAAACGCAAGGAGGATGCGGAGCGAGAGTTGGCCCTCTTCAAGCAACTCGAAGAGGCCAGGAAAAAGGATGAGGGCATGAGCGGCGGAAGCGCGACGGGAGAGACCGCGCCGACGGATGCTCCCTTGCCGCCGCCCGCGACGACGACAACGAATGCTGTTCCAAAGTCTCCTTAGCAAGTTCATCTGTTGCTCTCTTGTGAGGTCAATGACTTTAACTAAAATGTTGACGGCTGTGCTATGCGCGCTGCTTTTTCTGTCGGGCGCATCGCGCGCGCAAGGGCAGACCGCGCGGCAGGCGGACGCCGCTCCGTCGGTCATGAAGGTCGAGCCGCCTTCGTGGTGGGCCAACCACGCGCTCAACCCCGTGCGCCTTCTCGTGAGGGGCAAAAATCTACAGGGCGCGCGCGTCAGCGCGACGCGGGCCGAGACGCAAGCCAGCGCGACGGTCGTCAACTCTGCGGGCACGTATCTCTTCGTCAGCATCACTATCAACCCTGCGGCCAGGCCCGGCGATTACCCGCTCTCGCTTGAGACGAGCGCGGGCAAGACGCTCATCCCTTTTCGCCTCAACGCTCCGCTCGACGCGGCGACAAACTTTCAGGGCATCACGAGCGATGATGTTATCTACCTCATCATGCCAGACCGTTTCAGCAACGGCGACGTGTTGAACGACGCGCCCGCAGGTTCGCCCGTAGAGGCCAACGACCGGCACAACCCGCGCAGTTATCACGGCGGAGATTTGCGCGGCATCATCAATCACCTTTCCTATCTTAAG
>JAXDFO010000423.1:0-14235 GCA_034665545.1 Blastocatellia bacterium
CCTGACGAATGTGAGCAGTGCCTCATCTTCGCTCGATTCATCCAGGTTGAGATATTCCAGGCGCGCACGATCCGCGCGCTCCGGATATTCGAGGTCTCTTTCGTAATCGTAATAGACGGTGGAGACGCCCGGACGCAGAAACAACCTCCTGAACACATCGCGCCTCACGCTCACCTCATCGCTCTTGAGCGCGGAGAGCAATTCCTCCGGTCGCGCAAAATATTCTAAAGGAGAACAACGTGGCTCCGATGTTTCTCCTGTGCGTTCCTGGTCCAGTTTGGACGAGACGAACAGCCCCATGATGAAGCTGTAGATGAACGCCACCATCAAGCCGATGACGAAGCAGACGGCAAATGAAGCCGCCCTCGATTTCCAACGCCGCATCGCGGACCTCCCATCCTTATCTCTGCGCGACCAATTTCTGGTCCACACTAAATTCCCCGCCGCGCCCGCCGTCCCGCGCCTTCTGCAAGGCCAGCAAGCGTTCCAGACGCGACGCCGCAGCCGCTCTTTCCGCGCCCTTCGGCAGCAGCGCGAGACGACCCTTCGCCAGCTTGAGCGCGCGGTCCAAATCACCCGCCCCCTCCGCCGCATCGGAAAGCAGTCCGAGCAAACTCAAACGCGTCGCCGCCCGTCTCTCTTCCGCGCGAGCATCCAGCGTCAAGTAAGCTTGTCTCTCATCATGCGCGGATTTCAACACCGCCTCTTTATCCGGCGCGGGCTGCGCCTCATCTTCATCATCAACGGTCTCATCGTCCTTCGCTGCTTCATCCTGCTTAACGCGGGCGTCAGTCTCTTTCGGCTCTTCCGGCTGCAAAGCGGGCTCGCGCTCAGCCAGTTTCAAGGCCGCCTGCGCCTGGCCCAGCGACAGGTAAAGGCGCACGAGTTGCGGCAACGGTCCATCTTCATTGAAAGCGAAAGCCTGAAAGCCCTGCTCATCCTGGCTTGAAATCAAAGCGTTGGCGAACTCTTCGAGGGCCGCCGCCTCATGCCCGCCGCGCTTTTCCAGCAGCGCGTGAAAATACTTGAGTTCAGGATTGGGATTCTCCGTCTCGATTGCGCTCAACAGCTTGAGGGCGTCATCAACGCGACCGTCGTTCGAGAGCGAGACCGATTCGAGCGCGACCGCCATTTCCTGGTCCACAATCTTGCCCGCCCTCACCGCATCGCGCAGAGAGGCCCAGAGTTCTGCCTTCTTGCCTGCGATTTCAGGCGCGAGCCAGACGGCCTGCCAGCGCGCGCGCCGCGTCGCGTTACGGTCGCGGATGATACTTGCGAGATGAGCTATCGCTTCATCATCCTTCCCTGCGGCGGAAAAGAGGCGGACGAGTTCGATGCGGTTCGCTTCATCTTCCGGCGAGAGGGCGAGCAGTTGCTGGCGATAATTTATCGCCGCGTCTACTTGCGCGAACTCGCCCGCCGTCTCTGCCGCCAACTGCAAAGCCCCTGCGCGTTTAATCTCTTCGCGCGCGGCGGGCCGTTCAATCCCAACATCCTCGACCGCGTAAGCTTTGATGGAAGGCAGCACGGCGAGCATCGCCAGCGTCTCCGGCTTCGTCTCTTCATCACTGAGGTTAATCATTGATTCCAGCATCGAGAGGCCGTAGGCCGCATCGCCACGCGCGAAGGCCGCGCGCGCGAGACCAACGAAGTAAGAGGGCTCGTATTGCTCAAGCGCAATCGCTCGCGCGTAAGCGGCTTCGAGCAGTTGCGCGGCCAGCCGCTCTTGTCCCTCATCGCGCAGCATCGCCACGGCATCATTCAACCGCGCGGTATCCGGCGGCGAGACTTTCACGGCCTTCCCGCTCGCCTCTATGCCGACCAGATGCCTGAGATTTTTTTCAACTTCACCCGCGCGGCCCTCCCGCACATCCAACCTGAGAGCGGCGAGGCGCAGCCACACCGGACGCGCATAGCGACGGGAGAGGTCCGTTTCAATCGTCTGGATAAGGTCGCGCGCGCCTCTTGTCTCGTGCCGCTCGATGAGATAGGCCAGATACTCTTTTTGCCATTCAAGCCGCCTGGCTTTCGGCGACTCGATTTTAAAGCCCTGTTCCTGGTCCAGTATTTCCTCCGTCTCCGCCGCATTCCAGGATTTCTGCAAGTAGTCCGCGTATTGATAATCGCTCTCATAACTGCTCAGGCCCGCGCTCTGCGCAATGAGCAATTCATAGAACTGGGCCCACATGTTCTGCCCGACGAGCGATTCCCTGATTAACATTTCGGGCAACAGCGTATTGGCGGGCGCGACATCGCAAGCCCGCTTGAAGAACGCGGCCCTCGCCGCTTCATCCGCCGCGCCGAGCCGTTGAGTTTTTCTCTCATCATCCTGATGCGAAGCGAACGAAGCCGAGAGGGCGCGCACGAGAGGCTTCAACTTTTCAAAATCCTCGTTCGCCGGTCTCACCTCGTAGCCATCATCGGAGACCGTCATCTCCTTGAGTTGTTGCGTCAACAACGGGAACAGCCGTTCCCTGGCCTCCGCCGCCAGGCCATGCTGGACCAGCGTGCGCAAGTACAACTCAGAGTCCTCCGGCGAGGGATGGCCGCCGATAATCTTGGCCCACCACTCTTCCGCCTTGCGCCTGTCACCGAGCATGAAGTATGCGGAGCCGAGGCCCGCCAGGCTCCCCTTATCACCCGGTTCAGATTCGAGCGCGAGACTGAAATGCTCGCTCGCCCTTTGAGCGTCGTGCTGGTCCAGATACCAGCGCGCCAGCCCCGCCTGTTCGCGCTCGTCCTGCGGCCTGTTCTCTATCATCGCGGGCAAGAGCGCGCGCGTCTTTAACCTCTGCTCCGCGCCGCCCGCGAGGTATAGCCACTGTCCATACTTTTCCGCCAGATGAAACCAGTCATCGCCGACGAGTTGAAGCGAAGCATCCGGCTGCTGCTTGATGAGTTCGCCGATGGGCCTGTACTGCAAAGCGTTGATGAAGTAATTCTCGTTGCGCGCGTCCGTATCATGTAACGCGAGGCTCGCTTCCGCGTTGCGCGCCGTTTTCCAGGAGAGCGGCAGGGCCGCGTTCTCAATCGCCAGGTGGGCCAACTCTTTATCCCGCTTGTGAAGCAGAAAGTTGATGAGTTGCAGGTGATGCGCGCCCGCATGCTGCGCGCATCCGAGCAGTTCGTTTCTTCCCTCTTCACCGCTAGCATAGAGCGCGGAAAAGTAACGCTCCACCATCGGGTCTTCCTGCGAAACGTTGCTGCTCGCGCTCGACTGCTGCCCGTAGTAATCACGCAAAGCACGCAACTCTCTCTCCCGGTCGCCGACGAGATGCGCGCTCTCCGCCATGAGTTGCGGGTAATCGAAATCCCTTTGCGCAGCATCACGCGCCCGCTCATTTTCCAAAAGGTCCAGGGCGCGTTTGTAATCCCCGCGCTCTGAATAAAAGTCTGAGAGCCGCCGCAAATATTCATGATGAAGAGAGGAGTTGCCCGCCGCGAGCGCGCCGTCGAGACGCACGCGCAGGACTCTCTCTTCGAGCGAGCCGAAGCCCGCGCGCCTGCTCAAGTTCTGCAACAACGCGAGCGTCCCATACTTGTCATCAGCGACGACGCGCGTCATGGACTCTTCAAGACGCTGTTGCAGCCAGCGATAGAGAGCCGCGAGTTCATCATGGCTTCCCTTCGACGCGGCCACTCCGCCCAACGCTTCGGGCATCGCGCCGTCCAGCGTTTGCAGCAGGGCGCGCGCCTGTCCAGCGCGCACGTTGCCCTCGCTCTCCGCATCCCGCAACAACCTCTCGCGCACCTCCCAGAGCCGAGCCGTTATCTGGTCCAGCCCCTCTTCATCGCGCACCGTCTGCACGTAACCCGTTAGCTCGCTCGCCTGCAAATCATGCTTGTAAGGGTCCGCCGCGAAAGCGTCCCACGCTTGCCTGTATGCCTCTATCGCTTTTGATCTCTCGCTTGAACGCAAACTCGCGGCGCGCGCAAATTGGTCCTCTAAAGTCTCCTTCTTATTCTCTTCGGCTGGGAGTTTGCGGCGCGCGGCCAACGCCTCTTCCCGGCGTCCTGCTTTGAGCAACACTTCGATGGTGCGCCTAACGTACTGCGGGTCGTCGTTCGACAACTCCGTGGCTTTGCCGAGGGCTTCCAGCGCGGCGTCGTAATCTTTAGCCCGCGTGTAGACGCCCGCGAGCGCGTCGTAGAGTTCGATCATCTCCGGCTGGTTATCAATGGCGGTGCGATAATTGCGGGCCGCGCTCGTGAGGTCGCCCTTCGCCTCGAAGATGCGCGCGAGCACGACGTTCCAGCGATAATTTTTGTAAGCCTGTTCGGACAGGCGACGGTAGTATGCGAGCAACGTCTCCGCGCCGCCGTAGCGTCTCGCGTAAGCGAGCGCGCGGTCCAACTTCTCTTCGTTGTCCGGGTCACGATTGACGATTTCGATGTACTGCTCTATGCCCGCGTCGTAATCCTTAAGCTCTGTGAAAGCCTCTATCATCTGCTGGCGCAACCCTGCGACCTGTTGGCGTATCTCTACGATGTCCGTGTCCTGTTCCTTAATCGCGTCGAGCGTCGCGCGAAAACTACTCTTAAGGGCTTCACGATTTCCCGTCTTCACGTAGATGCCCGCCAGTTCGTGAAAGACTTCAGTATTGAGATGGTCCTCCTCGTGCAACTGCTTCAGCACGCGCTCGGCTGAAGCGGTCTCGCCCCTCTCCAACTCCTGCGCCGCCAGCCTGCGCGCGAAGATGTAGTGAAACTTTCCCTTGCCCCGCGACATGCCCGCGCGCAGGATGCCGAGCGAGTTTTCCTGTTGGCCCATGCGCCTGTAAACGTGCGCGGCCTCGCTCAAGACGCCGTAGTTGGCCGGGTATTTCTGGACCAGTTCATGAATGGTCCGCGAGGCGGCGGCGCGTTGGCCCGCCGCCCTGTAAGCTTCCGCGAGTTTCAGGCGATAGGAGATGGCGAAGCGCGGAGACTGCGCGATGGCGACGAGCCGGTTGAGCGCGAGATGAGTTCCCGCCGTATCCTCGGCCTCTTTGAAGAGGTCGAGCGACTGGTCCAGAAATCCTTGCGAGTCGCTGCGCGCGACCTCTCGCTTGAGCATGACGGAAGCTTTGTTCCACTGCTCGACATCCTTCAACACACGCGCATAAGAGATGACCAATGGCGCGGGGTTACGGCTGCGTCTTCTCTCCGCGTTGAATGCCTGGTCCAATTGCGCGGGGACGCCTCGCCGTTTGTATAGCTGCTCCAAACGATCTCTCGCTCTGCTCTCATCAACAACAGTCTCGTAGGGAACTTCGTTCGAGTCCGTCTCATCAGTGCCGAGCGCGTTGACGTATTCGGCGAGGGCTTCGCGCGTCTGATGCTTCGCTTCGAGAATCGCGCCCGCCTGAAAAGCATAGAGTTTTTCGTTGCCCGAACGCGCGCGCAAATCCCTGATGGTCCGCAGCGCGTCTTCATACTGAAAATAGTCCCAGTAGAGCGTCGCCGTCTCAAGATAGTTGTCCGGCTCGCCCGGACTAAGCGCGATGAGTTGCTCCCATTCAGCTTTAGCCTTCGGATAATCGCCCAGTTCCGCCTGTGTCTCACCGGCGCGCGTCCTGTAGGCTTTCGAGTCCGGGAAGGCTTCCGCAAAGGCATGCGCCGTCGAAGCGGACTCTTCCAGGAACCTGCGGTTATGTTGGCCCAACGAACGCGTGAAGGCTATCAGCCGCTCGGAAAATTCGGGCGTGTTCGGGTAGAGACGGTTCAACTCCCTGTAAGCATCAATCGCCTCTTCGTAGTTTGAGAGCCAGACGGCTGCATCCGCGCGAAAGAGCTTGTAAGGCAAGATCGCGAGTGAAGATGATGAAGATGATGAAAGGGCTGCTTCCTGAGCGTTCGTGTTGCAGGCGGCGCGGGCCTGGTCCAATTTTCCGCGTAAGGCAGCATCCTTCGCCAGATGGGCCAGGAATTGGTTCCGTATCTCGCGCGACTCGAAATAGTATTCGGCCACCAACTTGCTCCACGGCTCCCACTGGTCATGCGCGCTGTAAAATTTGAGCAATCCTTGCACGATGTACAGGTCGTGCGGAAAGCGTTGATGCGCTAAGCTGTAGAGGCCCAGATAAAGATTGGCGTCGAAGCTTGTGGCGGAGGCCGCGTAGTCCGAGCCGATGAAGCGGGTTAGATAGCTTGCGACCTCTTCGTCGTTCAACTTTTCCATGATGCCGCGAGAGAAGTCTGCGAACTCCTGCTTGCGCTCGCGGCGCAGGAACCAGCGGGCCATGCGGTCGCGCCAGAGCATGGTCGGAAACTGCTTGAGCGCATCCTGGTAAACGCGCAACTGCTCTTCGACGAGATTGGTCTGGCCGAGCCACTGCAACATCCCTTCATAGAGCGCAGGCTCGTTCGGATATTTTTTAATCTCGCCCGAATAAAGGGCCAGAATATCGCCCGTCCGGTTATCCTTCGCCAGCGAAGAGACGTATCTTTCGAGCACGGTCGGATAATCAACTTCCGTGTTGGACCACTGCGCGCTCTCCGCGCCTTGCGCCTCACCAGAGCTTCCCTCATCAGAGGTTTCCACGTTGGAGTCTTCTTCATCCTCGCTTGAGCTTGACTCGTAAGGCACGGGTTGGCCCATGTGGTCCACATACTTTGAGCCGGATGGATAGTTGTACTCCGACTCTTCATCGCTCTCTTTCGGAATTTCTATGCCGGGGTGCGAGAGGGTTTTGCCATCAACGGGTGTGGGCTTAACCTCCGTCGGTTCGGATGAGATGTCGAGGACCGCATGACGCGCGCCGCCGTTCGCGCCGTCGCCCGTTTGCCCCGCGCCCGGCATCAACGGCACGCCATCACGCCTCTGCTTTCCAAAGTAATCTAGGATGCGTTGGTAAGTGGCGCGTTCCTCTTCGGTCTTGCCTGCGGCGATGTACGCGTCCGCGAGTTTCAGGGCCACGTCAGGATAACGGGGCGCGTCCGCGTATCTCTTTTCAAACTCGGCGAGCGTCTCTCCGGCCACATCCGTATCGCCCGTCGCCGTGTAGAGGTGGACCAGGTCCAGATACATCTGGGCCAACTCAGGCGAGGTCGGATACTCCTGCTTGTAAGCGTTGAAGAGACGATAGGCCGCCGCGCGATTGAAATGCTTGACGGCCCGCTCCTCTTCATGACGAAATTCGCGCGCGGGGTTCGTATCGTTGAGGACCAGCGAGAGGACGCCGCCGAGCATGCCCGGATGCGTGTCCGCGCTGGCGATGTCCTGGTAAAACTTGAGGTCGCCTTTGGTCAAGGAGATGCGTTCGTCGCTCGCGTCCGACATCAACTCGAACAACTGGTAAAGCACTTTCGCGCGCAGTTCGCTTCCGGGCTTCATCCCGCCCTGCGCGTAGAGCGTGTAGAGAAAACGCGAGGCGGCATCACCGTAGCCGTCCGCGATGAGAAGCCGCGCCGCCGTGCTCAACTCTTCCGGCTTCCAGGCGATGCCGCGCGCCGCCCGCGCCTTCTCAAGTTGCACGAAGATGCCGGGGTCGTTGCTGTAAGCAGCCGTTGAATAATGGACCAGCTTAACGGCGACCTCGAAGTTGGCGGGGTCGCGCCGGAAAGCCTCGCGCAGTTCGGAGCCGTAGGCGCGAAAGCGGTCATGATTCTTGAGGAAACTATAAAAGCTCTCCGACAGCTTATCGGGCCAGAAGGGATCGAAGGCCGCCGTGTAGACTGCTTCAGCCTCCCTCGCCTGGCCCAGATGGTCCAGTATTGAGACCTCTTTTTCGATGAGATAAAGCCTCCGCTCTGGAAAACGTTCCTTGTACTGCCTGAGAACCTTGAGCGCGCCCGCGTAGTTCTTCTCTTTGATAAGCTGGTCCAGATATGCCTCTATGACTTCAAAGGCGGACAGGTCGCGCGCGATGACCCGTTCATAAAATTCCGGCGCGAGATATTTCTGCAAGCCGTGCGCGTGGGCCAAGTCTACGAGCCTTTGCAGGATGTTCACGCGCTGCACTGCGGGAGCCACCGAAAGCAGGCGTTCAAGCGTCGCCGCTTCCATGACGTACTGCGCGCGTCTGCCAGAGAAGTCAGCTAGCTTCTCCAACGCTTCGTAGCTTTCAGGTTGAAGCTGAACGTAGGACTGTATTTCGTTCAGCGCATCTTCATCGCGCCCAAGCTTTTCATCGAGCTCGGAAAGCTTCAAAAGGATGCGCGGCTCGCGGGGGAATTTCTCTCCCACTTCCGCCAGACGATTGCGCGCCTCTGCGGTCGGGTATGGGACCAACGCCTGTGCGCCGAAAAACTCTGCGCGCGTATAGAGCGCGGCTTCGATGAGCGCATCCCTTTCATCCCCCGCGCGATTCGCTTCAGACGACGACGCGCCAGCGGATTCGGCAGACGATTGATGCAGAGACACGATGCCTGTCATCAAGCACAGGGCAAAGAGCAACAGGAATTTCACGCGAAGGCGTTTCATAATCTCTTAATCAGGAACGGCCCAAAACCTCTATCTGAATTTCCACGCTCGACTGGTTATGCGCGAAGTCTTCGGCAGAGATGTAGAGCGTGTAGCGTCCCGCCGCCAACCCTGCCGGGACGCGCAGCCTGCCCGCATTGGTTCCCTCTTTACTGGACCAGAAAAGCTGCACCGGCTGCGCGCCGTACATCCTGGCGACGAGCCGCGCCGTATCGCTGTCAGCCGCGACCTTTATCATTAACTCATCGCCCGCACGCACCGTCTGCGCCCCCACGCTCGCCTTCAACTTCGGCGCGTGGCTGTCCACGACAAAACTCTTCTCCTCCTGATAACCGTGGCCGTCCCTGTCCGTCATCAAGAGACGGCAGCGATACGTCCCATCCGGCATCCAGGACGGAGCGAGAAAGCGCACTTCCCAGACTCCTTCTGTGTTGAGAAACTTGAGCGGTAGAGTTTCACCGAACGGGAGCACGGCGAAGACAGACTTGATTGACGCGTCCGTGCGAACACGCAGGACCGGATCGCCCGGCTGTATCAGTCGCGGGCGCAACAAGGCGCGCGGCGCGGCGAGGAATGCCGTGTAGGGCGTCACGAACTTATATTTTTCAGAGAGACGAATAATCTCCGCGATGTAATCCTCGCGCTCTCCGTTGAGGTCCATCAAGTGGAGCAACGCGTCAACGCGCGCGCGCGCCCAGACGCGCGGCAGGTGTTCGTGCGTGTCGTCGAATTCGGGCAGGGCGACTTCGCGCGCGAGAGTGAGAGGTTCATTTCCGTATTGGCCCAGGACGTTGATGCGTGCCTGCGGCGAAGGCTTTTTATAACGCCCGACGAAGGCGACGCTTGAGCCGTCGAAGCTGTTGGGGTGAGTGGCATAAATCTGATACAGGTTGGCCCCCTGGTCCGATGTCAAGCGCAAGCCCTCTATGCTCTGGCTGCCGACCTGGTCGAAGAAGATTTTCAACTGCGTGGAGATGTCTTCGGTCTCACGCGCCTGCGCGAAGTAGCCGTGACCGGCCTGCGCGAGTTCCTGTAGCAGCGTCTGGTTGGCGTCCGTGCCGAGCGCGAAGGCGAAGAAACGGGTGGATGGTCCAACAACGACGCTCTTGCTTTCCTTATCGAATAACTGGACCAGTTGCTTGATATTCCTAGTGCCCAGTGTCGGGTTGGCATCCGAGATGAGAACGACGCTGCGCTCTCCTGTTGGAAGCGACTGGGCCAATTCGAGAGCCTTCGTCAGACCTTTTTTGAGATCGGTCCCTCCCGCGAGCGCGTTGCCCTTGATGAAATCGAGAGCCTGCTCGACGTGCTCCGGCGTAGCCGCGAGGGGCGATGATGAGAGGGCTGCTGGCTCTTCGTTAAAGAGGACGAGGTTGAACCGGTCCTGCTCGCTCAGGCTATGCAGAAAATAGTCCACAGCCTCGACGGCGCGGACCAGTTTTTCGCCGTACATCGAAAGCGAAGTATCCAGGAGGAGAATGACGTTGCGCGGGTGCGCGTTGCGTCGCGGGTTGTCGTCGCGGTCGGGCGCGAGCCTTTGCTGGTTGAAGATGGCGCGCGCTTCAAAATAGCCGTCCGGGTTCGGCGCGGCGAGCGCGGGGTCGCGCAGGTCGTAAGCGGAAATCTGTTCGGGCGCGCGATAGGCTATCCACGAGAGCGCGCTGTCGGGAACGTTGATGCGATAATCGAATGAGAAGTCGTCCTTCAATTCCATCTCGCGCGCATGAAAGTCTGCCTCGTATTCTTGCGCCTCGGCTTTAGTCGCCTGCATCGCATAACTGCTCGCGGCGAACGCTGGCGACGAAATCGCGTAGTCGCTCAAGATGTGTACGTGCAGGTTGAATTCGCCGACGCGCGTGGGGTCGCCCGACGAAGGCTTGAGCGGGAAAGTGAAGTGAGAGGTGAGTCCCTCTACGGGCAGCATCTCGGTGTATTCGAGTTCGACGCGCTTGGTCCCGTAGGCGGGAATCGGAAAGACTTTGGCGTTGAAGGCGGAGCGTCCTTCGTGCTCATCATCCTGTTGCAATAAGCCTGGGTCAACCTTCGGTTGTTTGAGTTCGCCGTAGACGGCGTTGGCCCTTCGCTTCTCAAGCATGACGCCGGGGATGCGCGTGTCCGCGTCCCACACGGCGAAGTCTGAGATGGAAGCCTGCGGCGGCAGCGCGAAGAGATATTTGCCTTCGAGAATTTGCGCGACGTGATTATCAAAAATCTGTAGCACACGCACGCGCGCGTGCTGGTTGTCAATCGAGACATCCACGTTCATCACCTGCAAAGAGAGAATGGCGGGGTCCGGCTGCTCCTTGATGGAAGAAGGAATGAGCGCGCCGGACTGCGCCGCGCTACGCACGGGCGGCAGGCATAGCGGGAGCATGAGCAGTAAGACGAAGAGCACACGCGATGTGATGCTGTTGAGATTCATATTCAAAGCTTTCAACTTTTGCGCGCCCTGTGCCTGCGGTGGTTTTATCCTCAACATGCTGCGCCCTCTTCCTGGCTCATGGCTCTAGACCCCAGACTCCAGACTTTCCAAATAGCTTTTCTCGATGCGCGCGATGCCGCTCGTCGTGCCGAAGTAGACGCCCTTTTTGTCGCCCGTGATGCTCATGATGACGCGGGAGGGAAGCTCGTCTCTAAGGTGCGTCCACTTCTGCGAGCGCAGGCTGAAGACCCACGCCCCGTCGAGCGTGCCCACGTAGAGACGCTCGTCGTCGCTCCACATCGCGTTGGGATTGACGACCATGTTTCCGATTTCCGAAGCGAAGCCGTGGACCTCTCCGGCGTCTGTCAATTCAAAGACGCCGCCGCCGTAAGTGCCTATGAAGAGACGAGGCCCGGCGACGCGCAGGCTCGTCACCCAGTTATGCGTGAGATTTGAGTTGCTGTCTTTGAAGACGCGCACGACGCGGCCAGATTCAATCAAGGCCAGCCCCGAGAGAGTTCCCGCGTAGAGGCTGCGGCCACGCGCCAAGACCGCGTAGAGGCTGTTACTCGGCAACCCTTGAACGGTGGTCAGGCCGCGTAGTTTGCCCGCCTCGCCCAAGTTGAGTCCCTTGCTTGTCGCCAGCGCGATTAATGGTCCAGCGCCGTGAGCCAGAGAGCGCGCTTCGGTCGCGGGGCTTTCCTGGACCAGCGCGAAGTGAGTGACGGAGTTGCTTAACAGGCCGTCGGCGGTGGTCAAGCGCGTCATGCGTTGCGCCGCATCGAAACGCAGGAGCCCGGCGGAAGTGGCGGCGAGCATCGTCTTCGCCCCTGTATCTTCGAGCAGGTAATTAATCTCGCGCGTCTCGTCCGATTCCAGATGCGCGAGAATTTTTCCGTCAGTTGAGAACACGTCTATGCCGTCGCGGAAACTGCCAGCCCAGAGCCTGCCATCCGCATCGAAGGCGAGCGCGGAGACGAGATTGCTGGAAGGCTGGCGTTCGTCTCCCGCCTGTCCGAAAATTTTGAATGAGAGGCGTGCTATTTTTTGGTCCAGCGAATCTGTTTCCGCGTGAGCGCGGCGAAGACCCTCGCTGCCGAGCAACCAGAGGTCTCCGTCAAGCGCGTTGAGACGACAATTCGTGAGCGCGGCGGGCCGCTCCCACGCGACCGGTTCGATTTGCGCGCGGCGCGATTGCTCGAAGCCTTGCGCCAGCGCGAAGCTCTCTCCGTCATCAAGGCAGAAGAGGATGCGCCCCTTGAAGTTGACTATGCTTGAGAGCGTCGGCGTGGTCGTGAGCGGTTGAAAAATTTTACGAGCCGCATCTCCCGTCTCATGAAAGAGGCTCTCGGCGCGGGCCACTGCCAGCCCGTAATCCGAGGCCACGAAAATGTTTGAGCCGTCCGTCACAACTCCGACGATGCGGTCTGAGAGCAGGCCGTCCGCGCTCTTGAAGTGGAGCCAGCGTCCGGCCTCCGCAATCCACAGCCCGTCCGCGAACGTCCCGACGTAGAGGCGTGGGCCATCTTTCGCCAGGCAGTTGATGGCGAGCAGGCGTTGCTTATCTGGACCAATTTTGAGTTCCCTGAACTGCCTGCCGTCAAACTCTATCAAGCCTCCGGCGACTGTGCCGATGAGCAGGCGGCCAGAATCTTCGAGCAGGGCAGAGATGGCCTGCGGCGCGCGGTCGGGCCAGCGATAGCTTTCAAAACGCTCTCCGTCGAAGGCGACCAGCCCGCGCGTGCGCGTGCCTATGTAGAGCTTCGCGTCGAAGGGGGCGAGAGCGGTGAGGTCGCTTTCGGGCAGGCCGTCTAGGACGCTGTAGCGGCGCGTGATTTTTCCGTCGCGGGAATATTGGACCAGTCCGCCGTCCGTCGCGGCGTAGTATGAATCCCCGAAGCGTGCGAGCGCGTTCGTCCTCTTCGTGCTTTGCCAAAGCTGTATTTCTTCTCTACGCGCCAGGCTGGGCCGCACGCTCTTCTCGAAGGGAACGAGGTTCTGCTTTTCGAGCCTCTCTCGTTCCCTGTCGAGTTGAGCCTGGGCTTCCCTCTTAATCCGCCACGCGCCGCCCGCAGAGATGAGCAGGACCAGCGCGGCGAGGCAAAGGAGCGGCCTTCGTCTTCCTGAGAGAAAAGCTATCGTGTGGGCCAACGAGTTACGCATTTTGAAGATGTGGACCATCAATCTCATCTCTGCTCCGTTAGGGAGTTCATGGCCGATGATTATTGACGGCGCGCGGTGCGAGGGATACGTGCGGGGAAACGTTGCTCGGTCCAGCTAGTACTGTCGCGCATGGCGGCTTATCAACCGACGCGCGCGCGGGCTGGTACACACGACGAACTGTGGATAGACACAGTCAACGCTATTTATGGAAGATGAAGGATGAGACGGGCGGGCTATAAAAACTGTGGGGCGAACCATCAAGCCGAAGGCGCGTGCCAGCGTGCTCCTCATCACTCTGGCGCGCGCGGTGGTCTCCGGCGAGACGGCCACGCCCCACATTCGTCTGCGCTCGAAAAGAGTGAGCGCAATCTTGAGAATCAAACAGCGCGTCGTTTTCTACTTTGGCAGCCGACGTTTGATGAATAACTTACAGTGTTGAAGATGAACAGAAGATGAACGCGCGGCTGGCTTGAGTGGACCAGGAAAGAGTTTGGGATTTTGTTAGCGAATGCCGCCCGTGGGCAGTGAGGCGGCGAAGGTGCTGCCGGTCTCGTCGGAGCGGACGAGTTCCAGATGGCCTTGATGCGCTTCTGCTATCCAGCGCGCGATGGAGAGGCCGAGGCCCGCGCCCGCGCCGTCTGTGGTTTCGCTGCGCGCTCGGGCTTTGTCCACGCGATAGAAACGCTCGAAGATATGCGGCCTCGCTTCGGGTGGAATGCCGACGCCCGTGTCCGTGATGCTGATGGTATAGAGAGAGTCTTGCCGTTCGAGTTGGACGCGGACGACGCCGCCCGCCGCAGTGTACTTCATAGCGTTGTCCAGCAGGTTCAAAATCATCTGCCGCAACAAACCTTCGTCGCCCTGATAGGGTATCTCTGGAAAATCAGCGACCTCAATCGCCAGCCCCTTGCGCGCGCCGAGGACGTTGGCGGCGCGGGCAGTTTCCAATAATAATTTGTCGAGGTAAAAATTGTTGTGGCGCAGGGCGCGGCGTCCGGCGTCCGCGCGCGCGAGCGTGAACATGTCTTCAACGATGCGCGTCAGGCGTCGCGCCTGTTCGTCAATCACGCGCAGGGCTTCGCGGTATTCCTCCTCGTTACGATTCAAAGCCTCAAGCGTCACGTCTGTGGCCGTCCGCATGACGGAGAGCGGCGTGCGCAGTTCGTGAGAAGCGTCGGCCATGAAACGTCTCTGCTGCGCGAAAGAATCATCTAGCCGCGCCAGCAGTTCGTTGAAGGTGGCGGCG
>JAXDFO010000424.1:0-15321 GCA_034665545.1 Blastocatellia bacterium
CGTCTAAAATGTCCATAGTCAAGCCAGGCGAGGTCACACAGTTATTAAGAGGTTCACAAGAGGGAGACAGGGAGGCTCTGGACCAGTTGTTGCCGCTCATGTACGACGAACTGCGCCGCATCGCCGCCAGCCAACTGAGCCGCGAACGCCCGGACCACACCTTACAAGCCACCGCGCTCGTCCACGAAGCTTACCTGCGACTGATAGAGCAGCACTCTGTAGATTGGAGAAACCGCGCGCACTTCTTCTCTTTGGCGGCAGAGATGATGCGACGCATTCTTGTTAATCATGCCGTCAGTGCCCGCGCACAAAAACGCGGCGGGCCTGAGACAAAACTTTCGCTCGATGAAGCCATCAGCCCCACACAGGAGCGGGAGATTAATCTTGTGTTGCTGGACGAGGGGCTGCACCGGCTGGCGAAGTTTGACGCGAGACAGGCGCGCATCGTCGAGTTGCGCTTCTTCGGCGGCCTCACATCGGAAGAGATTGCCGAAGTGCTGGGCCTTTCCGTCATCACCATCAAGCGGGAATGGCGGCTGGCGAAAGCCTGGCTGCATCATCAGATAATCGCCTGACGCGCCAACTGAATCCTACATGCCACAATCACAAACACACTCCAACTGGGAGAAAATCAAAGACCTCTTCCATCTCGCAGCCGAGCTTGAGCCGGAAGCGCGCTCAGCTTTTCTTGACGATGCATGCGGAGATGACGCGGGCTTGCGCGCCGAACTCCAACACCTGCTGCGAGCCGATGAAGAAGCCCCGTCGCTGCTTGAACGCTCTCCTCTCGCGCCGGTGTGGGAACATTTCGCCGCCGAGGAGTTAATAGAGGGAAGACGCGTCGGCCCTTATAAACTTCAACGCCAGTTGGGGCGCGGCGGCATGGGCACAGTCTATGAAGCCGTCCGCGCCGATGACGAGTTTGAGCAGCGCGTCGCGTTGAAGTTAATCCGGCGCGGCATGGATACGAACGATGTGCGCAGGCGTTTTCGCAGTGAGCGACAGATACTCGCTAATCTGTATCACCCCAACATCGCGCGCCTGCTGGACGGCGGCACGACCGAAGACGGCCTGCCATATTTCGTCATGGAGTATGTGGCGGGCGAAGAGTTGTTGAGCTATTGCGCCGCGCGGGCATTGTCGCTTGGCGAACGGCTCTCTCTCTTTCGCAAGGTCTGTGCGGCGGTCGCTTACGCGCACGGACGCCTCGTCGTCCACCGCGACTTGAAGCCATCGAACATCCTGGTCACGGGTGATGGGGAACCCAAGCTGCTCGACTTCGGCATCTCGAAATTACTCTCGCCTGAGTCATCTCAGTTCACAGGGACGGCCACAGGGCTGGGCATGATGACGCCCGCGTATGCCAGCCCCGAACAGCTTCGCGGCGAACTGATTACCACTTCGACAGACGTGTACTCGCTCGGCGTGATTCTTTTCGAGTTGGTGACGGGGCATCCGCCCTACGAGTTGAAATCGCTCCATCTCTCGGAGATGGCGCGCGTCGTCTGTGAGACTAATCCCGCACGACCGAGCGACGCTATCACCCGTCAAGGCTCTGACACATCACGGACGACTGCGAGCAGCCATCAGAGGGCCACGGCCAGATCGCTGCGCGGCGACGTTGATAATATTATTTTGAAGGCGTTGCGTAAGGAGCCTGAGCGTCGCTACAGTTCCGTCGAACACTTGAGCGAAGACCTGCGCCGCCATCTCAAGGGCCTGCCCGTCTCGGCCCGGCCCGACACCTTCTCTTATCGCGCAGGAAAATTCATCGGGCGCAATCGCACGTCGGTGCTGGCCGCCGCCCTCGTGTTGTTGACGCTCATCGGAGGGATCATCGGAATCGCCGGAGAGGCCGTGCGCGCCGAGCGTCAACGCAAGCTCTCTGAGAAGCGTTTCAACGAAGTGCGCGAACTGGCGAACCATGTCATCTTCAAATATCACGACGAGATTGCTCAACTGCCGGGCGCGACCAAAGTGCGCGAACTGCTCGTTATGGACGCGCTCAAGTACCTGGACAGCTTGGCGCAGGATGCGGGCGCGGATGTTGCGTTGCAAAGAGAATTAGCGCAGGCGTACATGCGTGTCGGCGACGTGCAGGGCGCGCCGTATCAGGCCAACGTCGGCGATACGGCTGGCGCACTCGATAGTTATCGTAAAGCCGCCGCGCTGCTTGATGATGTCCTGCGCAAGTCGCCAGACCTGGAAACGCAACGGCAGTTACGTCATGCTGAACAGCAATTGAGCACGCTCGCGCTCCGTGCCGGAGACAAGAACGTGCTTGAGATTGTGCGGCGAGCTATCTCAACCAGTGAGAGGATTGTTGCGACAGACCCGGCCAACGCGCAGGACCAGTTGGCGTTGGCGCAGAGCTATATCTTTCTGGGCGACAACTCGCCGTTAGGCACGGAGGCTGGCGAAAGCATCACAGTCTTCGACCGCGCGCTGGCTATCGTCGCGCCTATCGCTCAGGAGTCGCCCGACAACGTGGCGGCCCTGCGTTCTTTCTGCGCGCTTAATCAACGCCTGGGCTTTCATTACTCCCAACTGGCAGAGAACGCCGCCGCCATCGCCAAAAGCGAAGAGGCGCGAGACTTATACAGCAGGGCCGCGCCTTTCTACCGGCGCGCGCTCTTGACCTCAGAGCGGTTGATGGAGCTTGAACCACAGAACGACACGTTTCGCAGAATCAACGCCATGTCTAAGTATGACGAAACCACTGTGCAGCGTGAATTGGGCGAGACGGACAAAGCGTTGCAAACGTTGCAGCAGGTACTGCACGAAAGGGCTGCGGCGTTGATTGCCGATCCGGCCAACGTGCAGGCTCAAGCCGACCTGGCCGGGGTTCACTGGGATACCGCCTTGATTTATTCACGCCGCAAACAGTATTCGCTCGCCACCCGTCACGCACGTGAATCTCTCACACTGCTTGACGGAGCAATCAAGCGTGACAGCTTGAACAACGAATACTGGCAAGGACGCTATCATGTGCAAATCGGGTACGGCGATATACTGGCCGCCCAGCAATCCTACGATGCGGCTATAGAGACGTACCGGCGCGCTTTTGAACAATTACGAAAGGCTCCCGTCGCGCAAAACAGAGAAAACTTTGCGGCGTTTGAATCCGTCCTCCATGAGAAAGTCGGAGACGCGCAGTCCGCGCTGGCTGCGCAAGCGAACCGCCCTGTCAGTGAAAGACGTGCTCGACTCGAAGCGTCACGCCTCGAATACAAAAGGACGATAGAGTTGTTGCAAACAAACGCGCCACCGCACGACAGTATAGAGCGGCGCAACGCCGACAGGCGCGCTTATCTCACGCAAAAGATGACGCAATGTGAAGCACACTTAGCCTCTTTATAACTATTCGACTTCTCACACGTCTTCCGGGCCAACGCCCTTTCAAACTGAAGAAGCGGCAAAGGGACGATGACCGATGCCGCTCTCGTTTGCGCTCAACCGGCTAGAGCAGGACACGCAGAATAGCGACTACTCAGGCACATCTCTATATTCGGTCGCCTCTTCATAAGAGCCGTCTTCCATGATTGATTCTGCGCCGAAGAAGATACGTTTGATGTCCGGGTGACGCTCTTGAATACTACTCTGCAAGCGGGCGACGGCTCCTCTGATTTCGAGAGCAGAGATCGTGTCGCGGAAGCGAAGTTCGATGACGAGCAGCACGGCGCGCGCGCCCTGGTAGATGGTGTGCAGGTGCTGGACGTGCTCAACGTCGGAGTCTGCCTCGACCAGCGCGCGCAAACTTTCGAGCGTCGCGCGGTCAACGCCCTCGCCTATCAGCAACCCCTTGCTCTCGTAGACCATCAACACCGCGACCGCACAGAGCAGCGCGCCGATGACGACGGAGGCGACTCCGTCCAGGTACGGCAGATTTAATTGCCTTCCCAGAAAGATGCCGAGGAACGCCACGACGAGCCCGACGAGCGCCGCCGAGTCTTCGAGCAGCACGGAGAAGCTGGTCGGGTCTTTGCTCGTGTGGATGGCTTCGAGCACGCCCTGCTTGCCGCGCTCGGCGCTGAAAGCTTTCCAGCCGAATGTCCATGTCGTGCCCTCGAAGAGGGTAGCGAAGCCGAGTACGATATAGTTCCACTTGGGGTCTCCGACCGGGACAGGGTGCGCGAGGTGCGTCAAGCCTTCGTAGGCGGACATGCCGCCGCCGACGGCGAAGATGAGGACGCCGACGATCAATGTCCAGAAGTAGAGTTCGCGCCCGTGCCCGAAGGGATGATCGAAGTCCGGCGGCTTGCGGCTCTGGCGGATGCCGAACAGCATCAGCCCGCCGTTGCCCGTGTCAACGATGGAGTGAATCGCCTCCGAGAGCATCGCCGCGCTGCCCGTGAAGAAGGCGGCGACGAACTTCGTCACGGCAATCGCCAGGTTGCCCAGTATCGCCGCGAAGATCGCCGTCTTTGATTCTGAAGTCAACGACTTCTACCTACTTACTCACAGAACTAATCCGAAACAACCCTGCCTCTTCTCAACAACCGGTGTCGCATCTATTCTAAACTAAAGGAAGATGATTGAGAGTGAAAAAAGACAGTTATTTACTTTTGATTAATTGTTTCCCTCTATAAGTAATCGTGTCGCCGGGCTTCATTTCGTAAAAATTAATCTTCAGCTTTTTGAGTTCGGTGGCAAAGGCGTCCGCGTTTTGAGTGATGCCGGGAAAAGTTCCGAAGTGATGCGGAATGGCTAGACGTGCGTGCATGGCTTGCGCGGCTTTGGCTGCCATGCGCGGCTCCATGCCGAAGTGCCCGCCGATGTTAAGCAATGCGACATCTATCGCATAGCTTTCGCCGATGGTTTCCATGTCCTTGAAATAGGCCGTGTCACCCGAATGATAAATGGTCGGGCCGTTTTTGATGATGATGACGAAGCCAGCCGGATTGCCGCCGTAAGCGCGTTCGGGTTCATTCGCTCCG
This sequence comes from Blastocatellia bacterium, assembly GCA_034665545.1. Taxonomy (GTDB): domain Bacteria; phylum Acidobacteriota; class Blastocatellia; order Pyrinomonadales; family Pyrinomonadaceae; genus DASYML01. The sequence continues at coordinate 4,938 of JAXDFO010000424.1, forward strand.
GCTTTGGGATTGAAGACGCTGCTTGAATGAATGGCCGGAGTCATGGCGACCGTCACTTCGCCGTCGGCGATTTGAATTTCGCCGCCGATGCCCATGATGGCGTCTGTCTCGGCCTGCTTGGCTGGAAAGTCTGCCAGCTTCACCAGGTTTCCCGCCAACTCCGGATTGCTGATGAGCGCGGCTCCTGTTCGCCCGGCGATTTCGACGGCATCGCCGACGTGGTCGCGGTGTCCGTGCGTGAGCAGAATGTAATCAACTTTGGTGAGTGCCGCTAAAGGGTCACGGCCATCTTTAGCTTCCGGGTTGGAAGGATTTTTTATCCAGGGATCAATCAAGAGGACTTTACCGTTGGGTGTCGTGATGGAAAAAGCAGAGTGCCCATACCATTTGATTTTTGTTTCCTGCGCCGTCGCCCCGCTCACGCAGACGGACGAGAAGATGAAGAGGACGAATAGTAGTTTCGTGATTGCTGTTTTGGAATCCATTGTCATGACTCAAACTCTTCCCTTGAGCTTTAATCCGCATAAGTTATAACGGAGGTCAATTACGTTTATAGGTTGAAGCGTAGTCTGGAACTGCTATTCCTTCTTTCAACTTCGCGTCGTCCACGGGCGCGCCTGCCGTCAACCGCAAAGGTATCACGCCCGCCCAAACATCCAACTCATAATCCGCCTCGTCATCAATGGGCGAGCCGGAGCGTATCTTCGCCGACGCTTCATCTATGAGGAGCGACAGGACGAGAGTCGCCTTCAGTTCGTTTTCACTGGGCCAGCGAACATCTTTCCAGCGACCGCGAACGACGTGCTCGGTGAAAGCGCGTAAGGCTTCGAGTTTCCCCCCCTCGTCGCTGACAATCTTCGCTTTGCCAAAAATCATGACCGAACGATAATTCATTGAATGATGGAAAGCCGAGCGCGCCAGCACCAGCCCGTCAATCAATGTCACGGTGACGCACACATCAATCTCAAATGACAAAGCCCTTAACATCCTGCTCGCCGCTGAACCGTGAATCAGCAATTGATTGCCAACCCGCGCAAAAGCCGTGGGGATGACCAAAGGCTGCCCGTCTACAATAAATCCGACGTGGCAAACAAAGGCTTCATCAAGGATTTGATAAATAGTTTCTCGTTCATAACTGCCGCGTTTCGGCAATCGCTTCAGCTTTGTTCGCGCGGTCGTTGGCAGTACTTCGCTCATCTGTTCGTTCAACTCCATCTGAGAAAAATTTTAATTGAAACTGGCATCTTCACAATATCCACTCTTCAACAAAAAGGATAGACCAATTTATAATCGTAGAACATGCCATATCCACCTTTCATCATGCTCGACGAAAAATCCGCGCTGCCGCTCTACCGTCAAATTTATGAAGCAATTCGCCATGCCATCTTAAGCGGCAAAGTTCATCCGACGACGCCGCTTCCGGCGACCAGGTTACTGGCGAAGCAACTCGGTGTTTCGCGGATGACGGTCATCAACGCTTACGATCAACTTTTCGCCGAAGGTTATCTCGAAGCGAAGATGGGAGCGGGAACTTTCGTCGCCGCGCATCTGCCCGAAGAGTTCCTGCACACTTCCGGCTTCGAGCGACGCGAACATCCGGTAAACCCTTTGACGCGCAAGATAAAATTTACAGACTACGGCGGGAATCTGGCGCAACATAGCGACGGCATTTTGCGGCGTCACGGAGCAACCGTGCTTTTGCCGTTTCAGCAGGGCGTCTCGGCGATTGAGGAATTTCCTTTCGGCGTCTGGGCGAAAATCGCGCAGAAATGGCAGAAGAAACCGCCTCTGTCAATTCTCGGTTACGGCGAGCCGGTCGGCTTTCAACCCTTGCGTGATGCCATCGCCGCACATCTCGCGTCGGCGCGCGGCGTGCTTTGCAAGACAGAGCAAATCATCATCACAAACGGCACTCAACAAGCCCTCGATTTAATCGGTAGAATCTTTCTGACGAAAGGAAACGATGTTTGTCTTGAAGACCCCGGCTATCTGGGGGCGCGTGATATTTTCGCGGCGACGGGAGCGCGTCTCGTTCCAGTGACGGTTGACGACGAGGGTTTCGATTTGCAAACGGCGCGAAAGCGAAGCCGAAAAGCTCGACTCGCTTACGTCACGCCGTCGCATCAGTATCCGCTCGGTGTGACGATGAGTTTGGCGCGCCGTTTGAACTTGCTAGAGTGGGCGCGAGAAAGGGACGCTTTTATTATCGAGGACGATTACAACAGCGAATATCGCTACGGTGGACGGCCTCTCGCTTCCCTGCAAGGTCTTGACCGCGACGGGCGCGTCATCTACCTCGGCACGTTCAGCAAAACGATTTTCCCTGCTCTCAGACTCGGCTATCTGGTTGTGCCGACGGATTTGATTGGAGTTTTCGCAGCCGCTCGCGCGCTCACAGATTTACATTCGCCTTCGATTGACCAGGCCATTCTCGCAGAATTTATCGCCGAAAGACATTTCGCTAGACATATCCGCCGGATGCGCGGAATTTACGAAGAACGCCAGCAAATTTTGGTTGAAGAAGCGCGCACGAATCTCAAGGGCATGTTGGAAGTTGCGCCCGCCGAAGCGGGTATGCATTTGATCGGCTGGCTTCCACGCGGCATTGATGATAGAGATGTTTCGCGTCGCGCGGCGGCAGCGAATCTGAAGATAGCGCCGGTGTCGGCTTATTGTCTCAACGAAAAATTACGCGGCGGATTGCTGCTCGGCTACACGGCTTTTAATGAAGGTCAGATTAAGCAGGGCGTGAAGAAATTAGCGCGCGTGCTCAATGAAATTATTTAGATTGCCGCGAATTTTTTATGAGCCTTTACTACTTGCTTGCAAGTGGCTTGAACACCGCACGAAAAGCCTTCAGCGCAGCCGGATGATAAATGGTTGAATGTTTCTCCTCCGGCATGCTCTCGTAGTGCCAGCGTAGATGCGGCGGCGCGTTCTTAGAAAGAATGTCCGCGAACCGTTGCACGGTCCCGGCGATAACTTCCTCGCTGCTGTTGGCTAGATACAGCGTCTTCGACAGATTCGGGCGTTTACGCAAAGTCTCCGCCGCCTCAGTCAAGAGCTTTTGGTTATTCCACCAGAGGCTCGGATCGAACGCAATGTAAGTGTCGAACAGGTCTGGCTCCTTGAGGAAAGTCTCGATCACGAACAGCCCGGCGAGAGATTCACCCACAATCGCCGTCTCGTCGGTGGTGCGGTAACGCCCCTTCACCTGCGGCATCAGTTCATCGCGGATGAACTTCCTAAATGCCTCGGAGCCTCCCACATGCGGCGCAATCTTTTTATCGTTCTCGTTCTCCGTGGGTCCGGTCATGTCGCGCCGACGCTGAGTGTTCTCAACTCCCACCAGCAGGAATGGCCGCATCGTCCCGTTGCCCACCGATACCTGCACGAGACCGGCCACGTGCAGGAAATCCTCAGCGATGCCGCCGTCCGGCATATACAGGACGGGCAGCCGCGCGTCTGTAGATTCCGTATAGCCGGGCGGCAGATAGACGTTGATGCGCCGCGTTTCGCTCAGAATCTTGGAATCAATTGTGAAGGTCTCTCCAATAACCAGTGGCACTGACCTATCAATTTCTCTCGCCTGCGCGTTAAGCGTCAGAAATAGTAGCCCCCAAAGAAGAATAGCCGATGGAACCCAACGAAATTTAATCACGCCATTATCTCCTCACTAGATGCAAATCGTCTCAACGCCAACTTGTCAGTGGTCCGGTCTTGCTGCCCGCTTGGTGAATCCCTGCGCTTCCAACCAGTAATAGAAGGCGTCTATCCAATGGTCGCTGCTCGTGCCCTGCTTTCGCATCCCGAAACCATGTCCGCCAGCACTGAATATGTGGACCTCCGGTTTGTGACCCGCTGATCTTAGAGCCTCATGAAACTTAACTATGGGTTCGAGCGCCACTGGGTCGTCCTGGGCCCACGCGAGAAACATGGGCGGCAGTTTTGCCGGGATGGCTGGCATGACTCCGAACGGACCACCATAGATCATGGCGGCGAAGCTCGGACGCGCCGCAGCGTCCTGCTGGAGCAGTGCTCCGCTCGTGACCATGGCTCCGGCGGAGAAGCCCATGAGGCCGACCCTGTCCGGAGAGATACCCCACTCCGCCGCGTGCTGACGAACCACTTTGAGGGCTTGAATCCCGTCGGCAATGCCATACTTACCAGCCTCGTCCATGTCCATGTTCTCAGGAATGCCTTCCCCGCGCTTCTCCATGATGCGATACTTGAGGACGAAGGCGGCAATTCCTCTTTCCTGAAGCCAGCGCGCCACATCCTTGCTCTCTAAACTGATAGCAAGCGCAACGAAAGCGCCGCCGGGGGCGATGATGACGCCTGTTCCCGTGGCCTTGGTTCGCTCCGGGAGGTAAGCCGTCAAGGTCGGAGTGACAACGTTGAAGATTACGGTTCCAACCGGAGTGTTCTCAATCGTCCTTTCCTTCTGGGTCCAATGCTCGGAACCGGGAGCCGGGCCGGGCCAAATATTCACGACCTGCTGCGCGCAAGTTGAAAAAGCCGTCAGAAATGTAAGCGCGATTGCGCCCACGACATATATCGCTGTTCGCATCATATTGTCCCCTCATCTCCTTTGAATTCCAGCTAAGCGGACAGTTTCATGGCTCTCGCCGTCCGAATCTTTGTGAGCAGGAATAATTACCGCAAAAGCTTAGCTTAAAACAGCGCGGGCACAAGTGCCATTTTGTGCTCGCCGATGTGTACCAATTCATCTTATTGCTCCGGCATGTTTCAGGCGAAGTGGTCTTGTTTGATATCAAGAAAGTGGCACTTGCACTCGCCTTGATTTGATTTAATCTACATCCATCTCAGACACGGACGTGCCCTTACGGAGCGTCGGGTTGGAAGTTGACGATGACAGTTCTTCGCTAGCTCAATTTTGCGGTTTCATAACTTATGTCGAAGATCAGCGAAAAGGTTTATCAGCGTGTAGATTCAGTTGACCTCTTGCGCGGGCTGGTGATGGTTATCATGCTGCTCGATCATACACGCGAGTACGTCCATGCTGACGCGGTGCGTTTTAGTCCGACCGATTTGACGAAAACGACCGTCTTGCTTTTCTTCACGCGCTGGATTACGCATCTGTGCGCGCCGACGTTTGTCTTTCTCGCCGGAACGAGCGTTTACCTGCAACTGTTGCGCGGTAAAAGCCGTGGGGAGTTGTCGAAATTTCTGTTGACGCGAGGTCTGTGGTTAATCGTGCTGGAATTCACTCTCGTGCGGTTTAGCATGTTGTTCAATCTCGATTACAGTTTTCTAGGGTTCGCAGAAGTGATTTGGGTTATCGGCGTCTCGATGATTGTTCTCGCCGGATTGATTTATCTTCCGTTGCGCGTCATCGCCTGTTTGGGCATCGCAATGATTGCGCTGCACAATCTATCGGACCGCATGACAGTTCCGGCGGCTGTGGCGTTCGCTTCAAAGCCGCCGCCCGACGCGCTGCAAAAGATATGGTTGATTTTGCATCAGCCCGGACTCATTCCGGTTTTTGAAAACAGAGCATCCCTTTTCGTTGCTTATCCGCTCATTCCCTGGATTGGATTGATGGCTGTTGGATACGCGTCAGGCGTTCTCTATTCATGGGAAAGCGAGCGACGGCGCAGATGGCTGCTCAGACTCGGACTCGCGCTCACGGTTCTCTTCGTGTTGATTCGCGCGACAAATCTTTACGGCGAACCGCAAGTCTGGGAAAGCCAAAGGAGCGCAGTCTTCACCGTGCTATCTTTTCTCAACACGACGAAATATCCGCCTTCGTTACTCTTCCTGCTGATGACGATTGGACCGGCGTTGTTGATTTTGGCTTGGACCGACGATGCGCGGAAAGATAATTTTGTGAGCCGCATCTTTATCACGTTCGGGCGCGTGCCGTTGTTCTATTTTATTTTGCAAATGTTGGTCGCGCACGGCGCAGGCGTTCTGCTCGGCTTCATGGCGGGCAAAAGCATCGGACATCTGTTTTTAAACTTTCCTGATTCAAGCGTCAATGTGCCGCCCGACGCCGGATTTCCTTTATGGGTAGTTTATGCGGCATGGCTTGGAGGTCTCGTTCTTCTCTATCCGCTGTGCATGTGGTATGGCAGACTCAAACAACGCCGGAGAGGTTTCCCCTTTAGCTATCTTTAACGCAGGTTTCTCTGCAAGAATCAGATAGAGATGTTCCGCCAGGCAAGAGATGGACTTGAATCGGAGAACGCGATGGTTACTCAAATAGAAAAGGCAGAAAGGTTCAGGGCACTGCATGAGCGTGATGGTGTCTTTGTCATCCCGAACCCCTGGGACGCAGGCTCGGCGCGGCTACTGGCCGGATTAGGCTTTGAAGCGCTGGCGACGACGAGTTCGGGTTTTGCAAATTCTCTGGGGCGTCTCGACGGACAGGTCTCGCGGGACGAGGTGATAGAACATTGCCGCAGCCTCTCTGCGGCGACTGACTTGCCGGTCAACGCAGATTTGGAGAACTGCTTCGCGGATGACCCTGCCGAGGCTGCCGCGACTATCTTGCTTGCGGCACAGGCGGGCGTGGTCGGCGGCTCGATTGAGGACTACAGCGGCGATCCATCGAATCCCATCTACGAATTTAATCTGGCGGTCGAGCGCGTGCATGCTGCCGCCGAGGCGGCACGCCTCCCCGGTTTTCCTTTCACATTAACGGCACGCGCCGAAAACCTGCTCCACGGCAAACATGACCTTGACGATACGATCCGCCGCTTACAGGCATTTGAGACAGCCGGGGCAGATGTCCTTTACGCGCCGGGACTCACCACGCTGGATGAGGTTCGCCTGGTGACAGGCACGCTAAGTAAGCCGTTGAATGTTCTGGCGCCGCTGCTGAAGGGCGTGACGGTTGCGCAACTGGCAGACGCTGGAGCCAAACGCATCAGCACCGGAGGAGCGCTGGCGCGCGCAGCCATCACCACTCTGCTACAGGCTGGCGCGGAGATGCTGGAACATGGGAGCTTCGGATGGACTTCCGCCCTGGCGTCCAGTGCCGATGTGAAAAAGCTGTTTAGCGCCTGAATTGCCTCAGCGAAAAGAAGATTCAAGGTTGACTAATCAGAAGATGGATTCTTGAAGATAGCAATTCTCAAAAGGCCATTTTACTCAAAAGTGATGCTTATTCGGGCCTTTTAGTGCAAACCGCCACTTGCCGTGATTCGTCAAACTGTCATTTCCGGAATTAACGGGAATTCATACAAATTAATCTAAGCTTCCCTTCCCTTTTCTATTATTTAGTCTCTTGTGAAACTATGTAGCACGGTCTCTCATTTTGTCTTGTGAGTAGATGGCCGGGACACTTAGGCCGATGGGTTAAAATTCCTGTTGATTGCTTCCCTTTACTTCCTTATACTCTCTGACCATGGAAAATACACCTGATGACTTAATTATTGTCGAACAGGCTCGTCTCTTACTTGGTGTTAGTCCCAAAAAGATTGCTAGCTTAATTGCGGAAGGTGTGTTGCGCACCTTCCCAAACCCTCTTGATAAGAGAACAAAACTAGTCAGCCATGCTGAAGTCTTACGGCTGAAACCTAAGAGATTGGAAGCCGCCTGATGAGAATAATTGCTATCGCAAATCAAAAAGGCGGTGTGGGAAAGACCGCAACGGCTGTCAGCATGGCGGCGGCGTTGCGCTCTCAGCATCGCAAGCGAGTCTTGCTCTGCGACCTCGATGCTCAAGCCAACGCATCGAGTTGGCTTGCTAACGGGCAAGGGGTAAATGGACGCTCAACCTACGATGTCATTATGCAGACCGCTTCCCTTCCCGACTGCATCATCCAGACGGAAAGCCGTATTGATTTATTGCCATCGAATCTGCGCACAGCCAACCTGGACGTGGAACTGCTCGGAGTCATTAAGTTTCATGAGCGCCTCTCGGACGCTCTCTCAGACCTGTCAGAAGGCGCATACGATTATGCCATTCTGGATTGCCCCCCGAATCTCTCTATGAACACGCTCAATGCTTTCGGCGCAGCCTCTGTTGTGGTGATTCCGGTGGAGGTTAAGCAGGAGGCTTTCGATGCAGTCTCGCATCTGATGACCACGCTGCTTAAGGTAACGGGCGGTAAGACCAAGATTAGGCCCTACGGATTGCCGACCTTTATGAATCGGACTAACCTGGCGCGCGACATCTACGAGTTAATGCAGGAGCGATTTCAATCACTGTGCTTGCCCCCCATCCACCAGAACACACGGCTGGCCGAAGCGTTTGCCGCACGTAAGACGATTTTTGAATATGATCCGACATCGAGCGGGGCCTTGGATTATATGAGAGCGACTAAGGAGCTAGTTAATGACCTCGAAGAAACGACGAAAGTACGGCGATCTCGCCGCGAGACCACTGCCGACTGATGACCCGGCGCTGGTTGATGAAGTCTTCGCGGCTTTCACGAGAAGACCGCCAAGCCCGGACAATTTAGGGGGGGCTAAAAAGCCTAGCCCAGACAAAATAGCCCCACCTAAAATAGCAGAGGCTAAAACGCCTAGCCTACCCACTGAAGATGGTTTAGCCCGGACAGTGGGTAGGCTAGGCGTTTTGGGTAGCCTACCCAATTTGTCCAGGCATCCGCTCATCGAACAAGCGGAGCAGATGGTCTACCGCAAGGGACATACGAGACATAATCACGACTTCTGGGATTCGATTGTTTCTCAGCTTCCAGGCAACGAGCAGAACGTTTATTCATGGCTCTATCGTTTCAGGGAAGGGAACTCAAACATTACTATTGTCCTGAGTTTGCCTACTTTAGCGGCGCGTTGCGGCGTGGATGAAAAGACGGTCGGGAGAGCAATCAAGAGATTAGTTGATAAGGGATTCGTGCGCGACCACTCGAATCATTTCGGCAAAGGCCGCACGCAGGGAAAGCGATTTTGGGTCTATGTTCCCACCTCATTATTGACCGAACAACCAAGCCCGGACAAAATGGGTAGCCTACCCAAAACGTCCCCCATAATAAATAAAGATTTAATAGAACACAATAATAGGGATTCGGCTCCGCCGGATTATAAAAATTGCCCGGATTGCCAGGGGAGTGGTTTCTATTATCCACAGGGCATCGAAAAGGGAGTTGCTAAGTGCAAGCATGAGCGGCTCAGGGAAAGGAAGTGAGAAATGACCAACGAAGAGATGCAAAGAGGAATTGAGTTTTTACTCAACCACCAGGCAGACTTTGAGGCGCGGCTGGCACAGACCGAAGCGCAGATGGCACGAACTAGCGAGCAACTAACACAGACCAGCCAGCAGGTGGAACTACTGGCGAGGATGAATGGTGAGTTTACGCAGTTTGTCCGCAGTAACCTGGAGGCCCAGAGCGAACTAAATCAGGCTTTGCGCGAAACCGTCAGGGCACTAACTGTAGCACAAGCGCGGACAGATGAACGATTGAGCGAGATTGAGCGCAGCGACGGGAAAGGTTAATGTGAATGGGTTATCTAAATTTCGCTTTACGGGAGCTTACCTAAGAGCCACAGCTTTAGAATACCCGGATGAAGCGCCTCGGTTGAAAAGTATTCCTGAATGAGTTTCTTGTATAGTTGGTCACGCTCTGTATCTTTGAGATGGTAGCCGAGCGGCATCTGGCCCCCTTCAATGTAAGAACTGATTAAGACCCTATCCATCGGCCAATTGAGAGACCCCAGCCGCTCTGGCTGATGGCAAGCCGCACAGGTCATCGCCCGCGCTGAAACTGAACCCGCGCCGCCTTCTCCGAAGCTTTGATGATGGTCTCCCCATCTGTTTGAACCGAGTCCCGGACCAAATCTTGTTTCGTCAAGATACTTTGCGAATCGGGGCGGGCCGTATGTCAGAAACCGTTGGTTAACAGCCTCAACTGCCTGCTGCTCATTGGGACTGACGCTGCCATCTTCGGGGAAGATGGGAAGGATGCCGCTTTTATGGCATTGAACGCAGTTGTCATCACCATAACCCAGTTCCCATCGTCCTTTGACGGTAATCGAACCGTCGCGGCGATATGTCCTGAAGAAATCTTTAAAGTAGGTGTTGAATGTTCCATCGGAGCCGGGCATCGCCGAGACTACCGAGACGTTGCGAACACGTGTGCGCTCGCCGGGGTCCGTGACCCCGAATTGAACCCACTTCTCCGGCGCGCCACTCTCCGCGTCGCCGGGCACGACGATTAAAAGTCTCTTGAAACTGTCATCATTGTCAGGTGTGCCCAGGTGCCTCGAATCATAACTGAAGAAGATCAGTTGATCGGAAGGCGCTCTCCTGGCGTTGAGCAGTCGTAGAAATGACTTGGCCCGCTCCAGGGTTTCAGAGCGGCTGACGGACCTGAGAAAGCTCTGATTCATGAGGAAGTCGGGAATTTGAACAAACTGTCGTGTCTCGTCGAAGTACTGGCTATCGGGCACTACA
>JAXDFO010000425.1:0-10562 GCA_034665545.1 Blastocatellia bacterium
CCTGTCCGTCCCTGTTGTACCCTAGCCTTTCACACAAGAGCGTCCGTTTATGGTGTGCGCTCCGGTCCTTTTCGGCACAAGCCGCGAGCGAGATTTCACTGAGGGTGTAGTTACGCGAGCGAGATGGTAGACGACCCGAACAGACCGCAAGACTCCTCTTCATCTTCCGATGCGCGGACCGACGACAAGAGTCCGAGTCCGGGCGGGGAGACGAAGAATGCTGGCGCTCTGCCGCCTCCGCCCGGCGACGCGCAGGCCGCGCCCCCGACACCCGAAAGCCAGGCAGCACTGACCGGCAAGGCCCCTTCGGGCAGTTCCAGAAGCGGCACGACCGTCCCCGCTTCATCCGGCGACCCTTCAAAGACTCCGCAAGGCGCGAACGAAACAAACGAAGCCAAGGCGACCGGACCGCAACCGCCCGGCGGCGCATCGCCCGCCATCGGAGACCCGCTCAAGAATCCTTCGCAGTCCGACGCGGAAAAGGCCACCAAGATTGCCGAAGCGAAGGCCCGCGTCGCCGCCACCAAGCAGGCCGCAGGCGATAAGCCCTCGCCGCCGCAACCCGCCGGAGCAGCCGCAGCAGGAACGGGCGCGCCCAAAGCTCCCGTCAAAAAGAAGGAAGAAGGGCCGAAGCCGACAGACGCTTCCACGCACCCGCTCGTCAAACATCTGGGCGAGACTGTAAGCGGCGCGGTCGTCGAAGCCACTGAGTTCGTCGGTCAACTTTCGATTCGCATAGAAGCCGCGCGCCTTCTGGAAGTCTGCGAACTTCTCAAGAGCGATGCTGAGACGCCCTTCAACTATCTGACGGACGTGACCTGCGTGCACTTGCCGGATCGCTTCGACGCTCCCTTCGATGTTATCTATAACCTCTACTCGATTCCGGCCAACGCGCGCGTGCGTTTGAAGGTCGCGGCGAACGAGCAGTCGGGCGTTGAGAGCGTGACGGGCATCTGGCCCGCCGCCAACTGGATGGAACGCGAAGTCTTCGACCTCTTCGGCGTGCCCTTCAAAAATCACCCGGACCTGCGCCGCATACTCCTGCCGCCGGACTGGGAGGGCCACCCCCTGAGAAAAGATTATCCACTCGAATTCATGGAGAATAACTGGACCACCAAACACCTCCCGGAGTTCACGGAAGTGCAGCAGGAGCAACTGGTCCAGCGTCGCGCCTATGGCCTGGAAATGCTACACGTCCCGGCGGAGCGGCAAGTGCGCGAAATCTTCCGCGCAGGCAAGGAAGTCATGCCGAAGGACAAGTAAACAGTGGTCAGTGATGAGCGGTCAGTGCTCATCTCTTAACTGACCGCCATCAACGGCCCACGGCCCACTCGCTTATGAATCTGAAAGAGTTGGCGGCGCACTACGAGGCGAAGGTTTTCGAGACGCGGGAGGCGGCTGAAGAGGCTGGCTACGTGTTGACCGAGACCATGTCGCCGCGCAATACCTGGAACAAGGCGAGCGCGGCTTCGGCCATCATACACAAACTGCTCGCGCGCAAGCGTAGCGGCGAGGCCGACGCCATCGGCCTCATCCTGGACTCGCGCAGCGTCACGGGTTGTTATAAGAAAGAATAGAAGCCACTAGCCATCATGAAAAGCATGCTATCGTTTTTATTCTGGCTCCTGGCTCCTGGCTCCTGACTCCCTGCTTTTCAAATTATGCATCAAGTAGAAATCGCAACGACCAGAGAGACGCTGCTTGACAGCCCAGAGATGGTGCTGAACATGGGGCCGCAGCATCCGAGCACGCATGGAGTGCTGCGCGTCATCCTGCATCTTGACGGCGAGACGGTGATTGACCTCGATTGCGATATAGGCTTTCTGCATCGCGGGATGGAGAAGATTGCGGAGAACCGCCAGTACCCGATGATTGCTCCTTACTGGGACCGTCTGGATTACATCGCGGCGGTCTCGAATGGTCTCGTCTGGGTCGAAACCGTAGAGCAGATGATGGGCCTCGCGGTCCCGCCGCGCGCCCACTACCTACGCACCGTCCTGACGGAACTCAACCGCATCGCCTCGCATCTCTTGTGGCTGGCGACGCACGCGCTGGACATCGGCGCGATAACGGTCCTGCTCTGGTGCTTGCGCGAGCGCGAGGAGATTCTCAAAATATTCGAGCGGCAGTTCGGCGCGCGCCTGACCTGCCACGCGTGGCGCATCGGCGGCATGCCGAACGACGCTTACGAGGGTTTCGAGACGGACGTGCGCCGCTTCGTCAACAACTTTCCGAAGCGCATAGACGAATATGAGACTGTGCTCTCTGAGAATCGCATTTGGCTCGGAAGGACCGTCGGCATCGGCGTTATCTCGGCTGAAGACGCCGTCGCCATAGGCTTGTCGGGTCCGGCCCTGCGCGGCTCCGGCGTCGCCTGGGACGTGCGCAAGTCGCGGCCCTATGCGGCCTATGCTGAGATGGATTTCGACATTCCGCTCGGAGAAAACGGCGACACGTATGACCGTTACCTGGTCCGCCTGGAAGAGATGCGACAGTCGCGCCGTATCGTGCAGCAGGCGATTGAGAAGTTGCCGGATGGACCGGTCAACGCGAAAGTGCCGAAGATAATCAAGCCGCCCGCAGGCGACTACTATCATTCAATCGAGGGACCGAAGGGCGAGATCGGTTGTTATTTAGTCTCGGACGGGACGGCCAGCCCGGCGCGCGTCCATGTCCGCCCGCCCTCCTTCATCAATTTGCAAGCCCTGCGGCAGATGTGCCTGGGCCATCTCATCGCGGATGTCGTCGCCATCATCGGCACGCTCGACATCGTGCTCGGAGAAATTGATAGGTAACAGTCAAGAGTCTGGAGTCTGGAGTCACAAGCCTGATTTCAGACTCCAGACTCCAGACTCCTAGACTCCTGACTTATGCGAGTTGTTCGTCTCAAGGTTCAGCCGATGACGCGCGAGAGTTTCGCGCCCTTCGGGGTGTTGATTGACAGTCGCGGTTCTGTGGATATTGACCTGGGCGCGGGCCAGCCCTGCATGACGGGGATGACGAGCGAGCGGCGCGAGTTAGAGTTTGATTTCATGGCGCGGCACAAGCGGACGATGCAGGTCTTTTCGCCGCTCGTCTCGTCGCAGAGCGTGATTGCCGTCGCGCCGCCCTCAGCCGGACCCGCGCCTTTGATTGAAGAGGTGACAGCGTTTCTGGTTGACGGTCGTTTGCCTTACGCCTATCACATGGGAACCTGGCACACGCCGCCGTTTCCCATCGGGGAATGGTCTTCATACCTGGTCGTTGACCGGAGCGGGACGCTGGATGACGACCTGGAGTATGCGGATTTGAAACAGGTCCATCAAACGGTCTTCTCGATTGAGCTATAAAAGATGAGAGAGACACTCGCGCTTTTTGCGCCGCCCAATTTTATAGACAGCCTGCTGCTGAGATTCTTCAGCGCGGAGACGACCAACTTCATCATCTGGCCGCTCATACAAATCGGACTGGTCATCACGCTCATCGCCCTCTGGGTCGCTTACGCGTCTTATGCGGAGCGCAAGATTTCCGCCTTCATACAGGCCCGTCTCGGTCCCATGCGCGTCGGCCCGTGGGGACTCTTGCAGCCCATCGCGGACGGCATCAAGCTTTTAACGAAGGAAGACTTCGTGCCCGACAAGGCGGACCCTTACATCTTCAGGTTCGCGCCTTACATAGCGGTCGCCGCCGCCTTCATCGTCTTCGCCGTCATCCCGTTCGCGCCCGACTGGGGCGTTATCACTGACATCAACATAGGCATTCTCTTCGTGCTCTCCGTGTCGAGCGTCGGCGTGCTCGCGCTGATACTCGCTGGCTGGTCCAGTAATTCAAAATATTCTCTGCTCGGCGCGTTGCGTTCGTCGGCGCAGATGGTCTCTTACGAAGTCTCCATGGGGCTGGCGTTGATCGGCGGGCTGATGTTCGCGCGCACGCTCTCGATGTCCGGCATCGTCGCCGCGCAGCAGTCCGATACCATCTGGTTCATACTCTATCAACCGCTCGGCTTCATCACCTTTCTCATCAGCGGCATCGCTGAGAACAACCGCGCGCCCTTCGACCTGCCCGAAGCCGAGTCGGAACTCGTCGCGGGTTTTCACACGGAGTATTCGGGCTTTCGCTGGTCGCTCTTCTTCATGGCCGAGTACGCGGCGATGGTCGTGGCGAGTTCGATTGCGACCACCCTCTTCCTCGGCGGCTGGTACTTCCCCGGCGTCTATCGCTTGACGGAAGCAAACGGCTATCACAACCTCTACGTCATCCTCAGCCTGATAGTCTTTCTGGTGAAACTGACCATCGTGCTCTACCTGTACTTCTGGCTGCGCTGGACGCTGCCGCGTTATCGCTATGACCAACTGATGGAACTCGGATGGAAGTGGCTGACGCCCGCCGCGCTCACGAATATCGTTATAACGACTATTACTATTTTCGTCGTGCAGGCGTTGGACGGCTGGCGCGGGCTGAAGACGGTCGAGTCGGTCTATCAGGGAGTGAACCTGACGGGCACTGGAAAGGCCATCGTCATCGTCATCGGTTGGAGCGGGTTGTTCATCACAGCCGGGGTGCTTTCAATGATTAACTGGCGCGCGCGCGATTTCAACTTGAAGAGTCATCGCCGCCAGATTCGCCTCGTGGACTTGCCGCAGGGCGCACCGGCAGTCGCGTTAAAGTCCGAAGTTTAAGGTTTCGAGTTTATGGAGTTGTTATGCCAGCAGTAAATGTTCCGCAGCCGACTTTCAAGCAGAAGTTAAAACGCTTCTTCATGGTTGATTTGTTGAAGGGGCTAGGATTGACGATGAAGTACAACGTCGGCGCGTTGACCGACAAGGATGCGGTCGCGGGCAAGGGCATCTACACGGAGCAATATCCGAAGGTGCGCCCCGACGTGGCCCCGCGCTTTCACGGCGCGCCGCGTCTCAACATGGACCCGGAGACGCACGAGACGCTCTGCATCGCTTGTAACTTGTGCGCGCTCGCCTGCCCGGAAGATTGCATTGACGTAATCCCTATGGACATAGAGATAACGGTCGCGGGCAAGCAGCGCAAGAAGAAGGTTTTGGACGAATTTATTTTCGACACTTCGCGTTGCATGTTCTGCGCGTTGTGCCAGGAGGCTTGCCCGACGGCCTGCCTCGAACTGACGCAGGAATTTGAACTGGCGACCTACTCGCGCGCGGGCTTCGTCTGGAATCGCCAGATGCTCGAACAGGGCCGCGAAACGGTCAAGTATAAATCATAAATCCTATGGTTCTCTCTGGTTGGGAAGCTCTCTTCTTCTGGATATTCGGGTTCGCGGCGTTGATCGCGGGGCTGCTGACGGTGCTGGCGCGCAACGCCGTGCATAGCGCGCTGTTTCTCATCTCGTCGTTGGTCTCCGTGGCCGCGCTCTTCATCCTGCTCGGCGCGGAGTTCATCGCTGGCGTACAGATTCTGGTTTACGTGGGCGGCGTGATGGTCCTCTTTCTGTTCGTCATCATGCTGGTCAACGTGAGCGCGGAAGAGCGCGGGCGCGAGGCCATCTTCAACAGCACGTCGCAGGTTCTGGCGACGCTCGTTTTCTCCGCGCTGCTGGCCTTTGGCATCACCTACGAATTGAATCAGGGCGCGCAGAACCTGCAAAAGCGCGATGAAGCCAAGCTCAAGGAAGTGGCCGTCCAGCGCGCCGAGCAGCAAGCCGCTTCACAGGTCGGAGCGACGGGCACGACCCATTTGACGAAGGACACGGAGCGCATCGGCGCAAGCCTCTATCGCTATGCGTCGTTGCCCTTCGAGATTGCGAGCGTCCTCCTGCTGGTCGCCATCATCGGCTCAGTGATGCTCGCGCGCACGCTCAAGCAGGAGGCCGCCGTGGACGATGTGGACCCGGAACTGCTGAAAAGCAAGGGTGAATTATGAGCAACATTTTAACTCCGGTCTGCGCCCTCTTGTTACAGGAGGCGACGGGAGACAGGCTATCGCTGATGAAGCAGGGGCTGACGCATCCTGACCTCTCGAAGTTTCTGGTCATCGGCGCGTTGCTCTTCATCATCGGCGTGGCGGGCGTGCTGACGCGTCGCAACATCATCGTCATCTTCATGTCCATCGAGTTGATACTGAACGCGGCGAATCTAAACTTCATAGCCTTCTCTCGCTATCTTCAGGACACCGGCAACGCGGGCGCGGTCGCCGGGCAGGTCTTCACCGTGTTCATCATCGTCGTCGCCGCCGCAGAGGCCGCCATCGGACTCGGCATCGTCATCGCGCTCTACCGTAATAAAGAGACCATCTGGGTTGACGAGATTGATCTATTAAAATGGTAACTACAGAAGCCAGGAGCCAGGAGTCAGGAGCCAGAAGAAAAGCAATAGCATGCTCAAGGCTCTGCTCTTCCTTCTGGCTCCTGGCTCCTGGCTCCTGACTCCTGCTTTTCGCTTATGCTTAAACTCATCTGGCTGGTTCCGCTTTTACCTCTCGCTGGCGCGGCGGTCAACGGACTGCTGGGCCGTCCCTTTCGTTTCTCTGAAAGGGTGGTCGGGGCCATCGCGGTGGGGTCTGTCGCGCTCGCGTTTGTGATTAGCCTGGGGGCGGTTTATTCGTACGGCTTCGGCGGGAGCGCGATGTGGCCCGCGCCCTACGTGACGAGCCAGGACGGCTTCAAGTACACATGGATTCCCGGCGGCGACATGGAGATAACGCAGGGCGCGTCTCCTCAAGCGCGAGGGACGAACGCGGCTGCGGCGACGACTCCGCGCAGGGGCGCGAACCTGGACATAGAGTGGAGTTACCAGCTTGACCCGCTCTCTTCCATCTTCATGCTCGTGGTGACGGGCGTGGGCCTGTGCATCTTCGTCTTCGCCACCGGATACATGCACGGCGACGCTGGCTTCTATCGCTTCTTCGCGTACCTGGGCCTCTTCATGTTTTCGATGCTCGTGCTGGTCATGGGGTCGAACTTTCTGATGATGTTCGTCGGGTGGGAGGGCGTCGGCCTCTGCTCTTACCTGCTCATCGGTTACTACTTCGACCGCAAGGAAGCGGGCGATGCCGCGCGCAAGGCTTTCATCACCAACCGCATCGGCGACTTCGGTTTCGCGCTCGGAGTCTTCGGCATCATCGCCACCTTCGGAACGGCGCAATATACTAACGTGATGACGGGGGCGAGCGCGTACCCGCTCGAACCTCTGGGCCACTGGGGATTGATGTCCTGGATAGCTCTCGGTCTCTTCATCGGCGCGTGCGGCAAGAGCGCGCAGATACCGCTTTACGTCTGGCTGCCGGACGCGATGGCGGGTCCGACTCCCGTCTCCGCACTGATTCACGCGGCGACGATGGTCACGGCTGGCCTCTACATGCTGACGCGCACCAACGTCATCTTCCAACACTCGCAGACGATGATGCTCGTCGTCGCCACAATCGGCGCGGCCACGGCCCTCTTCGCCGCGACCATCGGCATCACCCAGAACGACATCAAGAAAGTGCTGGCCTATTCGACCGTCTCGCAACTCGGCTTTATGTTCCTCGCGTGCGGCGTCGGGGCTTTCGTCATAGGCATCTTCCACGTCATGACGCACGCCTTCTTCAAGGCTCTCATGTTCCTCGGCGCAGGCTCGGTGATTCACGGCATGCATCACGAGCAGGACATGCGGCGCATGGGCGGTCTCAGAAAGTACATGCCGTACACTTACTGGACCTTTCTCGCGGGCTGGCTCGCCATCTGCGGCATCATTCCGTTCAGCGGTTTCTGGTCCAAAGACGAGATACTCTGGAACGCAGCCTCTACTAACTACATTCCGGGCGGGTGGATATTCTGGCTCGTCGCCACCATCGCCGCGACCTGCACGGCCTTTTACATGACGCGCCTCGTGGCGATGACCTTCTGGGGCGAAGAGAGATTCAAGGACACGCACGCGGGCGGAGAAGCAGACGAGGCACACGCCCACGCCTTTGATGAAGGACTCAAGCCGCACGACGCGCGTATGGCTTCGGCAGGCGACCGCCCGCGCCACGAGCCCGGCGAACATGTTGGCCCAATACACGAAGACACCTCGGCGCATCAAGTCGCCGCCAAGACAGGTCACGGCATTGACCCCAACGGCGGCGACCTGTCCGCCCACAAGCATGACGCGCACGCTCACGGCGAACATGGTCACGGCGCGCACACGCCGCATGAATCGCCCGCTTCGATGTGGGTTCCACTTGCTGTGCTGGCTGTGCTGGCGGTCGTCGGCGGGCTGGTCGGGATTGGCCCGGCCTTCACTGGAAGCGGGCACGCGGGCGGACGTTTGAACATAGTGACCTGGCTCGAACCAGTCATCTGGAATCCGCAGACGAAGACGTTCGGGGAAAAGAGCGAAGAGGAAACGATGGTGGCGTCGGGCCACGCGCGTGCCGCCGAAGGAAGCGCGCTGCCGACCACCAGCGAGCCTTCCTCGCAAACCGGCGCGGGCCATGCTGGACCAGTGGGCCAGGAATCGGGCGGGCCTTATGGTGACACTGGATTCAACCTCGCGCACGCGGTCGAAAAATCCGTCGGCAGCCATCGGTTGACCGAGTGGATATTCATCATCATCTCGCTCTTGGTAGCCGGATTTGGGATGCTGATGGGCTGGCTCTTCTATCTCAAGAGTCCGGGTTTGCCGAACGTCTGGGCCGCGCGTTTGAGACCGCTCTACCGGGCCAGCTATCACAAGTACTGGGTTGACGAATTATACGGCGCGCTCTTTACACGTCGCACGATGGACGCGGCGCGCGGCGTCTACGCGATTGACTCGAAGGTGGTGGACGGCGCGGTCAACGGCGCGGCCTGGTTGACCAGACTGGCGAGCGTCATCACGGGCGGCTTCGATAAGTATGTGGTGGACGGAATCGTGAACATGGTCGCCAACTTCATCAGCCGTCTCATGTCTCCACTGCTGCGCGCGGCGCAGACGGGCCTGACGGCCAACTACGCGCTCGTCATGGTCCTCGGATTGATTATCGCCGTCGTCATCATGTTCGGCGGAGACATCCTGACGGCGTTCCGGGGCGGGTTTATTCATTTTGGATTTTAGGTTTTGGATTTTGAATTGGCCCAAAATTTTTTGGAGGCACAGTGAAAATTCCGGCTCTTCTCTCGATCATTACGTGGCTGCCCGCGTTGGGTGCGGTCATCGTGCTGGCCTTCTTTAAGAAGGAGCAGTCGAAGCTCATCAAGCAGTTCACGACCGCCTGGTTCGGGCTGACTTTTCTAGTCTCGCTGCTGTTGATGTCCGGCTACGACCGCGCGACGGGCGGGATGCAGTTTACGGAAGACCTTCAGTGGATACCCGTCATCGGCGCGCGTTACCAGATGGGCGCGGACGGTGTGGCCGTGCTGCTCATCGTGTTGACGACGCTGCTCGGCTTGATAGCTTCGCTCTCATCATGGAAGTACATAGAGAAGCGCGAGAAGGAATATTACGCCCTGCTGCTCCTCTTGCAGACGGCGGTCGTCGGCGTCTTCTCCTCTATGGACCTGTTTCTCTTCTATCTCTTCTTCGAGGTCTCGCTCGTGCCGATGTACTTCCTCATAGGCATCTGGGGCGGCGAGCGCAGGCTCTACGCGGCGATAAAATTTTTCCTTTACACGCTCGTCGGTTCCGTCGTCATGCTGCTGGGGATTTTGAAACTCTACTTCCTGACGCAAGACCCGAACATGACTTTGAAGATTGCCCCCGCCACCTTTGAGCTCATCGCGGGGCAGAGCGGTCCCGCGCATGACATGTTGCAAAACTCCATGAACGCGGCGGCCATTAATCACACGGGCATCTTCAACATCATGTTCTTGCAGGCGATGGGTTCGGTCCTGCCGATGGGGACGATGCAGGTTCTTTTATTCTTCGCCTTCGCGCTCGGCTTTGCGATTAAGGTTCCGATGTTTCCGTTTCACACCTGGCTGCCGGACGCGCACGTCGAAGCCCCGACCGCCGGTTCCGTGATTCTCGCGGGCATCCTGCTCAAGCTGGGCACTTACGGTTTCTTCCGCTTTAACCTGCCGATGTTTCCCAAAGCTTCATTCGATGAAAGCTATTTCGGCGGGTTCGGCGTGCGCAGCGTGATGGTCGGGCTGGCGATCATAGGGATTATTTACGGCGCGCTGGCGGCGATGTATTTCGTCGTCAAAAAAGATGGGGACGTGAAGAAGCTGGTCGCTTATTCTTCCGTCTCTTCGATGGGCATAGTTATGCTGGGTCTCTTCGCCTTGAACCCGAACGGGGTCAACGGCGCGGTCCTTCACATGATTAATCACGGCATCTATTCAGCCGCGCTCTTCCTGCTCGTCGGCATTATTTACGAGCGACGACACACGCGCAACGTGGCCGAGTTCGGCGGCCTCTCGCACGTCATGCCGGGCTACGCGGCCATCTTTCTGGCGATGGCGATGACGGCCATCGGCTTGCCGCTCCTCTGCGTCTTCATCTCTGAATTTCTTTCGATGCGCGGCGCGTTCGAGGCCAACCCGATGTGGGCCGGTTGGGCCGCGCTCGGCATTATCTTAAACGCGGGCTACATGCTCTGGCTCTATCAACGCATGTTCTTCGGCAATATTGAGAACCCGAAGAACGAGAAATTAGTGGACCTGTCGGGGC
>JAXDFO010000426.1:0-2616 GCA_034665545.1 Blastocatellia bacterium
GAGACTAAAAAAGAGCTTTACTCATTTGACGGCAAGACTGTGGATTTCGCCGCGCAGGAATTGCAGGCGCACGGGCGTGTCGTGCAGTTGACTTTGATGGAAGCGGACCTCCTGCGCTATCTCATCAGCCACGCGGGCCGTCCCGTCTCGCGCAAGGAGATTTTAGAGGATGTCTGGAACCTGCACGTTGATACGGACACGCGCGCCATTGACAACTTCATCGTTCGCCTGCGCCGCTACGTGGAGGAAGACCCCGCCAAACCCAAACACCTCCTGACCGTGCGCAGCATCGGCTATCGCTTCATCCCCGAACCGGAAGGATGATGAACCTCTTAAAAGAGCTCTTCACCACAGAGACACAGAGCACGCAGAGTTGACACAGAGAAAGGCATTCAGCCTCTGTGCCCGCTCTGCGTGCTCTGTGTCTCTGTGGTGAACGCTTTATTCCCCACCCTCAATTGAGGACCGCTCTACAACTCGATGATGAGAGGCCAGCTATTCTCAGAATAGCTGGCCTCTCATCACCGAACTCAGTTTGGTTGATGTGGTTAGAGCAGGAAGTCTTTGAACTTTTCTTTGACCACGGGGTAGCATTCGCAGGTGAACTCTTCCAATCCTTCGCGGTCTATAATCTTGATGCGCCTGCGCTGGTATTGAATAAATCCGAGCGACTGTAGCTTGCTGGCAATCTCGCTGACGCTGGCGCGGCGCACGCCTAGCATGTGGGCCATAAACTCATGAGTCAACTCAAACTCGTCTCTTTCCAAACGGTCCTGGTACATGAGGAGCCAACGGGCCAGGCGTCCCTCTACGGGGTGGCGCGAGTTGCAGACGACGGACTGTGAGATTTGCGTCATCAGCGCGTGCGTGTAACGCAAGAGGACGTTTTGCAGCGTGCCGCCGCGTCTGAACTCTTCCAGGAGTTTCGCGGCCCGCATCTTGAGGGCACGCCCCTGCGCTTGCACGGTGGCGACCTTCGTCTCGTTCCCGCCCAGGATGGCGGAGATGCCGACGAAGCCCTCACGGCCTACGAGTCCGACCTCTAGTCCGTTGCCGTCCGATAACTCCGTGAGCAGGGAGACGATTGAGTTGAGCGGGAAGTAGACGTGCTGTAGAGGTTCATCGGGCCTGAACAGGATTTCGCTCAGGTCGAGCGTTACGGGTTCCAGGTGCGGCGCGAGCAGTTCATACTCTTCCACGGAAAGGGCGGCGAGAAGCCTGTTTTCACTTAAGGGCTCTGGGCTACCTGACATTTCTCTTATCACTTTCGGTCAATGGTTTTTCGCTTGTCTGCCTGAGCGTGCCATAGCATTCGCAGGCTGACTCCTCCAACCGCCGACGGTCTTGAATGCGAATCAGGCCGCGATGGTAATCAATAATTTCACTATCCCGAAGCGCGTTGCAAGCGGTGGTAATGCCCGCGCGGCGCGCGCCCAGGTGGTGCGCAATCTCTTCATGCGTGAGCGGCAATTGTTCGTCGCTCGCGCGGTCGTCAATCATGAGCAGCCAGGTGGCTAAGCGTTCTTCAACCGTGTGCCGAACATTACAGACGGCCCTCTGTGAGAGTTGCGCCAGGCGCGCGCTGGTGTAGCTCAGTAAGAGATTTTGCAAGGCTGCGCCGCGCGCGAACTCCTGCTTAATAGTGTCCGTCAAGACCCTGATGGCGCTGCCGCCGACCGTGACGTGCGTCCAGTGCGAAGGCGGGCGCGAGCCTAACAGCGCGGAGAGTCCGATCATCCCTTCCCTGCCGACGATGGCGGCCCCGGTCGTGCTGCCGTCCTCCAAAAAATATAGGTGAGAGATGATGGCGGTTTCAGGGAAGTAAACGAAATCAACCTCCGCGCCGAACTTGTAAAGGGCCTGGCCGGAGGTGAACGAGACGGGCTCCAGATGCGGCAGAAGACGCGCGAACTCCGCGCCGGGCAGGGCTGCCAGGAGCTTGTTGGTGAGCAGCCCGTTGAACGGAATCGGCTTCGGAGTTTTGTATTCGCGGTTGATGCTCAAGTTTTCTTCCACGGTGATGCGCGCGGCGGGCGCGGTTCCGGCGTTGCGATAGTCGGTACGCCCGCCTGTTCTCGTGCGGGCATTGTTGTGTTCAAAATCCTTCATGGTAATTATCTTTCCGTTCTTGAGACTGCTGCCCGGCCCTGGAGGCACAGTCTTCTCCTAGTTGTCTTTCGATAGCTATCTCCAACTCGCTGAGCTTGAGGGGCTTCACCAGAAATTCGTTGCCGCCCTTAGCGAGCGCGGCGGCGCGTATGTCCGGTTGGGCATGGCCGGAGAGAAAGACGACCGGCACATAATGAAGCGCGTCGAGTTGGCGTATGCGTAGCATCGCCGCGAGGCCGTCCAGGCGCGGAAGCGACATGTCCATCAAGATGAGATCGGGACACAGCCTCCCGGCCAGAAGCACGGCCTCCTCGCCGTCTGCGGCTTCGACCACCTGGTATCCGCGCAAATCTAAAAGATAGCTGAGCATGAAGCGCGTGTCCTCATGGTCTTCAGCCACCAGAACGAGCGGCTTCGCGTCGGGCCTTCTATGCTCCAACGGGGAAGCGGGCAGGGTGTCGTTCGTCGTTTTCGATAAAGCGGCCATCACAGTGAGAGTGCTAAGAA
>JAXDFO010000427.1:0-3854 GCA_034665545.1 Blastocatellia bacterium
CCATGTCCATCCTCATTGATGAAGTGGCCGCTCTCTACCAGGCTTTCATCAAAGGCGAGCAGAGTCCGTTGCCGGAGTTAGAAGTGCAGTATGCGGACTTCGCGCAGTGGCAGCGAGAGTGGTTGCAAGGCGAGGTCTTGGAGCGAGAGCTTGCCTACTGGCGAGAGCAACTTGCGGGGATGCCGGTGTTGGAGATGCCGACCGACAGAAGCAGACCGCCGGTGCCAAGCTATCGCGGCGCGCGTGAGTCATTCGTTTTGCCGCCGGAGGTTTCTCAGTCGCTCAAACAATTGAGCAGGCAAGAGGGAACCACGCTCTTCATGCTCTTACTGTCGGCCTTCGACGTGCTGCTTTATCACTACACGGGGCAGGAAGATATTTTGCTCGGCACTAACGTGGCGAACCGCAATCGAGCCGAGACGGAAAAGCTGATAGGCTTCTTCATCAACCAGTTGGTGATACGCACGGACCTCTCCGGCAATCCACGCTTCAAAGAGCTCATGAGCCGGACGCGAGACGTGACGCTCGAAGCTTACGCGCATCAAGACCTGCCATTTGAAAAGCTGGTCGGAGCGTTGCAACTCGAACGTGACCTGAGCCGCGCGCCCGTCTATCAGGTAAAGTTTGAACTCAACGAAGAGGTCACAGGCAACTTGAGTCTGCCCGGCCTGACGATTAATCAAGTCGGCGACTCAAGCAAGGTTGTAAGGTATGACTTGCACCTCACGATGAACACCTTGAACGGGCTTTCGGGGCATCTCGCTTACGCCACGGAATTATTCGACCAGGCGACCGTCAACCGGATGACCGAGCAGTTCAAGACCATTCTCAGCGTCGTCGCCGGGCAACCCGACGTTCCTCTCGATAAGCTCCTCTCAGCCTTGAGGGAGAGTGACGAACAGCGACGGTTGGAGAGAGAGATAGAACTCAAGCAGGCGCGCCTGCTCAAATACCAAAGCGTCAAGCGCAAAGCCTTCGGCAAGGCGCAGCAAGACGATTGAAGTCATGCGGAGCAACGCCTCACCCGCTCAAATGCCTCACCCTGATGGTTCTTTAAGACCAGTCATTATTCACACCGTCCAGACGTTTATCTGGACCACAGTGTTGAAGCAAACCTTTCCCTCATAGAGCCGCCCGAAGGCTCCGAATAACAACACGCGGCGGCGGTCTTTCGCAGAAGCAGGCGGGTACGCATATGCAAATGGACGTGCAGAAGGGAAGCATTGAAGGCTTCCGTTTGTCTCCTCAACAAAAGCATCTGTGGCGATTGCAGCAGCAGGACGGCGGCCAGCCCTTTCGCGCTCAGTGCGTCGTGTTGATTGAGGGACGGCTCGATAGAGGGATGCTCGAAAAGGCTTTTGAACAGGTCATCGAGCGACACGAGATTCTGCGTACCACCTTTCATCGCTTGACGGCCATGAACATGCCGCTTCAGGTCATAGACGAAGCCCATGCGTGGCAATTGGAAGAGCATGACCTGAGCGCGTTCAGCGTTGCGGAGCAGTCTGCGCAGATTGACGCGGTGTGGGATGAATTGGACCAGTTACCGCTTGACCTGGAACATGGTCCATTAATGCGGACCCGCCTGCTTGCGCTCACGCCGGAGCGTCAAGTGTTGCTGGTCAAGCTCTCAGCCATGTGCGCCGATAATGAGTCGCTGGATAATTTGGTCCAAGACCTCACGCGCTGTTATGCGGCGGCGCGGCGCGGCGAGAGTTTGGTTGACGAGCCCGTGCAGTATGCTGACGTGGCCGAAGTGCATAACGAGTTGCTTGAAGGAGAAGAGACGCGGGCGAGCAAAGAGCACTGGCGCGCTCTGGACCTCGCGGCCCTGCAAACTCTGAGGCTGCCATATGAGACGAGGCCGCAAGGTGAAGGCTTTCGCCCGCAATCTTTGAGCGTCGCCGTCAGCCGCGAGACGGCGGCCAAGATAGCCGCGCTCGCCAGCCAGCAGGGCACATCGTCTTTCAACTTTCTACTGGCCTGCTGGCAAATTCTGCTCCGGCGCTTGACCGCGCAGGAGGAGATTATCGTCGGCGCAGCTTTTGATGGCCGAAACTACGAGGGGCTGGACCAGGCTTTGGGGTTGTTCGTCAGGACTTTGCCGGTTAAGTCAGGTTTGCAGGCGGGCCTGCGCTTCCCGGAATTTCTGGGCCAACTGGACCAGAAAACATTCGAGAGCTCTGAGGCCCAGGAATATTTTGACCTGGACCAATTAACCAGCCTCGAAGATGAGAGCCTCGCTGGCCCGGGCTTTTTCCCGTACTGCTTCAGCTACGCGGAGAGCCGGGGCGCGTGCGTCGCGGGCGACGCGAAGTTTTCGATTCTCAAGCGCAGCGTCCTCACGGAACGCTTTCATGTGAAGCTCTCATGCCTGCGCGATGGCGACACGCTGGCGGCGGAATTCCAATATGATGCGAACCGTTTTAACCGTCATGAGATTGAACGCCTGGCAGCGCAGTTCCTGACGTTGTTATCGAGCGTGGTTGAAGACCTGCATGCTTCGATTGAAGATTTCAATATCGTCAGTGAAGCTGAGCGGCAACAACTCCTCTTTGAGTGGAACACGACGGCCAGGGAACATCTCGCGGAGCAATGCTTTCATCATCTCTTCGAGGCGCAAGCGCGGAAGAGTCCTGAGTCCGTCGCGCTCATCTTTGAAGACGCGCGGCTGACCTATGCAGAGTTGAACGCACGCGCCAACCAGCTTGCGCGCTATCTACAAAAACAGGGCGTGGGCCCGGAGCGAACCGCCTGCATCTACATGGACCGCTCTGTGGAGATGATTATCGCGGCGCTTGGCATCTTCAAAGCCGGGGGCGCGTATGTGCCGCTTGACCCTGCCTCTCCGAAGGAGCGGCTGAAGTTCATGTTGGCGGACACAAGGGCGCGAGTGTTGCTCACTCAATCGCATCTGCTGGACCAATTGCCCGATGTGCAAACGCCAATCTTGAGCCTGGACACGGAATGGAATTTGATTGCGCTTGAGACTACGGAGCCGCCGCTCAGCGATGTGCAGCCGGGCAATCTGGCATACATAATTTATACCTCTGGTTCGACAGGGATGCCGAAGGGAGTCGCCGTTGAGCACAGGCAGTTATGTCATTACGTGCAAGCCATCACGAGCAGGCTGGACCTGAGCGCGCCCGGCAGTTTTGCCACCGTCTCAACCCTGGCCGCAGACCTGGGCCACACGGCGATTTATCCGACATTGAGTAGCGGCGGAACGCTCCACGTCATCAGTGCGGAGCGCGCGCTATCCGCAGTTTCGCTTGGAGAGTATTTCTCTCATCATGCGATTGACTCTTTGAAGATCGTGCCCTCTCATCTCAGCGCGCTCTTGAATGCCTCTCAAGGCAATCAGGTCTTGCCGCGCCAGCGTCTTGTCCTGGGCGGCGAAGCCACTCGCCGGGAGATGGTTGAGAAAATAAAGCTGCTCGCCCCGCGATGCGATATCTTCAATCACTATGGGCCAACGGAAACGACTGTCGGTGTGCTCGCCTATGGCCTGGGCCAATCGTCTGCCGAAGACCTCAGCGCGACGCTTCCGCTCGGTCGCCCGTTGGCGAATACGGAGGCTTATATTCTGGACCAGCGCATGCGACCGGTCCCCGCAGGTGTCGCGGGTGAACTCTACATCGGAGGCGCAGGACTCACACGCGGCTATCTGAATCAACCCGCATTGACCGCCGAAAAGTTTGTCCCTCATCCGTTCGGCACGGAGCCGGGAGCGCGGCTCTACCGAACGGGAGACCTCGCACGCTTCCTCCCGGACGCTCACCTGGAATTCCTAGGCCGCCTCGACCACCAAATCAAAATCAGAGGCTTCCGCATCGAGACCGGGGAAATCGAAG
>JAXDFO010000428.1:0-4614 GCA_034665545.1 Blastocatellia bacterium
AGAACCGCCTCAACCATCCGGCTCCGAGCGCGCTCGCGGCCTCTTCGAGCGCGCGGTCCATCTGCTCCAGGCTCGCCTGTACGGCCCGCACGACGAGCGGCATAAAGCGCAGGAAATAGATGACTGGCAGAATCCAGAACGTGCCCACGAGAATGAAAGAGCCCGTCAAAGGATTCTCTTTGCCGTAGGCTTCCGCGATGGAGACGGCGACGACCGTGCCCGGCAAGGCCCACGGCACGAGCACCAGCAGAGAGACGATGCGTCTCAATCCTGGTCCAATTTTCATGACCAGCGCGGTAACGCAGAAACTCCAGAGCAGCGCGGCCAGAGCCGCCAGCCCCGCCATCGTGAGACTGTTCAGGACCACCGCCAGCGCATCCTCTTGCGTGAAGAGGCGCGCGTAGTTGCCGAGCGTGTAAGCGGGCGGCAGGGTCTGAGTGGTCCAGACTCCGTCGCGCGCGAAGCTGACGAGAAAGAGCGTCAGCACCGGAAGCGCGAGCAACGTCGAGAAGATGATGCCGCACGCGGTCGCTAACATGCGCGCACGTCCGCTCTTGATGGGCGCGCGCCTGCGCGTCGCTCCCTTCAAGGCTGCGGCGGCGAATTTTCGCGTCCCCTCGTAGCGTTGAAAAAAGATGAGGGCCAACAGTGAGATGACCGCGAGGATGACCGTCTCTGTGAGGGCGAGTGTCGCATCGCCGCGTTGTCGCGCGCTGAAGATTTCCAGCGTCAAGGGGCGCACGCCGCCGCCGAACAGGAGCGGCGCGCTGAAGGACGCCATCGAAGTCATGAAAGTTAAAAGCGCGGCGGCGACGAGCGATGGCGTCAGTTGCGGCAGCAAGACTTTTATAAGCACGCGCGCAGAACTTGCGCCGAGACCGCTCGCGGCCTCTGCCAGACCAGCATCAACGCGGCGCAGGCCCGCCCCCGTCAGGACGTAAAAAAACGGGTACATCGTGTATGTGTGAAAGAGCAGCAACGCCGTCCACCCGCGCAGGGACCAGGGCGCGCCGGTCAGGTGAAATGTTTTCTGGACCAGCCGCGCGAGGATGCCCGATTCGCCGCAGAGAAAGATAAAGGCGATGGTGCCGACGAGCGGCGGGAGGACCAGAGGCAAGGCCGCGAGGGCCGCGAAGAAGCGTCTTAAGGGGAACGTGTAACGCTCGAAGAGAAAGGCGAGCGGGACGCCGACGAGCGCGCAGAAGATAACAGTCATGAGCGATACGCCCATGCTGGTCCAGGTCGCTTCGAGCACCGCGCGCTGCTTGAGAAAGTCCGCGTAGTTATTAATGGACCAACCGCCTTCAGCGCCTTGCAGCGACGCCGTGACTACGCGCAGGTTCGGATACAGGACGCCGTAGAGCAGCACGACGAAGACTAGAAGGGCGAGGATGGAGTAGGAGGGATGAAGGATGAGAGATGAGCTATTCAGCTTGAATAGTTTTTCTCTCATCCTTGCGACCTGGGCCTTCATGTTTGCCTTTCACTTTCGCTTAGTGCAGTGATGCGTTCTGCGGGAAGCGAGATGGTGCAGGCGTCGCCGTTGTTGAGACCTTGGGGGCTGAGGAGGAGGGCTTCGAGCATGAGGCCGTTGGCGTCCAGCTTGACGGTCGTGGTCGCGCCCGCGAAGTTGACTTCACGGACGCGCGCTGGCAGGGCGTTCTCTGCGGTCTCGTCTTTGTCGTTGATGATGTGGATGTGTTCGGGGCGAATCGCCAGCGTGCAGGGTTTGTTGATGGGGGCCAACTCGTCTGCTCCGGCGCGGGCGTTGAGGACGTGGCCGCCTTCCAGGGTTTTGAATTTTGCGAGCGAGTCGTGCATCGCGCTGAGGCGCATGACGCGTATCAGGTTGTTGCGTCCGAGGAAGCGCGCGACCGCAAGCTCTGCGGGACGCTCGTAGATTTCGCGCGGCGTTCCCGTTTGCAGGATGCGGCCCGCGTTCATCACGCTGATGCGGTCGCAGAGGGCGTAGGCTTCCTCCTGGTCGTGCGTCACGTAGACGGCTGTGAGGCCGAGACGCGCGACGAGTTCGCGCAACTCGCCGCGCGTCTCCTCTCGCAAGGCCACATCAAGATTTGAAAGCGGTTCGTCGAAGAGAAGAAGCGCAGGCTCTATGGCGATGGCGCGGGCAATCGCCACGCGCTGTTGCTGTCCGCCGGAGAGTTCGTCAACGCGCCTCGTCTCATAACCCGGAAGCTGGACCAGCGCGAGCGCGCCCGCGACTCTCTCCGCCACTTCCGGCTTCGGACGATGACGCGCGCGCAGGCCGAAAGCGACGTTCTCATAAACATTGAGGTGAGGGAAGAGCGCGTAGTTTTGAAAGACCATGCCGAAGCCGCGACGCTCCGGCGTCAAGCGTGTGATGTCTCGTCCATCGAATTCGATGACGCCCTCATCTGGAGTTTCGAGGCCCGCTATCATGCGCAAGGTCGTCGTCTTGCCGCAGCCGGACGCGCCGAGCAGACCGAAGAATTCGCCGCGTTCGACCGAGAGGGAAACATCCGCGACCGCGCTCGTCTCGCCGTAGCGTTTAGAGATATTCTGCAAAGTTAGAAAGGACAATTCGCGTCTCACCTCCAGTCTCTCTCCGGTCACTTGTTGCGCCCGCGAATTTCCGTGTCCCAATAGCGCAGCCATTCGTTGCCGTCGCGGTTCAGTAGATTCCAGTCGAGGGGCATGCGCGTGAAGGGCTGGTTCATCCAGGCGGGCAACTGCGCGCGGTCTATGTCCGTTCGCACGGGGAGGCGATAGTAGCTCTGCGCCGCGTGCGTGAGACTTTCGGGCGTGGTGACGAACTCGTAAAAGCGGCGAGCCTCTTCTTCATGCGGCGCGCCGCGCAAGATGGCTATGCCGTCCGTGACGACCGGAGTCCCGCTCCTGGGGATGACGTAATCAACGGGAAAGTGTTTCTGCTCACGATAGAGCCGCACGTCCGGCATGTCCCAGAGGCTGATGAGACCTTCGCGCCGCGCCATCTTCTGCATGAGGAGCGTGCCGTCCGCCGTGTACTCGTGGACGTTCGCATCCAGCTTGCGCAGCCAGTCGTAGCCGCCTGCGGGCGAGTTGGTCTCTCCATAAAAACGCCAGACCATCGCGCCGAAGATGGCACGCATAGAATCGGAAGGGTTCGGGTTGCGAATCAGGACTTTGTCGCGCCAGCGCGCGTCAAGCACGTCGTCCCAGTCTTTCGGCGCATCCGCAAGGCTCACGGCCTCGCTGTTGTAAACGATAACTTCGGGCGTCTCGTATGTGCCGTACCAACGGTCTTCGGCATCGCGCGAGGACTCAGGCACATTACCGGACCAGGAAGGCTTGTAGGGCGCGAGCAGGTTTTCGTTGGCAGCCGTCTGGAAGGTCGTGTGCGCGGCTCCCCACCAGAGGTCCGCTTGCGGGCGATTGCGTTCGGCGCGCACGCGCTCCAACACTTCGCGCGAACCCATGTCCAGAAACTGCACGCTCACTTCCGGGTGCGCCTGCTTGTAGCGCGCGACGAAATCTTTCAGCATGTCCTGGCCGTGCGGCGTGTAGATTAAGAGAGTGCGGCCAGCATCGCCCGCGCCCGAACGACCGCAGGCGAGGGGCAAGAGGATGAGAAAAAGTAAGAGAGTCAAGGCGAGCGCGCGTTGTGCGTTGTGCGTCATCTGTTTGCAGCCGGATCGTGTTTGGATTTTTTGCTTGGACGAACCCGATGCTTATGCTAACACAAAGGAGGCCGTCCGCAATTGCCGCGCGCCTGCTGGTATCAGAGGCGAGTCGCCAGTACAATGAAGTTGGCCCAATTAAAAATTTGCATTTGAGAGGAGAGCTATGGCGGCGAGTCTGAAGCGAAGAGTGTTACGGGCGGGCGGCTGGAGTTTAGCCAAGCGTCTGATTAAACCTATTCCCGTCATCGGCTCCGCGTTCGCTCTCAGCCTGGCGGGCTACGAGATTAAGAGAAAGGGATTGTTGCCCGGCGCGCTTCACGTCGGGCTGGATGTGACGCCGCTCATCGGCACGGCCAAAGGCGTCGTTGAAATCTTCACGGGCGACCTGATTCCCGATAGGGATAAGCGACGGCGCAAACGTTAATCAAAGGGGCGCAGTCGGGGACTCCCATTTTTGGGCCAACTTCTATACACTCGCTCCTCAGTTTTCATTGACACTTCTTCAGGAGGCGACTAGATGAAATTCAATCACACGACGTTCTTCAACACATACAGGGAGATTTACGGAAAGCTCAACCAGGTACAGGTTTCAGGGCTGGACAATATGCTCACTTATGTGGAGTTGGACAACGACGTGACGGACCTGCGCTGGGTGGCCTACATGTTTGCGACCGTCAAGCATGAATGCGCCGACAAGTACCAGCCGATTACCGAGTTTGGTCAAAAATCTTATTTCAAGAAGTATGAGCCGGGCACGCGAATCGGCAACAACCTCGGCAACACGATTCCCGGCGATGGCTATCTTTATCGCGGGCGCGGCTATGTCCAACTGACGGGCCGGGAAAACTACCAGAAGATGAGCGCGGCGCTGGCCCTCTCGCCTTCGGACGATTTAATCGCCCACCCGGACAACGCCCTGCACCCGGACATAGCCTATCGCATCATGAGCTACGGGATGCGCATGGGGAGT
>JAXDFO010000429.1:0-12350 GCA_034665545.1 Blastocatellia bacterium
AGCGGCGGAGAGGAACGTGGGCCAACAGATCGTGCGGCCTTCGCAGATTCAGGTCGAGCGTGAACTTGAGGTCTTGAGCCAGTGGATGGATAACCAGTTTCGCATCCCTGTCATCGGGTGGCGCTTCGGGTTGAACGCGGTGATTGACTTAGTGCCGGGCATCGGAGACACCCTCACAACGCTGGTCGCGCTCTACCTTCTCACGTCCGCCGTGCGTTATCGCGTCCCGAAGATTACGCTGCTGCGAATGGGACTCAACATCGCTGTCTACTTCGTGGTCGGATTGATTCCGTGGGTCGGCGATGCGTTCGACGCGTGGTGGAAACCGAACATCAGGAATATCAATCTGCTGAGACGCCGCGCCACCGTCTCCGCCGAAGAGGCGCGGCAGGGCAGGACCAGCGACTGGCTCTTCGTCGGCCTGATTATACTGGTCCTATTAGGAATGCTCGGCGGTTCGCTCCTCTTCCTCTACTTCGTCCTGCGTTTCGTCGCCACTCACCTTTAAAATTGAGCGTAAGGAAGAAAGCATTCACCACAGAGGCACAGAGGACTCAGAGGACGCACAGAGAAATTGATTCAAGTCTCTGTGTAATCTCTGAGTCCTCTGTGCCTCTGTGGTGAATTATTCCTGGCCCGGAGTCAATCGTGATTCGCTTTAGTAGCAGATGTGCGAGGGCGTTTTTCGTACTCTTCGATGAAATGCTTCATCCCCAACTCGAAGCGGCTCATCCCGTAACGCCTGGCTTCCGCGATGGCGTCGTGGGCGGTCCAATTATCCTGTGAGATACGATAGATAGCGACAACAGTGCCCGTGCGATCCGCGCCTCGCTTGCAGTGAACGAAGACGGGCCAATTCTCCTCCGTGTTGATGACGGCCAGCGCGCTCCTGACCTGCTCATCCGAAGGCTTACTCATGCCATCCATCGGCACGCTGTAATATTTGAGGCCAGCCGCCTTCGCCGCCTGTTCTTCGGCGCGCGTGTTGTCGCCTTCCTCGCGCAGGTTAAGAATGGTCTTGACGCCGAGCGCGTTGAGCCTGTGTATGCCGCCCTCGCTTTTCGGCTGCGCGCCGCGATAGAGATGCTCGTTGACTCTATGAAAGTTCGGCAGTTCTTCATAGCGAGGCTCTGTTTGAGAGACGCTCGCTGAAGCCGCCAGGACCAGCACGAAAACTATCGCGCTCAGTCTCTTGAGCATCCCGCCCGCGAGTTTATTCTGGACCAGCATTCTTCACATCCTTCACCACTCAAACTGAAGGCTCGGATAGCATGACTGTCAGGCTTTACGCTGGCGCGCTCCGGGAGGTCTGCGCCAGCAGGCGTTCGATGGCCGCCGCGACCATGCTGAACCCGCGTTCGCCCGCCGCGAAACTCTTCAGCTTGCCCTCTGCATCGAAAAGATAATAAGCGGGCACGTACCCTTGCTCATTCCCGAAAGCATCGCGCAGCTTGTGTTGATTATCAACCGCGCAAGGCTCCGTGATGTCATAT
The DNA here is from genome assembly GCA_034665545.1 of Blastocatellia bacterium. Classification (GTDB taxonomy): domain Bacteria; phylum Acidobacteriota; class Blastocatellia; order Pyrinomonadales; family Pyrinomonadaceae; genus DASYML01. Next base: position 1,494 of record JAXDFO010000429.1, read on the forward strand.
TTGGCGATGGCATCACGCACGGCCTCCGTGTCTGTGTCCGCCTCATAACGCGGCATGTGAACGGCGATGACGCGCAGCCCCGAAGCCCTTCGCGCCTCGCGCCACTCAGCGATGCGCGGCAAATTTTCCTTGCAGACATGACAACTCACTGACCAGAAATGGACCAGCGTGGGATGGCCCTGAATTTCCGCTTCAGCATGAGCCTGCGTCGCGCCGAACCATTCCGTCGCGCCATCCAGCGCGGGCATCTCGGTCCCGATTCTCATTGGCATGATGTCTCACCTCAGTGACGAGAAAGCAGTGACGAGTGACGAGTCGAAGAACTTTCCAACTCGTCACTCGTCACTTGCCTTTAACTCATCACCCGTCACTCGTCATTTACTTTTACGCTTTGATAGTTTCCTGGCCCGGCTTCCATTCAGCCTGGCAGAGGCCGCCCGTCTGTAGAGCCTGTATGACGCGCAGGGTCTCTTCCGCCGAACGACCGATGTTGAGGTCGTGAACCACCTTGTAACGAAGGATGCCCTCCGGGTCTATGACGAAGAGACCGCGCAGCGCGATGCCCTTGTCTTCGATGAGCACGCCGTAATCGCTCGCCACCTTCTTGGTCGAATCGGCTCCGAGCGGGTACTTGAGACCCTCGACGCCGCCCTTGTCGCGCGGCGTTTGCAGCCATGCGCGATGCGAGAAGACCGAATCGGTCGAGACGCCTATGATCTCCGCGCCGATGCCTTCAAAGTCCTCATAGCGGTCGCTGAAGGTCGTCAACTCGGTCGGGCACACGAAGGTGAAATCCAGGGGGTAGAAAAGAAGCACGACCCACTTGCCCTTGTAATCCGAGAGCTTCACGTTCTGGTCCAATTTCTCAAGGTTCTTGGTCGAGGCCATCTCGAAATCCGGCGCGGGCTGGCCGACCATAGCTTTTTCAACTGATGCTGCTGTCGCTGTTGCTGACATTATTCCTCCATCCTCATTCAAAAAAATTTTGTTTCCCACAACTGGCGCGCGCGCCGCTTCTCAAACACTGAAACGGCCCGCCGCCACTTCATCAAAAACCGAAATCGTTCAAGACGATGTTTCCGCTTCGCGGCAATCCGGGCACACGCCCCTGAGCGTCAGGTGAACAGACTCAGGCTTGAAGCGCGTCCTGCGTGCCGCCGCGCGCATCAACTCGACGGTCGCCGAGAGGTCAAAGTCCACCAGCCTTCCGCAACTCGTGCAGATGGCGTGATCGTGGCGCTCCGTCTCGCGGTCGTAACGGCTCGCGCCATTGCCGAAGCTTATTTCGCGCACCAACCCCGTGTCCTTCAAATACCGCAGGGAATTGTAGACGGTCGCGTAACTGAGCGTCGGCAAGAGCGTGCGCGCCAACGCGAAAATCTCGCTCGCCGTCAGGTGCTCCTCGCTCTCGCGGACTACCTGAAGGACGGCCTCGCGCTGCCGGGTTAAACTCCTCGCCCCACCCTGATCTCTCTTAGTTGATGCCATGATTGTTTAAGCTGGAATTAGAATAATTCTAAATCGCTGAATTGTCAAGCTGAAGGCTCCGGCACGGGCGCGCCGGGTTTAGAGCCTCGGATGCTGCATGGCGAAGTCCACCAGAGCCTGCGCGTAATCCTTAAAGCGAGGACAGCGAATGTCGTATGGGTCCAGAAATGAGCGAGCCTGCGTGGTGTCGTATGACTGGTCCAGAAAAAAGTATGGGACGGCGGCGTGGGGCATGCCTGAAATACGCGGCGAGAGTGGGAGCCTGAGCGTGTTATGTACGACCGGGGCCGGAATCGTGAGGCGCGAGCCGCTGCGATTCATGGAAGTGGCGATGGCCTCGAACAGTTCATGCGTGGTCAGTGGGTTAGGGTCCGCCAGTTGCACAGTCTTGCTTATGGAGCGCTCATCGTGAGCGAGCGCGGCCATCCCCGCGACGACGAAATCAACGGGCACGAGGTTGAGCTTAACTTCACGATTGCCGATGTTGAAGAGCGTGAGCAGGCGAGGCCACTTGAGCAGGTAATGAATGAGATAATAGATGCCGTCGTATTTCGCTGTCTCGCCCGTCAGCGAGTCGCCGCAGACGACCGCCGGGCGATGAATCGTGACGGGCAGAGAGGCTTTCAGCTTTTCTACTTCTAACTCCGCAAGATACTTCGTCTCTTCGTAATAGTTGCGAAAGCCCGCGTCGTGCTCAAGCTCCGTTTCGAGAATCAATCCCTCGCGCAAGCCCGCGACGTAACAGGTCGAAACATAATGATAGCGGCGCAGTCCCTCGACCTCTTGCGCGAAGCGATTGACGTGGCGCGTGCCTTCGACATTAACGCGCATAGCCAACTCGCGCGCCACTCCGAGGTCGTAAATGGCCGCGAGGTGAAAGATGTTGGTGGTCTCGGCGCGCGCTCTTTCCTGGTCCAGCGCAGACATGCCGAGGTCTGCGCGCGTGATGTCGCCTTCGATGATGTGAAAATGGCTATGGGGAATTTTCGTCAGGCTTGAGATGCGTTCGATATCGTGGCGGGCGCGCTCCAGAAAATTCGGCTGCACGAGGAGCAGAAAGCGCGTGTCTCCGGCGGTCGCCAATTCCTGGACCAGCCGCCCGGCGATAAAGCCGGGAAACCCCGTCAGAAAAATCGTCTCTTCAAGTCTCATCGCGCCGCCACACTCAACCGCAAACAAGCTCTACGAGCGTATGCACGCCGGTCCCGGTCGTGCCTTTGGGCGCATAGGGCTGTGGTTCATCGTGCCATGCGGTCCCGGCTATGTCCAAGTGGACCCAGGGCGTCCCGTCCGCAAACTTGCTGAGCAGGAGCGCGGCGGCGGTCGCGTCGGGGCGTCCGCCGTAGTTCTTGAAATCAGCGATGGGGCTTTCGATGCGCTTCTTGTAATCGTCGCTCAAGGGCATGCGCCAGGCAGGCTCGCCCGCGCGCCCTGCGGCTTGCTCGACGCGATGGGCCCACTCGTCATCGTTACTAAAAAGGCCCGTGCGATGAGAGCCGAGCGCGACGATGATAGAACCCGTCAGCGTCGCCAGGTCCACGATGCGAGACGCGCCCAAACGCTTCGCGTAAGCGATGCCGTCGGCCAGCACTAGACGGCCTTCCGCGTCCGTGTCAACGACTTCAATCGTAAAGCCCGCGAGCGTCTTGACGATGTCGCCGGGTTTGATGGCGCGACCCGAAGGCATGTTTTCGGCGGAGGGCACGATGCCGACGACGCGACGCGGCGGCTTCAATTGCGCGATGGCGCGCATCGCTCCGAGCACTGCCGCGCCGCCCGCCATGTCGGACTTCATCTCGTACATGTCCAGCCCGTGCTTGAGCGAGATGCCGCCCGTGTCGAACGTGATGCCCTTGCCGACGAAGGCCCACAGTTCATCATCAACGGGCGCGCTCGGCGGTTCATATTGGACCACTATCAGGGCGGGCGGCTCATCCGACCCCTGCCCGACTCCGTAGAGACCGCCCATGCCGCGCGCGCGTATCTCTTCTGCATCGAGCGACTCGACGCGCAGGCCGAATTCCTGGGCCATCAATTCAGCGCGCCGGGCAAACTCGCGCGGCGGGAGCGACGCGCCCAGCTCGTCCGCCAGCAAGCGCGTCCAGTTGACAGACTCCGCGACGATGCGCGCTCGCTCAATCGAGGCGCGCAACTCTTCGCTCTCTTCCGTGACGATGAACGTCAGGCGGTCGAGCGATGGCGCGTCCTCTTCATGATGTTGATAAAGGTCGCCGTCGTAGAGACCGAGGACGGCTCCGAGGGCGGCGGCGCTGGCGAGGGCTGCTGAGGCGTGCGCGGCGTCTGCGGGCAGCACGAGATAAAGATGCTTGACGCGCGCCTCTCGCGCGACGCGCACGGCCATGCCGGAGGCGCGGCTGAGAGCGCGCTGATCGAAGTCCGCGTGCGAGCCGAGGCCCAGGAGCAGCATGCGGCGTAAGCTTCCGTTGCCGGTCACTCCCGCTTCGTGTAGCAGGAGTGAGGTCTCTTCAAGACCCCCAAATTCGCCGTCGCGGGCCAGTCGTTCGCACGCGCGCAGGGCTTCGTCATGGGCCTTGAGCGGCAAGCGCGGTTCATCCGCGAAGATGCAGAGGGCGAGGGCTTCATCCTGTTTCAACTGCGGGAGGTCTCTGATGGTTTCGATGATTAAAGTGTTCTGCTGTTTCATTTGAATGACTATTCCGAGCATGATTAGCGCGCTTGATGCCTGGGTGAGTATAATACAGGAAATAAAGAAGTGATGAATAATGAACGGTGAGTGATAAGAGGCAAGCTATTCTCTCATCAGTTCTCTCATCATTCATTCTTCAACACTTCTTTCACACCGGAGGACATAATTCGATGATTCATTGTGAGCGGGCTTTGCGGCGGCGTTGGTCGCAAGCCATAGTCTTGATGTTGGTCTTGTGCGCGGCGTGCATGGCGCAGGCGACCCCGGATGAATGTAACGTTCGCTTGACCATCTTGCAGGTCAATGATGTTTACCAGTTTGCGCCTGTGGACCGTGGCGCGCGGGGCGGGCTGGCTCGCGTTTCGACCTTGCGCAAGAAGATTTTGCAGGAGTCGCCGCACACGCTCCTGTTGATGTCGGGCGATACCATCTCGCCGTCCGTCGAGTCCATCACTTACAAGGGCCAGCAGATGATTGATGCGTGGAATAACATAGGGCTCGACTACGCGACGTTCGGCAATCATGAGTTCGATTTTGGACCAGACGTGTTGCAACAGAGAGTGAAGGAATCGAACTTCAAATGGCTGGCCGCGAACGTCGTTGATAAAAAGAGCGGAAAGACGTTCGCGCAGACGCAGCCCTTCATCATACGCGAGTTCGCGGGAGCGAAGGTCGGCATCTTCGGCATCACTCTGCCGGAGACCAAGAACACTTCGCGCCCTGGGCCGGACGTTGATTTCCTGGACCCGTGCGCGACCGCTCGCCAGCTTGTCCCACAGATACGCGCGCAGGGCGCGCAGGTCGTCATCGCGCTGACGCATCTTTCGATGAGGGAAGACAAAGAGCTTGCTCGCTGCGCGGACGTTGATTTGATAATCGGCGGGCACGAACACACGTTGCTGGAATCAATGGCGGGCCACGCGCCCATCTTCAAGATGACTTCGGATGCGCGCGAGCTTGGACGGATTGACCTCAACATCTCGCAGACCACGGGCAAGCTTGAAAGCATTGATTGGAAGGTCATCCCCGTCACGGGCGAGGTTCAGGAAGACCCGCAGTTCGCGGAAATCTATCGCAAGTATGGCGGCCTGCTGGCGGAACTCAACGAGCGCGTAGGACATACCGACGTTGAGCTAGACGCGAAGAGCGAGGCCAGTCGTTCGCGCGAGACGAACGTGGGCGACTTCATCGCAGACGCTTATCGCAAAGCAGTGGGCGCGGATGTCTCGCTCTTTAACGGCGGCTCGATTCGCGCGGACTCGCTCATCGCGCGGGGCGATTTGACGAAGCGAGACGTGCTCTCGATACTGCCTTTCAAAAACCGGGTCGTGAAGTTGGAGGTGACGGGCGCGACGCTCAGGGCCGCGCTCGAACATGGCGTGAGCCGGAGCGCGGAGGACAAGGAGCCGGGCCGCTTTCCGCAGGTCTCAGGCTTGCGTTTCAGTTTCGACGCGAGCCGGGCGGCGGGTTCGCGCGTGACGAGCGTGACCATCAACGGGCAGCCTCTGGACGATAAGAAGATGTACACGCTCGCCGCGCCGACCTTCATCGCAAAGGACGGCGGGGACGGCTACGCGATGTTTCAGGGCGCGCAATTTCTGGTCCAGCCCGACGCCGGGCCAATTGATTCTGACATCCTTCGCGCGGCCATCGCCGCCGTCAAAACGATTGCCCCGCAGACGGACGGGCGCATTCAACGCCAGGATAAACCCGCGAACGAAAAGGCTAAATGCGACAACAGTGCGAAGCCGAAATAGCTAGCTCCCGGCGGTCGGCTGTGGAGCCTCTTGGTTAATCTTGATTTTTTTGCGGTTCTTATCAACGGCGACGTAGACGACCTCGGCATCTGTGACGCGGACGCGCTCATTCGCGCCGCCGTGCCGTTCGACTTCGACGATGACGCGGACGGTGATGGATGTCGTGCCGATGCGAACCGTCTCGGCGTAGAAGCTGACGAGGTCTCCGACGAAGACCGGTTGATGAAAGACGACCTCGCGCATGGCGACGGTCACGAAGCCATCGGCCCTGGTCCGGCGATGCGCCTCGATGGCTCCAGCCATGTCTATATAACTGAGGATGACTCCGCCGAAGATAGTCCCCTGCGAATTCGTGTCGCGCGGCAACAACGTAATGCGTATGGCCGGGTCCGTGTAAGAGTTCATGATTGCGAGAAAAGCAGGGAGTCAGGAGCCAGAAGCCAGGAGAAAAGCTCAATAGCATGCACTTCATGATGAAGGCTCTGCTCTTCCTTCTGGCTCCTGACTCCTGGCTCCTGGCTCCTGTTCTTCCTTCATCCTTTCGTTAATCCATTCGGTGATGGCTCGCTTCAGTTCGTCCAGGCGTCCTTCAAAGAAGTGGTCGGCGTTTTCGATGATGCGGACCTGTGCGTGGGCTTCGGGCGGGAGACTGGCGGCGAGGGCGCGCACGTTCTCGGCCCGACCGAATTCGTCGCGGTCGCCGTGGACGAAGAGAATCGGCTTGCGACACTCCCTGAGAAATGCGAAGTCGTACTTATCAACGGGCGTCCCGATGCTGATGAGATTCAACACGCGCTTGTCGCCCATGCCGACCTCCATGCCGACGCGCGAGCCGAAGGAGAAGCCAGCGAGCGTGATGCGCTGCCCGGGATAATTCTGGTCCAGATAATCCAGTCCCGCGCGCGCGTCCTCAATCTCGCCGCGTCCCTCGTCGTGCGTGCCAGTGCTCTGGCCCACTCCGCGAAAATTGATGCGCAGCGTCGTCAGCCCCGCATCATTCAACGCGCTGGCGGCGCGAAAGACCACCTTGTTGTGCATCGTCCCGCCGCCCAGAGGGTGCGGGTGAAGGACGAGCGCGACGCCGCGAGAGGCGTTTGGGCGCGGTTCCTTCAGGATGGCTTCGAGCCGACCGTGCGTCGTGGGAATAAAAAGATTGCCAGCCGGATACATAATCAGATGAACGGGGTCGAATGTTAGAAGTTGATTGAGCTTTCAATGCTAACACCTGGTCCCTGATTTGTCAGGGAAGGAAGAGAAACGTCGGATGAGGAATTTCGTTTTGAGAGTCGCCGCGAAAAAAAAACGGTCCCGCCGCGAGCGGCGATTGGCGGCTCGCGGCGGGACTCTTCATTCGACTCTTTGAGTGAAGACGTGTGATGCGTCAGGCTTACTTGCCCTTCCTGCCCTTGCCTCCACCACCGCCGCCACCGCTCTTGCCTTTGCCACCGGCTGACGGAGCCTGGTTGACCGCTTCGTCCGCGCCCGTCACCGCGCCCTTCGCGGCCTCTTCGAGCGTATCGCCGGGGCCGCCCGCCTTTCTACCTTTCGCGGCGGACGGGTTGACCACCTTCACGGCTCCCGCCATCGCTCCCTTGACCGCGCCCGTCACGACTTCGGTGATGACTGTTCCGACGGCCTCTCTGACCTTCGGGCTGAACAGCCCGGATGCTGCCTTGCGGCCCGCCGACTTGGCTGAGCGTTTGCCGGAAGACTTCTTGCTCGCGCCGCCGCTCCGGCCTTTAGCTCCGCCGCCGCCCTTTGATGAAGCGGACTTGCTGGAAGAGGACTTCTTCGCGCCGGAACTCTTACCGCCGCCGCGCTTCGCTGAGGACGCGCCCTTCGCGCCACCCTTGCTCGATGATTTCCCGCTGGACTTTTTAGCTGGCATAGACCTTCCCTCCTAAGATTGTTGGTGCATCTTGCATACATGCACACCCTATCAAACTGCACCAGCGATGTCACTAAAAATTAAATTGAACGAGGCGCAGCCGTGCCACGCCGCAGCCGGAAAATTGGTCCATCATCTCATCAGACGCGAGAAGCTGTAGACGTGGCTTGACCTGTGATATAAAATACGTGCCTCTATCGCAGATAAAAACATTGTGTCCCCGACTTCGTGAACGTGACGGAAAGGCCCAGGTCATGCAAACAACTGTCATCATCAATCAAGCGCATTCCCATCTCTCGACAGAGACGCTCTCGCTCTCGACAAACACGATGTCGGGCAGCGATGTCCCGCCGCCGGAAGGCTCCGCGCGGATAAGCGAGGCGGAGGAAGCGGTCAAGAGCAAACCGCGCGCTCTCGTCGTTGACGATGTGGCGGACGTGATGGAGATGATCGCGCTCTTTCTGCGGCACGCGGGCTATGAGGTGATGATGGCGGCGTGCGGGCCGGATGCTTTGGAGGTGGCGCGCTCAGAGCAGTTCGATATCATCGTCTCAGACATAGGGATGCCGGGCATGAACGGCTACGAGTTGGCCCAGGCGTTGCGCGCCCTGCCGCATTGCAGCACCGTCCCGATGATCGCCGTGACGGGCTTCTCCGTCTATGACGATAAAGGTCGCGCCCTTCAGTGCGGCTTCAATGCTCATCTCACCAAGCCCATCAACCCGATGGCGCTCCTCGAACTTATCGAACGATTGAGAAACTAATTCAAATTTATGCAGGACGTGAGCGAAAGCCCCGTCGGGGCGGAAGCGAGGAGAGGGCAGGGGACTGCGTCTGGCCTGTTGGCGTCGGATGCGGCGACGCGCGCTGTCCATCTTCTCATAGGCGCGGTGGGCATCACACTAGTCATCTACTGGCTTCAGTTTTCGACGCAATCAATCTGTTGCGGAGACTACGACGGCTATTATCATATACGTTGGAGCCGCTTGCTGTGGGAGGGCATGCGGCAGGGCCATTTCCCGCCGCGCTTCACCTGGCTGCCCCTGACCACGCTCAACCCGCAGGATTACGTGGACCATCATCTGCTCTTTCACATCCTGCAAATTCCCTTCACCTGGTTCGGAGACTTGCGGCTCGGCGCGAAGATCGCGGCGACCATCTTTGCGAGCCTCGCTATCTTCTCCTGCTACTGGCTCATCGTCCGCTATCGCATCTCTTACGCGCTGGTCTGGCTCGTCGCCTTGCTCGCCTGCTCCGCGCCCTTCCTCTATCGCCTGAACATGGCGAAGGCTCCGCCGCTCACCATCGTCTTCATGGTCGCGGGCATCTATCTATTATTCGAGCACAAGTATATCTGGCTGCTCCCGCTCGCCTTCATCTTCGCCCTGACTTATGACCTCGTCGTGCTGCTCGGCGTGGCCGCTTGTATCTGGACGGCGATTTTGGGTTGGAGCGAGCATAAGTTTGAATGGAGGCCGGTGGCGTGGGTCGCCATCGGGACCATCGCGGGCTTCGTCATCAATCCATACTTCCCGCACAACATAGGACTGCTCATAGAGCACATTCTGATGAAAGTGCGCGCATCGGATTTCACGACTCAAGTGGGCCAGGAATGGTATCCGTACAATAGCTGGGAATTTCTTGGCAACTGCGTCATCGCTTTCATAGCGATGGTCACGGGCTACATCGCGTACCGTGGCGGCAACCGCAAGCGCGCGCAACACGCGCTCTTCTTCCTGGTCTTCTCGACCGTCCTCTTGATTATGAACGCGCGTTGGAAACGCATCGCGGAATACTGGCCGCCCTTCGCCGTCCTCTTCGCGGCCTTCGCCTTGCAGCCCTACTTTGAGCGAGCGAAGGACAGGGTTCGTCGCCTGCCCGCAGAGGTGATGGACGAGTTGCAGCCATATCTTGATAGAGACGAGAAGGCGTTGGACGCTGGACCGGTCGCGGACGATGCGTTATGGAAGACGGCTGTCGCGTCGCTCATCGCCATCGCGCTTGGCGTCGTCCTCTTCCTCAACATATTCTGGACCGCCAAAGACATCGCGGGCAGCGCCAAGCCTGAGTATTACCAGAAGGGCATAGAGTGGATGCGCGGCAACGTGCCTGCGGGCCAGATTGTCTTCAACACAGACTGGGACGATTTCCCGCGCCTCTTCTATTTCGATCCGGGCCATGCCTACGTCTCCGGCCTCGACCCGACCTACCTGCTCGACAAGGATAAAGACCTGGCGGAACTTTATAACAACATCACGCTCGGCAAAGAGAAAGACCCCGGGCCGCTCATTCGTGACCGCTTCGGCGCGCGTTACGTTTTCACAGATAACGAGGATGTCCACGACGAGTTTTATCAAACGGCATTGGACAGCGGTTGGTTCGAGACCGTTTACGAAGACGACGATTGCACTATCCTGCACATACGCGACGAAAAGGGCGAGCCGCCGCCGGACAACACCGACGAATCGAGCGACGATGCGAACCAGGACCAGCAGGATGAAGAAGGCGGGCCTTAAATTTGGAAAGGCATGAGCATGAGAAGGAAAATTATTGGACCAGTCACTCCGATGCTTTTGCTAATGCTGGCCGCGTCCCTCTTCTGCGGTTGCGCCCGCACGGCGAAGGAAGAGCCGGACACCGCGCAGGGCGCGACGACGCCGAGGCCGTCTCCGAAAACTCCCTTCGAGCAGGACGTGCAATACGTGCGCGACGGACAGTTCGCTTACATCTTCGTCTTCTCGCGCAAGGACGGCGGCGTCTTCGATAAAGATGATGTTGATTACCTCAAAGCCAACTCGCCGAGCCAGACCAACCAGTGGATTAAGACCGAAGAGGGCCGCCGCGTCATCGCTGGCACTAACTTCGAGTTCACACCCGAAAACCTCGACGCCCTCCGCAAACGCTTCAACGTCGAAGATTACGGAAGCGGGAAACAGTGACGAAAAGCAGGAGTCAGGAGCCAGGAGCCAGAAGCCAGAAGTAAGAGCAGAGCCTTCATCATGAAGTGCATGCTATTGCTTTTCTCCTATCTTCTGACTTCTGACTTCTGGCTCCTG
>JAXDFO010000430.1:0-8673 GCA_034665545.1 Blastocatellia bacterium
ACCGCGCTCGGCCAGGAGGTCGAACGCTGGCGTCGCTATCGAGTGCCCTGCGCGCTGCTGCTCGTTGACATAGATTTTCTCAAGCGCATTAATGATGCTCACGGCCACTCGGCGGGCGATGTCGTGATACGCCATATCGCCAGCGCGCTTCTTGAGCTTTCGCGCGACAATGATACGACGGCGCGACTGGGCGGCGAAGAGTTCGCGTTGCTGCTGGCGGGGGCGGACGACGCGAAGGCTCTGGCCGCCGCCGAACGGTTGCGCGCGGTCGTCTCGGCAGAGCCGCTCGAAACCATAGGGACGGTTACAGTCAGCCTCGGCGTCGCCTCCTGCCCCGTCCACGCGACCTCCGAACGCACCCTCTACGCGGCCAGCGACGCCGCCCTCTATAGAGCCAAACGCGAAGGCCGCAACCGCTCCGCAATGGCCCCCACGATGGATGCCTCGCCAGCATTGTCTTCATGATAATCTGCTTGAGCACCGGCGGCAGCAGTATTCACCACAGAGACACAGAGCGCACAGGGGACGCACAGAGTTATTGAAATCATTTCTCTGTGCCACCTCTGTGCGCTCTGTGTCTCTGTGGTGAATTAATGTTTGAGGACAGTCAAGCGAAACGAAACTTGCTATACTGAAATCATCATGGGTGAATTAACACAGCCGGATGCGAGCGGGCACTGGGGGCCGTATGGCGGGCGTTTCGTGCCGGAGACTTTGATGGCCCCGCTCGAAGAGTTGGCGGCGGCTTACGATGCGGCGCGTGAGGATGAGAGTTTTCAGAGTGTGTTCGCCTCGTTGCTGCGCGACTATTCGGGACGACCGACGCCGCTCTTTCATGCCGCGCGCCTCACGGAAGCGGCGGGCGGGGCCAGCATCTATCTCAAACGCGAAGACCTTTCGCACACAGGCTCGCACAAGATTAATAACGCGTTGGGCCAAGTCCTGCTCGCCAGGCGTATGGGCAAGCGGCGCATCATCGCGGAGACGGGCGCGGGCCAACACGGCGTGGCGACGGCGACCGTCTGCGCACTGTTCGGTTTAAAGTGCGTCGTTTACATGGGCGCGTTGGATGTGCGCAGGCAGAAGTTGAATGTCTTTCGCATGCAACTCCTGGGCGCGGAAGTGCGCGAGGTGAACGCGGGCGCGCGCACTTTGAAGGATGCCATTAACGAAGCCCTGCGCGATTGGGTGACAAACGTCGCGGATACTTACTACCTGCTCGGCAGCGCGTTGGGGCCGCATCCTTACCCTCTCATGGTGCGCGATTTTCAGAGCGTGATAGGCCGAGAGGCGCGCGCGCAAATTCTTGAAAGCGCTGGTCGCTTGCCCGATGCGTTGGTCGCTTGCGTCGGCGGCGGGTCCAATTCGATAGGACTGTTTCATCCATTCCTGGGCGATGACGGCGTGCGTATGATAGGCGTGGAGGCGGGCGGGAGCGGCGCGGAGTTGGGCCAACATGCGGCGCGCTTTAACACCGGCGGGGGCGGCAGGCCGGGCGTGCTGCAAGGGACCATGAGTTATGTCTTGCAGGATGAACGCGGGCAGATAGCCGCGACGCACTCTGTCTCGGCGGGGCTGGATTATCCCTCAATTGGACCAGAGCACGCTTTCCTGCATGACGCGGGAAGAGTCCGGTACGTCTCCGCCTCTGACCGTGAAGCCCTGGACGCCTTCCAGACTCTTTCGCAACTTGAAGGCATCATCCCCGCGCTCGAATCCGCACACGCTATCGCCCACACTCTCAAACTCGCGCGCCAGATGAACAGTCAACAACTTCTCATAGTCAATCTCTCAGGACGCGGCGACAAGGATGTCAACACCGTGCAGGAAAGTTTAGAGGCAGAAGAAGAGTGAGCAGGATTGCGGGCGCATTCGAGGAATTGAAGAGGGAGAGGCGCGGGGGCTTTATTCCGTTCATCACGGCGGGCGATCCTGATTTGGAGATGACGCGCGGGCTGCTGGTGGAGTTGGCCCATGCGGGCGCGACCTTGATAGAAGTGGGCGTGCCGTTCAGCGACCCGATGGCCGATGGTCCAGTAATTCAACGCGCTTCGGAACGCGCCCTGCGGCACGACTTCGGCATCGCGGAGATACTTGAGACCATCAGGGCGGCGCAAGAAGAGAGGCCGGTGCCCGTCGTGCTGTTCAGCTACTTCAACCCGTTGCTCCAATACGGGGTGAAGCGTTTGAGCGATGATGCGGCGCGCGCGGGCGTGGACGGCGTGCTCGTGACGGACCTCGCGCCGGAGGAAGCGCAGGAGTTTTCCGGGACGCTCAGGGCGCATGAATTGGACATGATATTTCTGGTCGCGCCGACATCAACGGATGCACGGCTCAAGATGGTGGCGGAACGTGCGAGCGGCTTTATCTACGCGGTCTCGCGCGCGGGCGTGACGGGCGCGCGTGAGAGCGTGAGCCGGGATGCGGAATTATTGGTCCAGCGCGTGCGCCGCGTCTCAAGCTTGCCCGTCGCCGTCGGCTTCGGTATCTCGAACGCGGAACAGGTCTCGGACACACTGCGTTATGCTGACGCGGCGGTGGTTGGCTCCGCGCTCGTCGCGGAGATTGAGCGGCTCGCGGGAGCAAGCGAAACGGTCGAGCGCGTCGGCGCATTCGCGCGGCGGCTCTTGAAACCCCACGCGGCGGATTGATATTTTGGCGCGGTTCGGCTAAAGTCCGCGCGCCGTCTCACAAAAATGGGTGGGCGCATGGAGGGAGAGTCCAAGAAAAAGCCCCGTCAGGCTCCGGCTCGAAATCTACGATCTAAATTTAATTGAAAAATAGTGCGTTGCATACGTGAAACACTGTTCCATTCTTGCGTTTCATGTGCTATACTTGCTTTCGTTGCGGTGGCAGTAGGGAGAACGCGCCGCCCGCAGAAAGCTTTGAATACCACGAAACGTGAGAAAAGGAATGGAAGAAAGAGATGTTTGTCATGGCAGAAGATAAGGTAAGCGCGGATCGCGGCAAAGCGGTCGAAGCGGCGCTGCTCAACATTGAAAAGAAATTTGGCAAGGGATCAATCATGCGTTTGGGCGAGAAGGAAGTCTCGGACGTCGCTGCGATCTCTACAACCTCTTTAAGCCTGGATGCGGCGATCGGCATCGGCGGCGTGCCGCGCGGTCGCGTGATAGAGATTTATGGACCGGAAAGTTCAGGCAAGACCACGCTCGCGCTGCACATCGTCGCCGAAGCGCAGAAGGCTGGCGGCGTGGCCGCTTACATTGACGCGGAGCACGCGATGGATGCGGAGTACGCGGGCAATCTCGGCGTCAATATTGACCAGCTTCTGATTTCGCAGCCGGATTCGGGCGAGCAGGCTCTGGAAATAGCGGAAGCCCTCGTGCGCTCGAACGGCGTGGATGTCATCGTCATAGACTCCGTGGCCGCGCTCGTCCCGCGCGCGGAACTCGACGGAGAGATGGGCGATAGCTTGCCTGGCCTTCAGGCTCGCCTGATGTCGCAGGCTCTGAGAAAGTTGACGGCCATCGTCTCATCGTCCAACACCTGCTTTATTTTCATCAACCAGATACGCGAGAAGATCGGCGTCATGTTCGGCAGCCCCGAAACGACCTCCGGCGGACGCGCCTTGAAGTTCTACTCATCCCTGCGTCTGGACATTCGCCGCATCGGCGCGATTAAGGACGGCGACCGCTTCGTGGGCAATCGCACGAAGGTCAAGGTCGTGAAGAATAAGGTCGCGCCGCCGTTTCACGAGTGCGAGTTTGACATCGTCTATGGCGAAGGCATCTCGCGCGAGGGCGACCTGATTGACCTCGGCGTGGTTCACAAGATAGTCGAGAAGAGCGGCGCGTGGTTCTCTTACAAGGGCGAGCGTTTGGGCCAGGGCCGCGAGAACGCCAAGCAGACCCTCAAGGACAACCGAGAGTTGTTGCAGCGCGTCGAGAATGATGTGAAGAAGGCTCTCGGCATCAACGTCGCGGGCGCGAGTGAGGGCGAGGAAACAACCGCTTCTGAAACCCCCGCTCCGGCCTCCAGCCGCAAGGCCGCGAAGTCGTAAGCGGAAAGAGCCAAAGGGCGAAAGGCGAAGGCCGGACGGAAACCGCTTTCTTATAAAAGTTGGTTTTCGCCTCGCGTTCGCCTTTCGCCATTTGACTTTTTATCTCTCTTCTCGGCTTCCACTTTTCCCGCTTTTATCTTATCGTCGCGCCAATGGAATCTTCTCTGCTGATTAAGAACGGCACGCTGCTGACGATGGACCGGGACGACTCGGTCCTGGTCGGAGACCTGCTCGTGCGCGACGGGCGCATCTTGAGCGTTGGTCCAACTACTGGTCCAACTACTGGTCCAACAATCGGTCCTGCGGATGTCACAATAGACGCGAGCGGTTGCGCGGTCCTGCCCGGCTTCGTGCAGACTCATGTGCATCTTTGCCAGACGCTCTTTCGCGGCTCGGCGGACGACCTGGCCCTCATTGACTGGTTGAAGAAACGCATCTGGCCTCTGGAGGCCGCGCACAACGCCGCGAGCATGAGGGCGTCCGCGCGTCTAGCCATCGCGGAGATGATTAAAGGCGGGACGACGTGCGCGCTCACGATGGAGACGGTCAATCACACGGCGGAAGCGTTTCGCGTCGCATCCGAGACGGGCTTTCGCGCGACCATCGGCAAGTGCATGATGGACAAGGGCGAGGAAGTGCCGAACGCGCTTCATGAAGAGACCGAAAACTCCATCAAAGAATCGCTCGCGCTCCTGGAAGAATGGCACAACAGCGCGGATGGCCGCCTGCGTTACTGCTTCGCCCCGCGCTTCGCCGTCAGTTGCACGCGTGAGCTTCTTGAGAGGGTCTCGCATCTCTCGCAAGAGCGCGGCGTGATGGTCCACACGCACGCCTCCGAAAACCTTGAAGAGATAGCCCTCGTGGAACGTGAGACGGGCCAACGCAATATCACGTACCTTGATTCTCTGGGTCTCTGCGCGCCGCACGTCGCGTTGGCCCATTGCGTTCATCTCGACGACGCGGAGATAGAGACGCTCGCCCGCACGGGCGCGCACGTCCTGCACTGCCCCTCTTCCAATCTCAAACTCAACTCAGGTATCGCACCCGTCGCGGAGTTGCTGCGGCGCGGCGTCAGCGTCTCGCTCGGCGCGGACGGCGCGCCCTGCAATAATCGCCTGGACATGTTGACGGAGATGCGCACCGCCGCCCTCCTGCAAAAAGTCCTGCACGGCGCGGAGAGTTTGCCAGCCCACCGCGCTCTACGGCTGGCGACGATTGACGGCGCGCGCGCTCTCGGCCTCGAACACGAAATCGGCAGCCTCGAAGCGGGCAAACGCGCCGACATCTCCATCATCAACCTCGACCGCCTGCACAACACTCCGCGCCCCTCTGACCTCATCTCGTCAATCGTCTACTCGGCTCAGGCCAGCGACGTTGAAACCGTCATCATAGATGGCCGCGTCGTCATGAGCGCGCGCGGGTTGAAGACACTGGACGAGCGCGAAGTGATTGACGAGGCGAACCGCGAGGCCGCTCTCTTGATGTCCAGGGCAGGTGTTGAAGTATTATCTTGAGAGAAGGAAGAAAGGGAGCAGGACGTGAGCAAGTTTGATGAGTTTATGGAATTTCTGGAAGCCGCGCTCGGAGACCCCGAAACACGCGAAGCCTTCATACAGTACGTCCACGAACTGACCCCGCAAGAGCAGGCAGAGATTCTCGCAGAAGCCGAACAACGCGACCCCAAAGGCTCACTCGAATGGTCTCAAATCCTCGACCTCGCCGAAGACGAAGACGTGCAGGACTTGAGCGGCGATAAGATAAATTGAAAGCATCCGTCAAAGCTGAAGCAAACCGTAGGAGAAAAGAGATGAACGAAGAGGAACGCCAGCGACAGATGGATTTCATTATCAACACGCTCGCCAACTTGAGCGCAAAAATTGACGGCCTGGTTGTGGCAACTAACAGCCTCACCAATGCGCAAACCAAATCCAAAAAAGAGCGCCGCGCCGATACTGTGCGGCTGGCTCGTCTCGAAGAGGCATTCGTCGTAGTATCGCGCTTATCGCAGCGTTACGATGAGCGATTGGACGAGCATCAAGCGCGCATCTCGAATGTCGAGAATGCAATCGTGATACTCACACGCTTGGTGAACGAAGGGCATAATGGTCAAGCTTGATGAGCTAACGTTCATCTGCTAGCCGACGCAGGTGGGATGGCCGCAGTCGCAGACTATCTTCTGGTTCTGGTCTATGGTGTTGTTGGTCGTCTCGCCGACCTGTGCGCAGTAGGGGCTGCAATAGTCGCTGCCCTCCGTCGCCACGCAGTTGCAGACTCCGTGGGCGCAAATCTTCTCGCTTTTTTCCATAACGTTGATAAGTCTCCCTAGCCTGTGCTCAATGCGTGAACAGACCCATGATGAGAAAGATGATGGCGACGACAACGATGACGATGAGGGCCGGTAGGGCGTAGCCCGCGAGCAGGCGCGTCTTGCATGCCTGGCAGCGCAATCTGAAGAGGGACATTCTCCTGCCGCAGTGTGGACATTTCATCTGTTGCGTATCCTTTGCCTCTAAATTATCCGCAGCAATGCGCCGTCGTTAATATCACATCGGCGCGCGCTTCTCAAAATCAATCCAATGTGAATCGCAGAAGGGAATTTAAGGAAAGGCTTGTAAAAATAGCTGTGCCAGCTTGAAGGGAGCGGCTGCGGGGGGCGCAATCGGCGTTCAAGCTGGCACGGGCGGGTACTAGCGATGTACGGGCCTGCGGATGGTTATCTTGCGACCTGGCTGACGTTTGGGCGTCACCCCCATCCAACGAGACGGGATTATACACCTCTTCTCAAAACTGTCAACGCTTTTTTGTGACTAATTCGACAAAAAAAGCGGGCCGCCACCCCGGTTGACAGTTTCCAGGCTATCTTCTTATACTACGCACTCTTGCCGTCACCGAAAAAAGTTCCGGCCAGGTAGCTCAGTCGGTAGAGCGCGGCCCTGAAAAGGCCGGCGTCGGCGGTTCGATTCCGTCCCTGGCCACCAAAAATTAAAGGCAAAGGGAAAAGTAAAAAGGCAAAAGTCGAAGCGGAAAGCAGCTTTTATTAAAAGCGGCCTCTGCCTCACTTTTGCCTTTGACCTTTTCCCTTTTGCCTTTTTTTATTTGTTCCAGTAGCGGCGGATTTTATGTTCGAGGAGGGGGAAGGGGACGTATTCGGCCTGGCGACCGGCGGTGCGTAGCTCTTCGACCATGCGGATGGCTCCGTCGGCGTTGCGCGTGTGGACGAGGATGGTGGAGGCGCGTTGTAGCTCCGGCCTGTCGGCGAGCCAGCGCGCGATAGCATAGCCGGTCCTTTCGTCGTCCATGCTATCGGAGCCGTAGTGTTCGGGCAGCAAATCGTGGTCGAGGAAAATGGCGTCGTAAAAATTGTTGCTGAGAAATTCGCGCGCGGTCTCGACCGTCTCGGCGATGTCGAGGCGGTCGCCCTTGAAGCGTTTGACGAACCAGTCATGCCTGCGCGTGTCGTCGTCCAGAAGAAAGACGCGTATCGGGTGGCGTTCTACGGTCGCGTTGTTAATGCCGAGCCTGCTCAAGACTCCGTCTAAAATACCCATTGCTCTATCAATCAAACTCCAAAATAGAATTAGGCCATCAGGCGACCTGCTAAGATTCATCCGCGAAGCTGCATGGATGCCTGTAGAATATAGCACAACCCGCGTTTATCTAAACTTTCACACGTCGCCCTTGCAATCTGCGTCTTGAGTGCTATAATCCGCCGCGCCCCTCTTAAGGCGACGTGATTGTAGCAATCTCTTTATCGTTCGTTTTCTTCTAGCCCGGATGTCTTCTGACAACGCCAAAATTCACCCGCTCTTCGCCGTGCCGGAGGCCGCGCCGGAAGATGAGAGCGTCAACACCGCCGCGCAGGTTCCGACCGCCGGGGCCGATGCCGTAGCGCAGCCCGCCGTCTGCTCCTTCTGCTTCGGTAGTGGGATGGAGGTCGTGGCGGGCAAGGGCGCGCGTCGTTGTCGCTGCCGCACGGAGAGCGCGCAGGCCAAGATGCTGGAAGCGGCACGCATCCCGCGCCGTTATGAACAATGCTCTTTACAGAATTACTATCCGGCGAAGGGCAAGTATTACAATATTCAATCGAACGCTTTCAGATTCGCTTACACTCTGGCGCGCACATACCCGGCGGTTGACCGTGGCATAGTTTTCATGGGGCCGGTGGGTGTCGGTAAGACTCATCTATCGGTAGCAATCATACGAGACTTAATCGAGAAGCAAGGTCGCAATTGTCTCTTTTATGAATTCGGCTCGCTGCTCAAAGAGATACAGAATTCATATAACCCTATCTCGCAGACTTCTGAGTTGAAGGTGCTCGCGCCTGTCTTCGACGCGGAAGTGCTGGTTCTGGACGAACTCGGCGCGTCCAAGCCTACGGACTGGGTGAGAGACACGATGATGCAGATCATCAACACGCGCTACAACAATAAGAAACTGACCATCTTCACCACCAACTATTTAGACGGGCGGCGCAAGGAATCCGACGAGACACTGGAAGACCGCATCGGCGTGCGCCTGCGCTCGCGTCTCTACGAGATGTGCAAGACCGTCCAGATCGAGGGCGAGGACTATCGCCGCAAATTCGACTCGCAGCCTTGGAGGTGAAGCCAAAAAAATTCTCCACTCGCAGAGCCGACCTTTCGTCATCAAGG
>JAXDFO010000431.1:0-3927 GCA_034665545.1 Blastocatellia bacterium
TCACGTCAAGCATAAGGGCACGCCCTTCATCGCTAATCTGGCCGTCAAGGTCGTGCGACCGCGCGGCGTCAGGGATTTCAAGCTGGCGACATTCGAGGACCAGGATTTCTCTGCGCCGGGCGCGGACACGCAGTTCGCCATGGCGGTTCGTCGCCTGCTCACCCCGGCGTGGCAGCCTCTGGTCCAGACTCGCAACCGGCAGGACGGCGAACAGACTTACGTGTACCTGCGAGAGGCAGGCGATAACTTTAAAGTCATGGTCGTGACCATCGAGAAGCGTGACGCGACCGTGCTGCAAGCGGAGGTCTCGCCGCAAACGCTCGTCAAGTGGATTAAAGAGCCGGACAAGATTGGCCGGGAATTGAGAGACGGAGCCGAGAGCAACGAGCCTGAGTAAACCTTTCATAGACGGCCAGCATTATTGGGCCAATTAATTCTTAAACGAAACTCACCACCAAATTTATTTCGAGAGGCGGGGGATAATCATGAAAGCCAAACTTTCTATCCTGACATGTGCGCTGGCACTGCTCTTGTGCGGCGCGTTCCGGGCCAACGCGCAGGAATCCGTAGCCGATACCCTGCGCATCAATACGCGAGTCGTCTTTATGGACGCGCTCGTCAAAGACAAAAGGACGGGGCTGCCCGTGAGCGGCCTCAAGGCGGACAACTTCGAGGTCTACGATGAAGGCCAGCCGCGCACGCTCTCCTATTTCACGCGCGAAGGCGAGGCGCGCAAGCCGCTCGCGCTGGTCATCGTCCTGGACCTCAGAGACGACGGCGCGGGAAGATTTCTCAAACGCGCAGACATCCTCAAAGCCATGAGCGCGGAGTTGGCGAAGTTGCCTGCGGAAGATGAAGTCGGCTTAATCGCTCTCTGCGAACACGACGGCAGCGACAAGCCGCTCTGGCTCACGCGCTTCACCAACGACCGCGCCAAAGTTACGACCGCTCTCAACTCCATCCCCGAAATGTTGGAGAGGGAGAAGCGGCAACAGGAAGCCAGAGAAAAGGAGACTGAAGCCTCCATCAACGCCGCGAAGAAAGAGACGACGGTGTCGGTCAACGTCAGCACGGGCGCGAAAGATAAAGATAAAGATAAGAGCAAAGACAGCACGGGCGCGCCGCCCAGGCCGGAGATTAAAGAAGAGGACGTGGCGAGCAGCACACGTTACGAAGGCAAGAACGGGTCGGTCGTGACCCGCATCGTCAAGAAGGATGGCACGGTCATCACGAAGCGCGAAAACAAGAGCAAGGAAAAGGTCATCGAAATAGATAACGACCTGGACCTTTTCGGCGCGACCTCGGAAGTGACGGATTTGGCGATGAACGAGAAGCCCAACTCGCGCGTCGCGCTGGTCTGGGTCTCGGACGGGCTGACTCCCATCTTCTTCGAGCAGCGCGACGCGCTTGAGGAGATGCTCATTCGCTCGAACGTGACCTTCAACGCGGTGATGGTCGAGATGAAGACCACTTATAAACTGCTGCTCCCGCTCGCCAAGCCTATCACCAACTGGGTCGGCATGAGCATCTCCGGCAGCGCGCAACGCTTCTCCAACCAGACGGGCGGCGAAGTCGTGCGCGTCCATCGCCCGGACGATTACGCCAGGGGGTTGAACAAAATCATCGGCAACCTCACGTCGCGTTATAGCCTCGGCTTCACCCTCGCGGAACAGGACCAGCCGGACGCTCGCCTTCATCACCTGGATGTCCGCGTCAAAGCGCGCGATGAGAAAGGCAAGGACCGCAAGCTCATCGTCAGCGCGCGCAAGGGTTATTATCCGGTTAAGAAGGATGAGAAACAGGCTGTGGTGAAGTAGGAATCTGTTCCGGGTGGCAGAGTCTCAGGGAGCGAGAGTTCGCCACCGCAGGCACAGAAAACACAGAGGACGCACGGAGAGTTTAATTTCTCTGTGCGTCCTTTGTGTCTCTAAAGTGATGCCCGTTTATCTTTCGTCAACCGGCACGTACGGCACGTTCTGTGGGCCAATGTATTCGGCGCGCGGGCGTATCAGTTTATTGTTGGCGTACTGCTCAAGGATGTGGCCGGTCCAACCGCTAATGCGGCTGACGGCGAAGATAGGCGTATACAGGTCCAGCGGAATTCCCATCAGGTAGAAGGTCGAGGCCGAGAAGAAATCCACGTTCGGGTTGAGTCCCTTCTCCCGTTTCATAATCTCTTCGATGCGCATGGACATCTCGTACCACTTGGTCTGGCCGCTACGCTCGCCCATCTCTTTCGAGAACTGCCGGAAATGTGTCGCGCGCGGGTCTTCGGTTTTATAGACGGCGTGGCCGATGCCCATAATCTTTCGCTTCTCCGCGAACGCGCCCTTGAGAAACGTCTCTATGTTGTCCAGTTCGCCTATCTCAAGCAGCATTCGCATGACGGCTGTGTTCGCGCCGCCGTGCAGTGGACCGGAAAGCGCGCCGATGGCCGCCGTGACGCTCGCATACATGTCAGCGAGCGTGCCCGCGACGACGCGCGCGGTAAAGGTCGAAGCGTTCAATTCATGGTCCGCTTGCAGAATCAGCGCGACATCCATGATGTGCGCGTCGTGCTCGGAAGGCATCTCGCCCTTGAGCATGTAAAGGAAATTGGTGGCGATGTTGAGTTCGGGTTTCGGCTTGACCGGCTCCTGCCCTTTGCGCAGCCGCTCGCCCGCCGCGACGATTGCGGGCAACTGCGCCGTCAAACGAGTCGCCGTCCTGACGCTCGCCTCGCGCGAAGTCTGATGCGCGTCATCGTCATAAAAAGCGAGCGCGGAGACGGCTGTCCTGAGCAAGTCCATCGGCTCCGCATCCTTCGGAATGCGCCTGAGAAGCTCCATGACATCCGGCGGCAGTTCGTAGTTGGTGGAGAGCGAACTCTTTAAATGGTCCAATTCCTCGCGCTTCGGCAAGCGACCGTTCCAGAGCAGAAAAACGACCTCTTCAAAGGTGGAATTGTTCGCCAGGTCATGGATGTCTATGCCCTGGTAGATGAGCCTGCCCTCTTCACCATACACATTACCGATAGAAGTACTGGCAGCGACCACGCCTCTCAAACCGGCGGCAGAAGCAGGAGCGGCGGCAGCAGCGTCTTTCGCACTATCCATGATTTAGCATCCTTTAAATTGTGATACTGCGAAGATAGCAAAGACGGTGATAAGAGACAAGCGAAGGATAGGTCTGAGGTCTCGGATTAAAGTTTAAAGTCAAACTGCTGACTTTCATTTCTGGCCCGGAAACTCGAAGGCTTAAACCTCAAACCCGGATTTTGAAATTTGGACCATGATTGATTGACCGCGACGGGCGTTGAGGGCCGATGCCGCGCTGGCACGCCACGCGACGATTTCCAGAAAGCCCGCGCTGCCCCAGACGGCGAAGAGAGTTTGCGGCCCGCCCGCCTCTTCCGCGAAAAAGTCTCGGAAGGAATTCACGGTCTGTCCGTTAATCTTGAGGCGCGCGCCATCAGCTATCATCTCTCGCGTCAAATCTGCGCGGGTCAGGTTCGTCACGCAGTTGCCGAAGCGGTCTATGTGGACGATGGCGGCCAACATCTCTCCGTTCGCCAACCTTGACGGAGCGAGCGGCGCGAGCCTTACGTAATCCTTAACCTGATCACCGAGTTCGTCTGGCCCTGTGCCCAGAGAGAGAGCGCCCGCGACCGGCGCGAAAATATCCCGCCCGTGAAAGGTGTGGCTGACGGGCTGGCGAAAATATTTTTCGTTCGTCAGATGAATGACGCGGGCGTCCGGCTCGCGTTCGTAGATGTAACCGAAGAGGCCGTTATCTGGTCCAACAAAGAACTGCCCGCCCGCCGTCAACAGAATCGGACGACGCGCGGAGCCGACGCCGGGGTCAACCACCGCGACGTGAATCGTCCCGGCTGGAAAATCCCTATACACCGCCAGCAACGTGAACGCGCCTGCCAGCACATCATGCGCC
>JAXDFO010000432.1:0-10309 GCA_034665545.1 Blastocatellia bacterium
GCTGGCGAAACTGCGCGTCCGACAGCGAGAGGTTCTTCTTCGCCACTTCAATCTGGCGGCGCGTGGAATCGAAGCGCAGGCCGCGCAGGAGCGGCTGCGTATAGTTGAAGGTGAGCGCGGTCGGATACTGCGGGTTGAGCGCGGCGAACTGGTTGTTGGTCGTCAGGCGTATGGCCGAGAGGTCCACTCGATAACCGCCGCCATACTTCGGCGTCAATCCTTCCATACGCGCCGTGCCCGTGAAATCATCCTGCAAGACTGCGCCAGCCGCGCCGCTCAGAAAGCTGGATGAAGGCGTCTTGCTGCGCTCGTAGTAAGAGAGCGAACTGAGGCGCGGGTCGTATGCGCCGCGCGCTCCGCGCAAGTCAAACTCTGCGACCTTCACGTTATCGCGCGCCACCTCAAGGTCTTTATTATTTTCCAGGGCCATAGCGATGGCGTCTCGCAAGGAGAGCGGGCGTTGGTCCAACATATTCACGCCGACGCGGCTCAACTCAGGAAGCGGCCCCGTCGGGTTGGCCGCAAAATCCTGCGCGATAGAGGGAACTCTGAGCGATTGGTCCTGCGGCGCGACCGTGGGCACGCTCTCGCGTCCGGGCGTTCTGGGATTTTGCACGGGCGCGATGCCCTGTCCCTGCGTGCCCTGCTGCGTCGCGGGAGAGTCTTGCGGCGTGAGTCCGGGTTGCAGGCTATCGGTCGTCGGAATCGAATTGGGCGAGACGCCCTGCGGCGTTTGCGGTTGCGTCTGCGGCGCGGGCGTCGTTCCGCGAGTCTGCTGGTCCGCCTGCGTCGTCGGCTGGACGCTCTGCTCCGTCTGGCCTGCGGGCGTGACGGGGCGCGCGTTCGAGCCGGGCGCGGGAGACTGGCCCTGCGGCTGGTTGCCGGAGGGAGCTTGCTGGACGCCGCTTGAAGTTGAAGGCGCGCTCGTGCTTCCTTGAGGCGGATTGTTGCCGGAGGGAGCGGGCGCGGGTGGCGCGCTCGGAGTCGTGCCGGTCTGCGCGAAGGCGGGCCGCGCGACGAAGAGCGAGAAGGCGAGCGCGGCTATCAACATCGTGCGCGAGATAAATTTATAGCAGAGGGTCATCATAACTTTAATAACGGGTCAGCTTTTTCAATGCGGCGTTTATGAACGTCCGATCAAACTTAAAAACGAAGCGGTCGCCGTCGCCGCCTTGCGCCTGGCCCAAGCGAATGGTCCAGTAATTCCCACGCCGATGCGTCCCCAGACGCGGCTCCTGCCGAGGTCGTCGAAGAGCGAGTAGAAGACGGGCACGGCCAGCAGCGTTAAGAGCAGGCAGAGCGATTGACCGCCGACGACGAGCACGCCGATGGAACGGTTCGTGCCCGCGCCCGGTCCCGTCGAGAGAACCAGCGGCATCATGCCCGCGACGAGCGCGATGGTCGTCATCAGGATAGGGCGCAGGCGGTCTCTGTTCGCCTGTATAATCGCGTCGTGTCGTTCCATGCCTTGCGCGCGCAGTTCGTTCGTGTGGTCAATTTGTAGAATCGCATTCTTCTTGACCACGCCGAAGAGCAAGAGGAGGCCGAGGCCGGAAAAGATGTTGACGGTCTGATGCGTGACCAGCAGCGAGAAGATACCGAACGGAATGGCTAAGGGGAGCGTCAGCAAAATCGTCACCGGATGGATGAAGGATTCAAACTGCGCGGCCAGCACCATGTACATGAAGATGAAAGAGAGCAGGATGGCGAGCATGAAATAGTAGCCCGCGCGCCCCAACTCTTTCGAGCGTCCGGCGAGACCCGTCTTATAGCTCGGGTCAACGTGTATCTCCTTGGCGAACTCGGCCATCTTATTAATGACGGCGGATTGCGAGCCGCCCGGTTTGACGTTCGCCGTCAGCGTCACCTGACGCTGGCGGTTGAGACGGTCAATCGCGGATGGTCCTGTTCCCTCTTCGATACGCACGAGGTTGTCGAGAGTGACCCAGCCTATCTTGGGCGAAGCGACGATCATGCGCTTGAGTCCCTCTTCGCTCGCGCGAAACTGGCCGATGGCGCGCACTCTCACGTTGTACTGGTCCGTCCCGACGTTGAAGGTCGAAACCTTCTGGCCCGCGACCAGAGTGTTGAGCGCCTGCGCGATGTCCCCGACCTTAACGCCGAGGTCAGCCGCGCGCGCCCTGTCAATCACCACTCGCAATTCAGGCTTGCCGACGACCAATGAAGTGTCCGCGTCAACCACGTCTGGAATCGTCTTCATCTTTCCAACCAGGGCTTGCGAATACTCTGTCAGCTTTTGCAGGTCCGGCCCGCCGATGACGTACTGAATATCTGAGTTGCGATTGCCGCCGCCGGAGATGGCCGCCACCTGCTGCACGCTCGTGCGCAACTCCTGCGGGTAATTCTTGAGCAGTTCGCGCGATTCGAGCATGAGCGTGTTCTGGTCCTTGTTGCGCTCTTCAATCGGTTTCAAGCGGACGTAGATGGAGGCTAGGTTGACGGTCTGTTGCTGGCCGCCGCCGATGGTCACGAGCGTGTCTGTCACGCCGTCGAGTTTGCGTATGTCCGTGGCGATGCGTTCGACGACCGCGCTAGTGGCCGCGAGAGTATTGCCTTCGGGCGTTCGCACAGTGACCTCGAACTGCGACTGGTCGTCAACGGGCAGAAAGTTTTTGCCGACGAGCATGAAGAGCGGCACGATGCTGAAGATGACCAGCGCGCATAAGAGAACGACGGCCCAGCGATGATGCATGGACCAATTCAGCATCCACGTATAGGTCCGGTCAATCGGACGATAAAAACGTCCTTCCTTAGAGCCATGCGCGCCCGCGCTCTCAGGTCGCTTCGTCTCTACATCGTGCGTCTCATCTTCATGGAGTTCTGACTTCGCGGCAGTCTCATCAAAGACGCTCTTGTAAGCGTTATCATTCTCAGGCTCGCCCGCGACGACGCGCGACTCTCTGGCGACGGCGACCGTCTCGCCGCTCTCGGAAGGCTCGCTGCCGGTCCCTGCCGGGAGCGGGTCGTCCCTGCGCTTGATAAGACGCGCGGCCAGCATCGGCGTGAGCGTGAAGGAGACTATCAAAGAGACCGCGATGGCGAATGATGAGGTGAGACCGAAGGAGGACATGAAGCGGCCCACGATGCCTCCCATGAAACCCACCGGCAGAAAGACCGCGAGCAGCGATAGCGTCGTCGCCATGACGGCGAGACCGATCTCGCGCGTCGCTTCAATCGCCGCTTGAAACGGCGGCACGCCCTTCTCTTCGACAAAGCGGTAGATGTTTTCCAGGACCACTATCGCATCGTCAATCACGATGCCGACCATCAAGGTCAGCGCGAGCATCGTTATCTGATTGAGCGTGAAGCCCATCGCGGCCATGAGGCCGAAGGTGGCGATGATGGAGGTCGGGATGGCGATGGCCGCGATCATCGTCGAACGGAAATTCCAGAGAAAGACGAAGACGACGATGGCCGCGAGGATGCCGCCTTCGACCAGGTGCTTCTCGATGGATTCGAGCGAAGCCTTGATGAAGATGGATTGGTCGCCGACGACCTCTGCCTTGAATCCTTTGGGGAGCGTCGGCACGATCTCCAACAGACGACCCTTAATCGCATCCGCGACCGCAACGGTATTCTGCCCGGACTGCTTCGAGACGACGAGCGTGACGGCGGGTAGGCCGTTCAGACGCGCTTCCGTGCGTTGCTCCTCCGCGCCGTCTTCCGCATAGCCCACGTCGCTCAGTTTGACGGAGTAGTCTCCGCGATTGGCGACGATAAGGTTGTTGAACTCGGAAACGTTATTGATGCGTCCGAGCGTGCGCACCGTCAACTCGCGCGTGCCTTCGTCAACGCGACCGCCGGGCACTTCCATGTTCTGCGCGCGCACGGCGGCGGCAATCTCCGCGACCGTCACGTTGAAGGCGCGCATCTTGTCCGGGTCCACGTAAACCTGAACCTCACGCTCGCGCCCGCCGACGATTTCAACTTTGCCGACGCCGTTGAGGCTCTCTATATTTTTCTTGATGCGCTTGTCTGCGATGTCCGTCACTTCGCGCAAGGATGAGGGCGCGGAGACGGCTATGCGCAGGACGGGCGCGGCGTCCGTGTCCAACTTCTGCACGATGGGCGTCTCCGCCGTCTCCGGCAAATCGCCTGAGATGAGGTTGACCTTATCGCGCACTTCCTGCGCGGCGATGTCCGCGTTCTTGTCGAGCAGGAAAGTGATGAAGACCTGCGAGACTCCTTCGACAGAGGTCGAGCGGAGCTCGTCAATGCCACTGATAGTATTGACAGCCTCTTCGACCTTGTCTGTCACTTCCGTCTCAATCTCCTGCGGCGACGCGCCGGGATTGACGACCGTCACGGTAATCGTCGGCAGGTCAATCTTCGGAAAGAGGTCCACGCCGAGCGAGAAGAAAGAGAAGATACCGACGACCGTCAGCGACAATATCAACATCGTCGCAAAGACCGGGCGGCGCACACAGATTTCAGCAAGCTTTTGCATAACTCGATTTTGGATTTACTGGCGCACTGTTGCGCCGTCGCTTAATTGGTCCACGTTGGTAGTCGCCACCTGTTCGTCTGCGGCGACGCCGTTTTTAATCTCTATCAAGTCGCCTTCCACCTGGCCCAGTTGGACCAGTCGCTGCTCTGCGCGACCGTTCTTGATGACGAAGACGTGGCTCACGTCTCCCTCTGTGCGGACGGCGCGGGCGGGCACGAGGATGGCGGGCTGGCTCTGCGGTTGCTGGATGCGGACGGTGGCGAACTGGCCCGGCTTTAAGAGATTGTCGCCGTTCTCGACTTCGGCCTCGACGGTCAGCGTGCGCGATGTCGCGGTGACGTTTGGCGAGACGCGCGCGATACGCCCGTTGAAGTTGCGGTCGGCGTAGCCGGAGACGCTAACGGAGACGCTCTGGCCCACGCGTATCTCCGTCATGGCCTGTTCGGGAATGTCTATGCGCATGCGCAAAGGATTGGTCCGCACGATGGTCGCCACCTTGCTCGTAGTGGTGACGTATTCGCCGAGGTCCACGGGGCGTTCCGCGACGTAGCCGCTAATCGGCGCGGTGACGACAGCGTCCGCGATGTCCTTGCGCGCCTTCTCGACCTGCGACTGCGCGCCGGAGACTGCCGCGCGCGCCGTCTGGATGGCTGCGAAGTTTTGACGCGCCTGCTGGATGGCGACATCCAGTAGCTGCTGCAACTGGTCGCGTTGCGCCTTCTGCTGGTCGTAAGCGGAGCGCGAGACATCGCCGGATTCTATGAGCCGCTCGAAACGCCTTAGTTGCTTATCGGCGAGTTCGAGCGCGACGCGCGCGGAGCCGACTTCGGGAACGCGCGCCGGGTCGAAATTCTGTCCGGGCTTAATGCCGATGCGCGCCTCCGCCTGGCGCACGGCGGCCTCCGACTGGTTGACCTGCGATTGGGCCTGTTCAAGACGAATGCGCGCGTCGCGGTCGTCAAGACGCGCGAGCACTGCGCCGCGCCCGACGTAGCTGCCGAGGTCAACGCCGACCGCCACGACCTTGCCGGAGACAGCCGGAGCAACATCCGTCTGCTCGTCAGGCACGAGGCTGCCCGTGGCTTCCAGAAAGCGTGGCATCTGTCGCATGACGGCGGGCGTGGTCGTCACTTCAACGATGACGATGGGCGTCGGTGAAGCGGCGGCGGCGTTGGCGTTCGTTTTCGCGCTCGAACGACTGCACGCGAGCGCAAAGAGGCTTGTGACTGCCAGCAGTAGAGCGAAGGATAATTGCTTGATATGATGATGGGAGATCATGTGTCTTGACTTCTTCTTAATCTATTTCTTTTTCGTCAATCTATGTTTCGTGACGTGACGGGCGGCTGATGAACCGGCTCGCCTGTGGGTTTCGCGTTGGGCCTTGGTTGATGAATCCGTGGCGAGGCCGCGCAGTAGGATTTCCGTGAACTCGCGCGCCGCGCATTCGTTCGTGATGTCGAGCAGGCGACGCTGCTGGTCCCATAAAGTGTTGTTCAAAGAGTGATGAATAACCATGCCGAGGAAGGCGCGCACGACGATGCGCGCGTCCACTTCGCGCATCGCGCCCTCGCGCTGCCGCTCGCGTATGTAAGAGCCTAGAAATTCATAGAGGGGCCGCACGTTTCTGTCCCAGAACATCTCTCTGAGTTGATGGCCTTCGAGGGCCGAGTGCGTCAGGAGGCGCAAGAATTCCAGATCCTTTTCGTGATGGCACATCATCGCCATCGCCAGTTCTTCAAAGACCGCGCGGTCATCCTTGCGTTCGATGGCCGGGGCGAGCAGTTCGCGCGGGTTGGTCATGCCGCCCGCGCAGGCTTTGTTGTCCAGAATCGCGCGGTAGAGCTCCTCCTTGTTGGCGAAGTGGCGAAAGACCATCGCTTCGGAGACGCCGACGGTGCGCGCTATCTCTTTGGTGGTCGTGCCGCGAAAGCCGTGGCGCGAAAAGAGGCTCATGGCGACGCGCAGGATTTGCTGTCGCCGCTCATCGCCCGCCATGCGGTGCGTGGCCGCCGCAGTGGGTGGTGGAGTCTGGATGAGAGGCGGCGTCGCCGCGCTCTCGATGATGGGTTGTTTGCTCAAGATAATTTTTACCGCTTCCCTGGTTAAACGAAGTAAGTACTTACTTACCAAGTTTGGAGAGGATTGTCAAGCGGCTTTCGGTTTGGCCCATCGTTGATATTTCCCTGTACTGTTCCCGACCTTTGCGCTATTCTTTCACGTACCTTTTCGCAACAAGACGAGGCCATGTGCGACGCGCCCCAATGGAGCGCGGACACGCATATTTGTTCATCCGTCGCGTGTTACTGGCGCGTCGGCACATTGTTTGCTCTGTTGAGACTGGTGCGACACATTTAAACCGAGATGCTTCTCGCAGGCTCATCAAGTTAAGCACGAATCTAAACTTATTAAGGAGAAGAAGAAATGTCACAGAATAAACCCACAAGCGGACCCAATGAAGGACTGGGAGGCGCGACGGCAGGAGGCGGCAACCGCTCGACGGGTGGCGCGGGCACAGGCGATACGGACGCGGGAACCACTCGCGCAAGCAGTAGCGGCGGCGGTGGTGGTTCAAGCACTGGCGGCGGTAATGCTGGCGGCGGTGGCGGCGGCCAGAGTCTTGCGACCAGCGCGGGCGCAGGTGCGGGCGGCGGCCAGGGCGCAGGTGCAGCGACAGGCATCGCGGCGACGGCGCAGGAGTATGGACAGAAGATAGCCGGTGCTGCCTCGACGGCCAAAGACTACGTCTCGGACAGGGTCGCTCCCGTCGTGGATAAGATTAAAGATATACAGAACATAGACGTGAACGAGGTCGCCAACCAAGCCAAAGATTATGCGCGCCAGAATCCGGGCCAGGCGATGCTCATCTCGGCGGCGGCTGGACTGGTCCTCGGACTCCTCATACGCAGCGGCAGCCGCAGGTAAAACCTAAGGATGAAGTCGGAAGGCGGAAGGATGAGAGGGCGGCTATTCAACCGTTGAATAGCTCGTCTCTCATCTTTCACCTCTCCTGCTTCTGCCCTTAATCGAAAGGAGGCACGAGCGATGGCCGATTTGGAGAAACGCGCGGGGGTCGCGCCCGCTCGCACCGCAGACGTGCAGGCGGACATAGAGAGTCTGCCCGCGCTCTTCGGGCGTTTGGGCGATGATGTCATGCAGCTACTGGACACGAAGATCAGTTTGCTGAAGGTCGAAGTGAAGGAGGATGCCGACGCTTACATTCGCGGCGGCGTGTTGATAGGAATCGGCGGCGTCATCGCCGCAGTCGGCTTTGCGCTCTTAAACGTCGCAATTGCGTTTGGGGTTTCCACGCTCTTTGCCAATACAAGTTTGAGCCAGCCAGCGAAGTACGCGCTCGGGTTCGTCATTACCGGCGTGGTTTATCTTGTCATCGGCGCGATCATCGTCGTCGTGATGAAGAATCGTCTGGCGAAGCACAACGCCGTGCCCAACAGGACCGTGGAAGAACTCAGAAAGGATAAACAATGGCTGACGAAGTGACTTATGGAACGGCGCGCGCCGCCGACACAGGCGACACGGATGAGCTAAGCAAGGCGGAGCTTCAACGGCGCATGGAAGAGGCGCGCGAATCTATCTCACAAACCGTGGCGGAGATTAAGGACACAGTGGTTAATCAATATCAATCGGTCAAGGAAACAGTGGTCGAAACTTTGGACTGGCGCGAGCAGTTTCGCAAGCGTCCTCTGGCTTGGAGCCTCGGCGCGATGGGCGCGGGGCTTATCGTCGGCTATAGCATCGCCGGAGTCTTCAAGGGCGGCGGCTACGATGAGGATGACGACGACTACGATACGTTGTCCCCCGAAAGCAGCGCGTCTTATGCAGCACCGCGCTCTTACGCGGCGCAGGCCATCACGGGCGGCGCATACGGCTCTTCGGCTTATGCCAGGGGAGGCGTCGAGACGGAGTATGACGAACCGCAGAGACTTGCTGCAACGGGCGCGGACTACGGCGGCGCGGCAGCACAACAGGATGAGCAAGAGCAGGAGCCTGAAGGCCCAGGCTTGATAGAACGCTTCAAGGGGACGAAGGCTTACGACCGCTTGCAGGATGAAGTGTCCACTCTCGGAGACCGCTTTATAGAAGAGCTCTCGAAGACGGCCCAGGCGGTCGTCCTGCCTGCGCTCTTCGGTAAGGTCAAAGACCTCTTCGGCGTGGACCTCTCAAGCAAGCAACAGCCGCAGCAGCAGGGACGCGGTGGCAATAGCGGCGTCGGAACCGCGAGCAACACTTCTGCCGCGAGCGCGGGTAGCGGCGGCGGCTCATCATCGTCATACGCGACGAGCGAGAATCGCCCATACGGCGGCGGCGGTCAGGGCGGCCAATCCTAAACCTTTCCGGGCCAGCGTTGCGCGCACTCCTGGCGTTTTGGAAAGGGTGAGGGCTGGAGTATTTTTTTCTGGACCAGCAACAGGGCGAGCCTGCTTCATTTGAAGGCTCGCCCTTTGCGCATTTGCGGAGATGATGAATCTTGAACGGGTCGCATCCGGCCATCATACTCAACGCCTCTTCGGGCACGGGCGATAAGGAGAACGTTCGCGTCTCTCTCGCAGAGGCTTTTCGGGAGCGCGGGGCAGAGGCCCGTATATGGCTCGCGCGAAGCGGCGATGAACTTCTGGAATATGCGCGCAGGGCTATTAAGGAAGATTGCCTTCCGGTCATCGCGGGCGGGGGCGACGGCACTATCAACGCGGTCGCCTCGACGCTCGTCGGCACGGACAGGCCGCTTGGCGTTCTGCCCCTCGGCACGCTCAATCATTTCGCCAAAGACCTGCGCATCCCGCTGGACCTGGATGGCGCGGTCAAAGTCTGTCTGGACAATCACGCGGCGCGCGTTGATGTCGGCGAAGTCAATGGCCGAATCTTTTTGAACAACTCAAGCCTCGGCCTCTATCCGAGCATCGTTCACCAGCGCGAGATGCAGCAGGAGCGATTGGGGCGCGGCAAGTGGCCCGCCTTTTTCTGGGCCACGCTCGCCGTCCTGCGCCGTTATCCTTTCATGGACGTGCGGCTGAGCACGGATGAGAAGGAGTTTCGGCGGCGCACCCCGTTCATCTTCATAGGCAATAACGAATATCAGATGGAGGGCTTGAGACTGGGCGAGCGTTCATGCCTCGACGCCGGACTCCTGAGCCTGACGGTCGCGCATCGCACGGGCCGGTTGGGCCTCTTGCGCTTCGCCTTGCGCGCGCTCTTCGGCGGACTCCGCAACGAAAAGGATTTAGACGCGCTCTGCACCAGAGAGGTCTGGGTGGAAACAAAGCGCAGCCACCTGCGCGTCGCCACGGACGGCGAAGTGACTATGATGAACACGCCGCTCCACTACCGCGTGCGCCCCGGCGCGCTCCGCGTGCTGGTGCCGAACGGCAAGGAGGAAGTATGAAGGCGGAAGGATGAAAGCATGATGAAGGTTGAATAGCATTCCTTTCATCCTTCCGCCTTCATACTTCCTCCTTCATACTTGCGTTTCTTATGCGAACTATCGTGCATCTTTCGGATTTGCATTTCGGGCGGGTGGATGAGCAGATCATCGAGCCGTTGATTGCGACGATTAAGGAGATGGAGCCGAGCCTCGTTGCGGTCTCCGGCGATTTGACGCAACGCGCGCGGAGCAGCCAGTTCAAGGAGGCGCGCGCCTTTCTGGATGCGCTCCCACAACCGCAGATAGTCGTGCCGGGCAATCATGATGTGCCGATGCACAACCCGCTCGCGCGCTTCCTGCAACCGCTCGACAAGTACAAGCGTTACATCACGGACGACCTGCAACCGTTCTACAGTGATGAAGAGATAGCTATCCTGGGCATCAACACCGCGCGCGCTCTGACC
>JAXDFO010000433.1:0-2679 GCA_034665545.1 Blastocatellia bacterium
CCTCCTTCGCCCTGCGCGCGCTGCTCGCCATAGACCCGCAGAACAAGTTGATAGAGCCTGTCACCAACTGGCTTATCAAGAATCGTCGCGGCGCGCAGTGGTCCAACACGCGCGACACCGCGATTACCGTGCTCGCGCTTAACGACTACCTGCGAAGCGCGAGCGGCGAGTTAAAGCCCGAACTCGAATACGAGTTGAGCGTCAACGGTAACACCATCGTCAACAAGCGACTGACCGCCGTTGATGCCTTGAGCGCGCCGAGCCAGTTCGTCATTGACCCCAAATATATACGCGACGGCGCGAACGAAATTCGCATCCTGCGCAAGAGCGGAAACAGCCCGCTCTATTTCGCCGCGCAGGCCAGCTTCTTCAGCCTCGAAGAACCGATCAAGGCGGCGGGCAACGAAATCTTCGTGCGCCGCGAATACTACAAGCTGGTGGGCCACCAGACGCTGCTCAAGGGTTACGCTTACGAGCGGCTGCCCTTGCGCGACGGCGAAGCGGTCCAGAGCGGCGACCGCGTTGAGGTGGTCGTCACCATCGAGGCGAAAAATAATTACGAATATCTTTTGTTTGAAGACTTGAAACCGGCGGGCCTGGAATCAATCCGCATCCGAAGCGGCGAACCGCTCTCGGCCAGGGAGTTGAAGTCGGGCGCGGTCGAACGCAAGTTCGGCGGCAACGGTTCTGGCGAAGCTCATCACGGCGTCGCTCAATCTTCTTTATTGGACCACGGCTATGCGGCGGAAGGCGCGGAGGCCAACCGTTACACGGGGCGCGACTCATACGTCTACCAGGAGTTGCGCGACCGCAAGATCGCGCTCTTTATCAGCAAGCTGCCGCAGGGCGTGTGGGAGATTCGTTACGATTTGCGCGCGGAATCGCCCGGCTCCTTCCATGCCCTGCCGATGTTGGGCCAGGCCATGTACGTCCCGGAAATACACTGTAATGATGAAGAGGTGAGAATCAGCGTGGAGGATAAAAAGTAGAGGGCGAAAATAAAGTGGGCCCATCAATGCTTACTCTCATCCTTCTTCACGCAGCCCGTGAAGCGATAGCCGACGCCGACGACCGTTTCGATGCAAGCGGCGCATTGGCCCAACTTATGACGCAGGCGGCGTATGTGAACATCCAGCGTGCGCTGATCGCCGTAATACTGGTGGCCCCACACCTCGTCCAGAAGCCTCTGTCGCGTCGCCACGCGGCCCGCGCCGCGCGCCAGCGTCGAGAGCAACCCGAACTCTTTCCTCGTCAGCTTAACGCTCTCGCCGTCGCAGGTGACGTGCATGTTGGCATAATCAATCTGTAGGCGTTCATCTTCATAACTGGCCGCCGATCCCTCGTCAACTCGCCTGAGCACTGCGCGCACTCTCGCCATCACTTCGCGCACAGAGAAGGGCTTGATGATGTAATCGTCCGCGCCCAAATCAAGCCCGGCGACGCGGTCGGCTTCCGATGCCTTAGCGGTCAGCATGATAATCGGCGTGCGGCGGGTGGCAGGCTCCCGGCGCAGTCGCCTGCACAATTCCGTCCCGCTCATGCCCGGCAGCATGAGGTCCAGAATTACCAGCGACGGCGGCCCCTGCGGGTCTAGCGCGACGGCGAGTCCCTCTTCGCCCGTCAAGGAGACGTGCGTTTTCAAGCCATCGCGCGCCAGGTTATAACGCAAATTCTCCGCGATGTCCGGGTCATCTTCGACGATCAGAATGGGTCTCGGCATAGTTGTTCAAGTCGGAAGCCGGAAGACTGTTTCGGATTTAAAGTTAAAGCACACTGCCCCGGTTAAAGGCAAACGCTATTGGACCTTAAAACCCTCAATCTTAAACCGCCGCGAGTTACAGAAAAGTGAACGGCAGATTAAATCTTTGTTAATTCGACGCGGGGCTATGGAAAGGATGGCGCGGCATGGCTCTGGCTCCTGGCGGCTCATCCACGAAATAGCCTACACGTCACATGCTGAGGCCGCTTCATCACATAATCATTGTCACAAACGGCCCCGCGCCTCTTAATCACACGGTTCTCAAGCTTCCGTACGACGGCCTTACTCTTGAGCCTGAGAACGCTTTTCGCCACAAGAAGCCAGCCCCCGCTGCCGGTCCTGCGTTAGTAGTCCGGCAAAAATTCGGTCGTGTGCTCGCGCGGTAAATCTGACATGAGCAAGAATATGTATGAAGATGTGGATGCGGAATCCGAAGGCGAGCCGTGGTGGAATAAGCGCTGGGTGGAACCGGCCATGATCGTTGGTGTGTGGAGTCTCATCGCGCTCTTCTTTTGCGGGCAGGTCTATTTCATACGCCAATTAATGGACCACCCGGAACAGTGGAAGGCCCCATTCTTCCAGCAGATTTCCTACTGCATACTGTGGGCCGCCGCGACTCCCTTCGTGATTTATCTCGCGCGCCGCGTTCCATTCGAGCGCGCGACGTGGCGGCGCAACCTGCCCTTTCACATCATCGTCTGTTCGCTCTTTAGCTTCGCCCTCATGACAGTTTACAGCATCACCCTTTTCATGCGGATTAACTGGGGCGTCAAGCCCTACTCCGCCTTGAACACTTTGCGCTCCGCCATCTTCGACTTCAGCCAGGCGATAGGGATTTACTGTCTCATCCTCCTCATCATTCACGCGCTCAGCTATTATCGCCGTTACCAACGCGAAGTCCTCTCACGCTCGCGCATTCA
>JAXDFO010000434.1:0-6773 GCA_034665545.1 Blastocatellia bacterium
TGGCTGCCAACGCCGCTCTGGCTCACGCTGGTTGACCCTCAATCCGACGGCGCGGAACTCTCACGTCTCGCGCGAGAGTGGAGCGTGCGCGCCCTTAAGGGCGACAACAATTCTGCGCGGGCCGCGCGGCAGTTGAAGGACAACTCGCATCGCCGCCGCGCGGCTTTGCCCGTGCTCAACCAAAAATTCGGAAACGCGAGACGTTTCTAAATTTGCTCCCGGTTGCATTCTCGTCAATCATGAAAAGATTGCTATTCGTCAAGGGGCTTTGATGAAATTTTTTTGACTCTATCCGAGACTTTTTTTCACGCTCGTGGCGTTGAACAGGCTCGCCTTTTAGCTGTATGTCAACGGAAAATCTTTCGATTAGTTGAGCGTTTCGCGGGCGTTTGAGAGCGAGGGTTTTTAATCAAAGTTTTCCACAAGTTTTTCCACAGGCTGTGGAAGATGAGAGGCTCTAGAGTTAAAGTATTTTCTGCTTGACAGTCATTGAAGGGAAGCGTATAACCCACAACCTCAGTCGCGTCGCTTGCGGGCGTCGTGACCAGCGAGGGGAAAGGCGAACGTTGCGGTGACGCAGGGTTCGAGGGGAAAGGCAGGCGGCTGTCATTCCCGATTGACACCCCAAGCTGAAGCCGAAAGGCTTGCCAGGGAAGGCCGCGAGGCTTTCTTGAGCGCCCGGATAAAAACGGGTAGCGCCCTGAGGAAAGGAACAGCCACAGGGAAGCGTAAGCCGCTTCGATGGGCGCAAGCCTGATTGAAGCCTCGTTGCCGGGGACGTAACCGGCGGTGGAGGAAAAGCCACCACAACAAAAACCAAACGGCGCCGTGTTCTCCAAAAGAGATGCGAACGGTTTGTGAAAACAAATTAAGTGCCGACCGGAAAGCGTAGACCGCCACGCAAATTTCCGGGATACAAATAGGCAGTTCCTGTGTGTACATGCGGAATTGCCGCTTCCCCATCCGATTACTTCGGTGGTCTGAAAAGGGAAATCAGGTTGCGCCGCTTTCAAGCGATTGAGAGCGGCGCAATCTTTTTTATTCTTCGTTGACACTCCAAAGCGCGGGCGGGTATCATCCCGTGCGTCTCTTAAAAGTTAAGCATCAAATTCACCATCCTGTTTCGCGCAGCCACGTTGATTGATGGAGCAGCGAGCCATACGTCGCATCGGTGTCGTCGTCAAGCCGCATCAAGCGGAGGCATTGAAGACTCTCTGCCATCTGGTCCAGTGGCTGAGCGAGCGCGGCCTCCGGCTCGTCGGCGGGCCGGACATAGAGCGCGAGCGCATAGAGCATCAGACGGGCTGCGCCATCGAGGTCGTGGAATTGGACCAGTTGGCGGCGAGCGTTGATTTGCTGCTCGTGCTCGGCGGCGACGGGACCATGATCTCGGCGGCGCGACTGGTGGGCGACCGCCAGGTTCCCGTGCTGGGCATCAACTACGGGAGCCTCGGCTATCTCGCGGAATTTCGGATGGAGGAGATGTTTCCCGCGCTCGAATTCATCCTCGCGGGAGATTACAGGCTTGAGCATAGGGTGATGCTGGCGGTCGAACTCTTTCGCGGCGCAGAGCGAGTGATGCATAACCGCGTGCTCAATGATGTCGTCATCAACAAGAGTGCTCTGGCGCGCATCATCGAAATCGAAGCCTACTTGAACAACCAGTTCGTCAACTCTTTTCGCGCGGACGGCCTCATCGTCTCGACCCCCACAGGCTCTACCGCTTACAACCTCTCTGCGGGTGGCCCGGTTATTTATCCTTCTATGAACGGCGTTGTGATGACGCCCATCTGCCCCTTCACGCTCTCGAACCGTCCGATAGTTGTGCCCGACGATGCGCTGATAGAGTTGCGTCTGAAGACGCCGGAGGAGGAGGTCGTGTTGACGCTGGATGGGCAGGTCGGGCAGCCGCTTGAGACTGGCGACCGCGTGCTCATCAGCAAGAGCGAGACGACCTTTGATATAGTGACGCCGACGAACAGAAACTACTTTGATGTCTTACGCGACAAATTACGCTGGGGAAGGTAAGGATGGCAAATAGCACGCAAGCGAAGGATGCGGCGGAGGCCAGGAGCGAGATGCGCGCGCGGCCCTGGTACAGGCCGAGCCTGACGACGCAGATTATGATCGGGCTGGTGGTCGGCGGCATCATCGGTTGGCTGAGGCCCGACTGGGGCAACGCCGTTTACTTCCTGCGCGACATCTTCCTCAACCTCATCAAATCAATCATCGCGCCGCTCGTCTTCTCGACCCTAGTGGTCGGCATCGCGGGCGGCGGAGACTTGAAGAAGGTCGGGCGGATGGGCGCGAAGGCTCTGCTCTATTTTGAAATCGTGACGACCGCCGCGCTCTTCATAGGTCTCGGCGTGGTCAACTGGATAAAGCCGGGCGTCGGCGTCGCGCTCGTCGCCACGAGCACCGAGGTGGCGAAGACGATTGGTCAGAATCATCCGAAGACGCTCGTCGAAACTCTGGTCCACATCTTTCCCGCGAGCGTCATTGATTCGATGGTGCGCGGCGACGTGTTGCAGATAGTCGCCTTCGCGGTGCTCTTTGCGATGGCCCTCTCCGCCATCGGCGAGAAGGGCAAGCCCATCCTGCGAGCGATGGATAGTCTCTCGCAGATTATGTTTCGCTTCACGAGCTACGTGATGATGTTCGCGCCCTTCGGCGTCGGCGCGGCGATGGCCCACACCATCGGCACGCAAGGCCCAGGCGTGCTCATCAATCTGGGCAAACTGATAGGCTCTTTATATCTGGCCCTCTTCATCTTCATCATCCTCATCTTCGGCGCGGTCGCCCTGCTCGCGCGCGTGCCCGTCAAGCAGTTCATACGGGCCGTGCGCGAGCCTGCGACCATCGCCTTCGCCACGACGAGCAGCGAATCGGCGTTGCCGAAGGCGATGGAAGTGATGGAGCGATTGGGCGTGCCGCCGCGCATCGTCGGCTTCGTCATACCGACGGGTTACAGTTTCAACCTGGACGGAACGACGCTCTATTTAGCGATGGCTTCCGTCTTCGTCGCGCAGGCGGCGGAGGCGACGACGGGCCAGCACATGGGCTTCGGTCGCCAACTCATCATGATGTTGACGTTGATGGTGACATCGAAGGGCGTGGCCGCCGTGCCGCGCGCCTCTCTGGTCATCCTGCTGGCGACGCTCAACACTTTCCTGCCGGAGAATATTGGTCCAATAGGCGTCGCCGTCATCTTCGGCGTGGACGAGTTGATGGACATGGGCCGGACCTCCGTCAACGTCATCGGCAACTGCCTCGCAACGGTCGTCGTCGCGCGCTGGGAAGGCGAGTTTGACGACAAGCGCGCCGCCGTCTTCGGCACGCCGCAGGAGATTCAATACGACCTCAAGGCAGGCGAACCCGCCTTCATAGAAGCCGCCGCGCAGGGCGACTGAGAGCAAGTGTGGACGGGACGGCATCAGCGTCAGGGCAAACTCTGCACACTTCAAGCCGGTCAACAACCATTTTTAGCCGGTCGGGGGCCATTTCAGGGCGGTTAAGGGATATTTCGCGCCGGTCAGGGAGCAATTTGCGCTGGTCAGGGGAGAGTTTGCAGTGGTCAGAAGGCAGTTTGCACTGGTCAGAAAGCAGTTTGCGCGGGTCAGAGAGCATTTTACGCTGGTCAGAAGGCAGTTTGCATTGGTCAGGGAGATGTTCGCGGCGGTCAGCGAAGAGTTTGCGCCGGTCAGGGCTAGATGTTCCGTGGTCGGCCAGTATTCAAGGTCGAATAGTTTTTCTTTCATCCTTCCTACTGCCTCCTTCCGACTTGCTTTCGGGCGGGGTGTACGGGAATGAGTCTCGGCGGGGGTTGAGTTGGTGTTGGTGAAGGGGATGAAGTTGGCGCGTATCCTTTGTAGAAAGGGGTGCGCGCTTTCTGTTTTGGCGGTGGGGTTGTCAACGGAACGGTAGATGCATGTTGGTTCTTGATAAGTTGAGATGCCGGAGTTGTTTTCAGACGGTGTTGGTGAGCCTCGCGTAGAGCGGTTGGGACTCATTTCAGTTGAAGGAATCACAAGCATATGGTCTTTCCGATAGGTGACGATAATTCGGATCGCACGATTACGCCCGTCGTTAATTACCTGCTTATCGCCGTCAACGTTCTGGTCTTCGTTTTCTTCCAGGGCTTAGGCTCGAATGAAAAATTCACCTATGCCTTTTCCACTGTGCCGAAGGAGATCGTGACCGGACATGATGAGGTGTCGCCCGACCGAGTCGTGCAGCATCCCGTGACGGGCCAACGCGTCCAAGTGCCGGGTCTTCAGCCGACGCCCTTCTCTGTTTACCTGACGCTGCTGACTTCCATGTTCATGCATGGCGGCATCGCGCACATCTTCGGCAACATGCTGTTCCTCTGGATTTTCGGAGACAACATAGAGAACGCGCTGGGCCATGCGAGGTATCTTATCTTTTACTTAGTCTGCGGCGTGATAGCTTCGCTAGCGCACGTCTTCACGACCGTCGCCTTCGCCACCAACGAGAGCGGGCTGTTGATACCAAGCCTCGGCGCGTCGGGCGCGATTTCCGGCGTGCTCGGCGCGTACATACTGCTCTTTCCCAGACGCAACGTGAGGGCTTTCGTCTTCAATATACTGACGACCGTTCCGGCGTGGGTCGCGGTCGGGCTGTGGTTCGCGTTTCAGCTTGTGAGCGGGCTGGGGATTCTCGGCGGCGGTTCGCAGGAGGGCGGCGTGGCCTACGCGGCGCACGTCGGAGGCTTTATCGCCGGGCTGGTCCTCGTCAAATTTTTCGCCATCGGGCGCAACACGACGACGAGCGCGCCCGGCGCGTCCTGAACAGTTTTCGCCCGTGCCTGTTTCCCGATAAACTCAATCGCGCGAGCGGTTCTCATTTCAAGGGGTCAATTAAATTCATCAAGGAGAAATAAGCAATGGCTACAGATTACGACGAGGTCATCTCGACCATCAACAACCTGATAGAGACATGCAAGGACGGCCAGTACGGTTTTCAGACCGCCGCCGAGGGAGTCAAAAACAGCGAACTCAAAACGCTCTTCGGCACCTACGCGCAGCAGCGCGCGCAGTTTGCCGGTGAGTTGCAAAACGAAGTCTTGCGTCTGGGCGGCGACCCGGAGAAGACGGGCAGCGTCGCCGCCACTTTTCATCGCGGCTGGATAAATATCAAGTCGGCGGTCACGGGCGAGGACGAGCACGCCATCATCGCTGAGTGCGAGCGCGGCGAAGATTCCGCCGTCAAGAATTATGAAGAGGCGCTCAACGCAACCCTGCCGTCGAACATAGAGACGATTGTCCGCCGCCAGTTCA
The DNA here is from genome assembly GCA_034665545.1 of Blastocatellia bacterium. GTDB lineage: Bacteria > Acidobacteriota > Blastocatellia > Pyrinomonadales > Pyrinomonadaceae > DASYML01. Next base: position 5,298 of record JAXDFO010000434.1, read on the forward strand.
CGGAGATTAAGCAGGCGCACGATCGCATTCACTCGCTTGAAAAAGCCAGCGGCGCGGGCGCGTAAAAAAAGCACGGTCACGCGAAATCTTTGGCACACAGGGGAAGCATCATCCCATGCTTCCCCTGTCTCACGTTCAGGGGAAGATTCTAGAATCAAATTTCAGTCAACGGTTAAATCAGGGAGGATGAGAGATGAGCAAAGGGAAGTTTTCGTTGACCGCCCTCGCGGCGGTCTGCATGTTCATGTTCGTGGCAATGCTTTCGCAAGCGCGACAGGGCCAGAATATGAACGCTAATAAGAACATGGGCGCAGGTGGAACCGCGCTCAGTTCGATGGACCGCAAGTTTATGATGGAAGCGGCGGCGGGCGGCATGGCGGAAGTGGCGATGGGCCGCCTGGCGACGGAACACGCTTCGAGCGATGCCGTCAAGCAGTATGCGCAGCACATGATTGACGACCACACGAAGGCCAACGACGAGTTGATGCAGCTTGCCAGCACGAAGGGCGTCACGCTGCCGACCGGGCCGGATGCCAAGCACCAGGCGATGATGACCAAGATGCAGGGGCTGAGCGGCGCGGCCTTCGACCGCGAGTACATCAAGAACTCAGGCGTCAAGGACCATGAGAACATGGAAAAGTTATTCATGAAGGAGTCCACGGGCGCAAAGGACGCGGATGCTAAAGCCTTCGCGGCCAAGACGCTCCCGACCGTTCAGGAACACCTGCGCATGGCCCGCGAAATGAACGGCACGATGATGAACTCAAAAGACAACAAGACGATGAAACACTAAAAGGCAAAAGTAAAAAGGCGAAAGGCAAAAGGAAGGCTGAAACCGCTTTTTAATGAAAGCTGGCTGCCGCCTCACTTTTGCCTTTTTACTTTTGCCTTTTGCCTTCGTCTCCGCGCGTCGGGTAAAATCATCTTTTCGATTGAGGAGCAGCTTTCATGTCTATAGCCGAAACCGCTTTGCCGCCCGTCAACGCGCAGGGGTTGGAGATACGCTCGACCCCGCGCGAAGAGATGGACCTTTACCCGCTCAATACGTTCGCTTACGAGTTCGTCGGGCGCGAGATTCGCATCAACTTCGAGATGCCCGAATTCACGGCCATCTGTCCCTTCTCGGACTTCCCGGATTTTGCGACCCTGCGCCTTGAGTATGTGCCGGGCGAGCGTTGCATCGAACTCAAGAGCCTCAAGCTCTACATCAACTCGTTCCGCGAAGTGAAGATTTTCCACGAGCACGTTATCAACGTCATACTGGAAGACTTCGTCCGCGCCTGCGACCCCCTCAGCGTCGAACTCGAAGGAGACTTCCACGTTCGCGGCAACATCAAGACAACCGTGCGCGCGAAGTATAAAAAACAGGAGCCAGGAGCCAGGAGCCAGGAGCCAGAATAAGGATGTCCCGGCTTCTACTTTTAGCTTTCGCTTTCGTGCTTCTGTTTTCCTGCTGGCTTCTGGCTCCTGGCTTCT
>JAXDFO010000435.1:0-10758 GCA_034665545.1 Blastocatellia bacterium
CGACCCCCAGAAAGCCCGTTTCCCTGAGACGTAGATTGACGAGCGCGCTTCGACGATAGACGCGAAAGCAACTCGTGTAGGTGAAGAGTTTTTGTTTGAGCACCTGCCGGTAAAGAAAAGACGCGCCCTTCGAGAGACAGAGCCGCCAGCCCGGCACGTTGCGCACACGCCCCTGCGGATGATACGGAGAGGCCGTCACCATATCAACATCTTCCGTGAGACGCGGAATCATGTGGCGCAGTTCGTGCGGGTCGTAAGTGCAATCGCAGTCAATCGAGCAGACTATCTCTGTCTCGGCGTGGCGAATCCCATTGAGGATGGCGGCGGCGACGCCGAGGTTACGCTTGTGCCTGACAAAGGTGCAATTGGACCAGGAACCGAAGACTTTGTGCAGCGCGTTGAAGGTATCATCGCGGCTGCAATCATCAACGAAGATGAAGTGCGTCTCATATTCGTCGCTCATAGCCTGCGCGACGCTCTGCAAAGTATTGGCGAGATAGGGCAGCGAGAGTTCCTCGTTGAAACAGGGCACGACGATAGTGACGGGAATTCGTTCCGCGTCGGAGCGCGCATCGCCTGGTCCAATTTCCTGGAGGGCGGGCAGGACGGGTCTTCGTCGTTCGACTCTGGAATCAATCTCGATGACGGGCCGCGTCGTGTCAGTTGAAGATGCAGGAGCCGTCAGGGCCGGACTGAGACCCAGATAATCCGCGATGCCGACGAAGCTGTACTTCTTGAAGTAGTCTTCAAGCACCCAACTCATCTTGTCCAGGTTCCTGTAGTGGCGAAATCTGGCGAGCGGTGAGGCTCCGCTAATCTGCGGTTGCTCAGGGTCCAGTTCCCAGATGTGCGTGTACATGACGAGCGGCGCGTCGTAGTTTTTGTGCCAGTGTTCGACCGCCTGCTTGAGCAGGGCGTGCGGGAACTGTCGAAAATAGTTGCCGCCAGCCATCAAGACCTGTCGCCCGCAAAGGCTGTAGGTCGAGATGGGAAGCTCCCACACTTTTTTATCGCCGCTATGATGCAGGTGCGCGAAGCGACGCCAAGACTCGGAGCGGAAGGCTCTGGAAATCGGAGCGAGGCTGGAATCGTAGGCGTAGCCTTCCTCTGCCAGTACGTCCAGTTTCCAGAGGTCATCGGGAGAGGGCCAGCAACGCGCCGCGCGATAGCCGAGCACCCTCTTGCCGCTCGCCGTTTCGAGAGCGTCGCGCGAGCGCGAGAGGTCTTCACGAAACTCTGCGGGCGTCATCTGTCGCGTGCTGCGGTAGTACAGCCCACGGCTCGCCAACTCGTGCCCGCGCTTCGCCACTTCCCTGATAATCTCCGGCTGCTTGTCCGCGACCCAGCCGAGGACGAAGAAAGTGGCCTTGATGTTGAAGCGGTCGAGCAGGTCCAGCGTCTTCAAAGTATTCTGTTCAAACCTGGTCTCGAAGCGATACCACTGACCGCGTTGAATCAATCCGCTGAAGGCGCGCACGTGAAAGTAGTCTTCCAGCATGACGGTCAGCAGGTGTCGTTTTGTCGTGTCGGGATAAGGGGCTTTCATTTCAACTCGCCTGTCGCCGCGAACTCGCGGCAGGCGCGCTCAACTTCCACGCGCTATGCTGCGCACACTTAGCCTCTCGGAAAGAATCTTCAATCCTTATCAGAGGCTTGATGCATACAATGTAATATATGTGCGATAGGCCCGGATTTCCTCTTGCTGAGCTTAAAAATTTGACGAATTATAAAGCTGTCCCGGCGAGGTGTGATGAACCGTGCAGAAGGCTTAAACGAATGAATCTAAAGCAAATAAGTAATGCTTGCCCGGCTTCTCGGATAGTATACTAATCTCTTCTCTTCCGAAACTCTTTTTTGAAGAGGGCCGCCGGGCACACTCTCGACGATGCGTTCGTCGCTTCTCGCCGGAAACGGCGCGGGCGGCTGCTGCGTCGTCCAAACCGGCTCTGCCAACGTCACTGCTACGAGATAAGCTATCCACGCGCACAGACAAAGACGCACGAAGAAATAGCCCTCCTTCGTGCGTCTTCGTGTGTGAGTTCAAGAATGGATTAGATGAGCCTTCTCAACTTGATTTTGACTTTAAGCTTCTCTTCGCCGCGCTTGATGCTCAAGTCATATTGCGTTCCGTCTTGCCTGAGCATCCGGCGCAGTTGCTCAAATGTGAAGTCGGAAGCGGGTTTGTTATTAATCGCTATGATGATATCTCCCGCGCGCAGCCCCGCCTCTGTCGCCGGAGAATCATCTATGACGCCTCGCACCCTGTATGTCTTGTAGTCAGAGCCTTCGGCGGTTATTGACGCGCCGCTCAGACTCGCTTCGTATGGCTCTTTGAATTGCGCGTTCGGCTCTAAGATGATTCGACTTCTTGAGTAGTCAACAATCATTTTGAATCTGCGTAAAAGTTCCGCGCCAATCTCGCCGTCGCCTATCTCGTCCGCATCGCTTTCCGATGACTGCGCGAGACTGACGACAGGTTTGTTAATCGTCAGGCGACCGAGTTGGATTTTCTCTATGCGTCCGATGCGCGTCTTCTTCGCGCCGCTCACGCCAAGCCCTGTGCTTTGGAGCGTTTTATGCAGAGACTTTGAAATACTATGAGCCTCATCAAAGCGTCCAAAAATATTGAGAGCATTGTTAGCTCCCGTATCAATCAGAAACTTGCCTTCAACAGAATTATTATCATTGGACATAATCATGGCGTGGGCGAAGGGCGTGTGGTCCTCAATCGTAACGGGCAGGCTAACGCCCGAACCCTTGTATTGATAGCTCCCCGGTTCATAGAGATTGATGAGGCGTTTGGAGTAGTCTATCTCAACCACGAAACTATGAAAGACATCGTATCCGAGCACGCCATCAACTGCGCGACCAACGCTTGGCTCCAGGAATGGTGTCGGCAAAGTGAGCACGTTTTGATTGAGCAGTCCCACACCGCGCATCGTTAATGAAACGCCCTTCGCATAAGGCTGCCCCTCGAACTCTTTCTCATTCTTTCCGAGTTTTAAGCCCAAGGCTTGCGCGCGTCTCCGATTGATAACGGTATAGGAAGCGCCCGTATCCAGAATGAACCAGAGCGGCTCGGATTTGTTCACCCGGACCTGCAAAAAAATAAGATTGTTACTGGTCTCGAACGGAATACCTAAAGCCCTTCGACCGGAGCCGAAGCGCACAGTCTGGATATTCTGCGATTCAATAACCGAATCGTCACCCTGTACTCTCCGTGCGCCCGCAGGGAAAGCCGTCAGGAGAAATGAAAGGAGCAGGCCGAGCGCAATCGAGCTAATCTTAAGACTCATAAAAATCTTCATCTGTGTGTCCTTATTAAATATTGCGTGCTGAGAATCGGGGAGAGACCGGCACATATAAGACGCGATGAGGGGAGAGCCTGTTAACACGGATTCCCAAATTATTTATGATGTGGAAGGGATGAGTTTGAAATCCAAATAAAAATGTTAGGCGCGTGGGGATTTGAACCCCAGACCCCTACCGTGTCAAGGTGCTTCGGAACCTCGCGCCGCGCGGATTCGCTCCTGAAGCCATAAAATCTAACCAAAGCGGCTAGAGAAGCCAACCCCGCAAGGTTAGAATCAGATAAATCTCAAGCGTAGTCTGGCAAAATATTTTATGCGGCGCGCTTTGCTCTCTGATAACAGCAAGGGCACAGCTCATAGATTTGCTTTTGTTTCCTGTCCATGTTCCACGCTACCACCGGTAAAATGATTTCTGAAGATGCCTATATCAGCACAGGCCAGGTCTTCTATATTGCTTGAGAATCCAGACCGTGATATGTACCTCGTGGATGCTACTCTTCGACTGTGGGCTGCGCCAGCTTGCGGCCTGCGAAGCGACGCTGAAAATCCGGCAGGTTGAAAGCGGTAATCACGCTCTTGCGTCGCACGGCGGGCGGAAGCTGCGTTTGAAATCGGCCTAAGGCGAAAGCTCTCTCGAATTGTCGCCAACGACGGCCCAACAGTGCGAGCGTTTCTTCTTCGGTGAAGAGCAGCATCGTCTCTGCCAGGCAACCCACCGCTTCGATCAAGAATTCGTTGCATTCGACGACGCGCACGCCTTGTTTCATTTCCAGCAGTTCGCCCAACAGCTTACCGTAAACCTCGCCCGCGCAGTGAAACAACAACGTCCTGCCTTCGGCGGCATCAGCGGGCGCGTGTTCGCCCGCGCTTTTCCCTTGCTCGACGATCATTGGCAACTCAGCCGCAGACCTGGCGCACGGAATGCCAAGCTCTTGCGCTAAGGCTTGGGTTAAGGCTGGCGATAAACCTTGCCAGAGCGTTCGCCAGCGTGGAGCGCGAGCCGCTACCGCATCGTCTCTCTCGGCGTGCGACAGCAAACGCCGTCCCTGCGTCCACACGACGCGCCGCGCTTGCCCGCCCAAAAGAAAGGTCGTGCCCGTCGGCGCGATTGATTCGAGATGGCCCACGCGCCGCCCGGTGATGTCGTCAATCACGATAGCATTTTCGCGCCCGCTGTCAGCCAGATTGCTATACAGCGCGCGTTCTTCATAAAGTTTGTGCCATTGCGGGCCGGGGCGCAACGCCGTCCCACGCGCGTGCAGGAAGAAACCCGCGTCAATCAAATGGTCCACAATCTGCGCGTATTGCTGCTGGTCCAGCAACGGCTCGCCTTGCGGTGAAGTAAAGAGTTGACAGGCATGTTCCGGCTCAAGCTCGCCGTTGCGTGTTTGTTTGAGGTAAGAGCAGAGTTGCTGGACGACGACGGAAGGCCGAAACATCAGGCCGCTGTCAGAGCGCAGTAACGCGCTGGCAGGAGCTTCGTTCAAGCCGCTTGAGTTTCGCGCGGCGCGCAGGAAAACTCGAAAGAGCGCCTGCTCTGTTGGCGTGCGATAAAAGCAAGCGACAGCCGTGCGCGCTGTGCGACGATTGCCGCGTCCGAGCCGTTGGAGGAAGGAACTAAAGTTGTCTGGCGGGCCAACGAGCAGAATCAAATCCACGTCGCCAATGTCTATGCCGAGTTCGAGCGTCGCAGTGGCGAAACACAAGGCCGCTCCGGTGCGCGCAAACTTCTCTTCCACGGCGTGACGAACGCGCCCGCTCAAGCTCGCATGGTGAACCAGAACATCGTCGCCGAAAGGCAGGCTGCCGCGCAACAGGTAAGCCCATTCTTCGCACTCCGCGCGGCGCTGGCAAAAGGCCAGAACCTTTTTGCAGTCACGCTGCCGGAGAGTGGCTAAAAAATCGCGCAGCGATGCAGGGCCGCTCAAGGGCAAGAGTTCAGCGTCGAGCGCGCGCCCGCCCTCTGCCTGTATTGATACAGGATTCATAAAGTAACGCGACGCGAGGCTGGCGGCATCGTACATCGTCGCTGACAAAGCGCAGAATTGCACTTCATCGCTGGCGGCATCTCCGCGTGAGCGAGCGAAAGCGCGTATGCGCCGCAAACGGTTGAACAGGATGCGTAGTTGATCGCCGCGCGGCGTATTGTCGTAAAGATGCAACTCGTCCAACACGACGGCGCGCACGTCACAGAGCAGGCGTGGCCTGTTCGCCAGCAGCGAATCGAAAGATTCGGGAGTCGTGATGAGAAACTCCGGCGGGCGCGAAGGTTTGAGCGCGGGTTCATCGCCGGTTTTGACGGCCATGCTGATCGCCAGTTTCAAGAGCGGCTGTTCCAAACGCCGCGCCATGTCGCGCGCCAAAGCCCGCGTCGGCACGATGTACAAAACGCTCACTCTCATTCCTCTCGTTTGCTGTGCCGCGCGTCCTGAATTTTCTTTGAGTCGCTGACGGAGATAACGTTCCAGCATCGGAGCTAAAGCCGCCTCCGTCTTGCCGCTGGCTGTAGCTGACGCCAACACACAATTGCGCCCCGCCAGCAAAGGCTCTATCGCGCGAGCCTGAATCTCCGTCAAACGCCCGAAGCGAGCCAGCAGCGCGTCAAATGTGTGCGGAAGCATCTCCATTTTATTAAACTTAACACTGTCATGCTTCATCCGGCCACGCTATAATTATCTCGCCTGAGCACTGCCCGTTGAATTAACTTCTCTGGAGGTCCGAAGCAAATGAGCTTACCAAGCAGACATATCAGCTATTCCGTTGAAGAATATCTTGCCCTGGAGCGAGAGGCTGATGAGCGGCACGAATATCTAGACGGGCAAATTTACGCGATGGCGGGCGAGAGTCCTGAGCACGGTGCCATATGCATGAACTTGAGCCGGATCGTAAGCACACAATTGCTGGGGAAAGACTGCCAGGCGTTCTCAAAAGACATGAAGGTTCGTAGCGGGCCAATCCGCAAACCCGGCCAGACGATGAAAGGATTATTCTCCTATCCCGACTTGCTGGTCGTTTGCGGGGAGCTTAAATTTCACGACCAATACCGTGACGTGCTCCTGAATCCGGTGGTCGTCATCGAAGTCTTATCACCCACCACGGAAGCTTTTGATCGCGGCGAAAAGTGGGCGCGGTATCAGACCTGGCTGCCGGAGCTTTGCGATTATCTCCTCGTCTCCCAGACGAAACCTCAAGTTGATCACTTTCACCGCCAGGCGGGCGGCGAATGGCACTACTCTTTAGTGAACAAGCTCGAAGATGGTCTCCACCTCGTCTCCATTAATTGCACTCTGCAACTGACAGAAGTCTACGACCGCGTCGTTTTCCCAATTGAAGAGCCTGATGGCTTGGACGAAGAGCAATAGTCAACAGACAGAGATCAAGAAGCAGGACCAGGAGGCAGGAGCAGTAAGCAGGAAAAGCAATCCGGTCTTGCCTGCCGACTACCGCCTGCCCCTGCCTCCTGCCCCTGTTTCCTGTCCCTTCCTACTGCTCCTCTCAGTTCAGCAGCGCGCCGCGAAGTTCGGCGACGGCTTGCGTGGCCGTGTAGTCCTTGTGCGCGTAGCAGAGGTCGAAGATTTCGACGGCGAGGCGAATCACCTGGCGCAGGTTGATGAGATTGTTGTCCAGGCACTCAAGTAAGCCTTGTGCGACATCGAGAAACTGTTCGCTCTTGTTGTAAGCATAAGCTTGCCTATGCAGGACGTAGAGCCGCACCATCAATTCATCGAGCGCGGCGGGCGGCAAGTATTTGTTCAAGGCTAACACTTGCTCATCGCCCAACCAACGGCTGTAATCGAAGGTGTTCGCGGAGGGCGTGACGGCGAAGAGTAATAACAGGTGGCTGCTTTCGGTCAAACGAAAAGAGTGCGCGCGATGCTGGTGTTGCAAGTCGCTTTCGTTGATGCGGCTGCGCGCGCCGAGAGCGGTGTAAATCAGCGCCTTGAAAAAATTGTCGGCGCGTTCCTGGCCGCGCTGGTTGAGCAGGCTGTAGTGTTCGGACTCGTCAATGAAGACGGCTAGGCCCGCGTGCCCCGCCTGCGTCGCCAGCCAGCCCCAGCCATTGAGCAAGTAGCAGTATTGATCTGCCGCCGTGGTCATCTGCGAAAGCGAAGGAATCGGAAATTCTTTGCTCCTGATCGCCGCAGCGTCGCGCACGGATTTGATGAAGACCTTCTCGCCGGACATCCAATCGAGCAAGAGGTCCAACGCCTCGCCCGGTTTCTCGCGCATCAGCGAATAGTTGTGCAAGGCGGACGCGAAGAACGTCCCGCGCAAAGTGTCTTGTAAAGTCGAATAGTTCGGTTGCGCGATGAGAGATTCCAATAAAGGCGTTAACCCCGTCTCGTTTGAATGCGGATAACGCAAGCCACGCATCAGCGCGTGATAGATGCGTTGCGGGCGATTCGGCGGGACTTCGCGCAGGTCAAGGCTGGTCGTCGCCACAACGAAGTTTTGTGCTAAAGCTTCCTGCGCGGCCAACTCGAAGAAGTGGCTCTTGCCCGCGCCATATTCGCCTAAGATCACGCGCACGGCCCCGCCGCTTTCGTTCACTTCACTGAAAGCTCGATGGAGGCTGGCGCGTTCTTCTTCGAGACCGACGCTCAATTCGCGTATGCGCCTGGACGGAACAAGGCCGTAACGCAAAGCCTCAACCGTGCGTCGCGCTTCAAGCCGCACTGTTTCTTCAGGCGTAAAAACTCTTTCACGACGCGGCGCAGATAGTTGACTGGCGTGAGCGCGATGATTGGTCGAAGCCGCGCCCTCGGCGGGCTGCAAAGTTGAAAGCATGTTGCTCTCGACAACTGTGCGAATGCCATTATCAAAGCGCACTACCGCCGAGCGCGCGGCGTTGCGTAACTCCAACACCTGCCCGCGACCAAACAGTGGATGATTAACGATAGCCCCAACCATAACTTCAATAATAGGTAGCGAGCAGTGAGAATTTGAAATCTTAAATATGAACTCAGTGATTGCTTTAACTGCCAACCGCCTACGGTTTACCGTCTGCTCAATATTCTCCGCTCTCAGTTCGTCCCAATTGCTCTGTAACATCGCGCAGCACACCCTGTAAGTTCTTCTCTTCGTACATGTGCTCGCCCGCGACGCGCTGTTCTGTGAGCATGGTAATCAGAGACTTAACGAAGTGGCGGCGATGGCTGGTCGAGAGCAGAGACGCGCAGCTTGCCGCGAGTCCCTCAATATTGCGTGCCTGCAAGTCGCGGTCGAACTTCATCTGATAAGCCGTTTCGTAAACACTAACCAGCTTCGCTCCAATCAATCGCAGCAACTCCTCGCCCGGATAATCGAGATGGTCCAGGCTGATTTGCACGCTGAAAGGATTCTGGCGCGAGAACTTCACTTTCGCGCTGATGCGCTGGCTCAAAGCCTCATACTGCGGCGCGATGTTGGTGACGAAGTAAGGCGGGACGGCATAGACGAAAAGCGACGACGGCAGGCTTTCGCCCGCGCAACGGTCAATCACTTCGCGCAAGTTATCGCAAGCGATCTTTTCCGTATGCGCCGAGCCGATGCTCACCATGCGGTCGCCTTCATCGAAGAGCAGGACCAGACCACTGTAGCCGAGTTCGTGAACGAGTTGTGCCAGCGAACGGAGCATCTTGAAGGCCACGGACCGATCAAGTTTTTCCGTGATTGAAAAAGCGCGCACGTCTTTGAGCGCGATGCTCTCGCCGCGCAGCCACGCGCCGAGCAAGCGTTTGTGTTCTTCGTTCTCTTCCGCGACCGCTTGCAGGTAGTAATAAACGGCGTGGCGAAACGAAGGGCTTTCGACTTTGAAATGGAGGATCGTGTCGAGCCACAGCTTAACGCGCACATCAAGCCCGACGCTCGTCTTGACATGCTCCACGCCGAGCGTTCCCAACGTGTGAAAGAAATGATTTTCGAGAAAGGCTTCGAGTCCCTGCGTGTCCGCGCTTTCAGCCGTCGGGTCGTGATAGATGAGATTGTTGACCACGGCCTGATAGACTTTCAGTTGATTATCATAAGGACACTCTTTCGGACTCAGTTCAGTCCGGCTGACGACGTAGCCTTGCTCCCAGGCCAGGTCACGCAAGCGATAAAGAAAGTGAGACTTGCCACTACCGTATTCGCCGACCACCAGCTTGAAACTCGAACCGCCGTCCGGCAAGTAGCCGCGCAAGTATTCGTCTTGAAGCGTTCCCAGGAGCGAATCAATGCCGACCGTGTAAGCCTCCAACCCGCGCGAAGGCGGAATGCCCGATTCGCCCAGCTTGCGAACGATGTGCTGAGCTTCCCCTTGCGTCAAAGTCATGCTTATTTCTCCGTCGTGAAGTAGAGGTCTTTGATGAACTGGCCTTCGGTCGCGCCTGTGGCTAAGAACATCGCCCGCGCCGTGTCGCTGCCCACATCAATCGTCGCCGTGCCTAAATTAAGCCTGTGATCTGCGTGCGACATCTTTTGCCTTCGGCGCAGTTGCAGCATGTCGTAAGCGAAGTGCGTCTTGGGATAATCACGAAAGCTTTGCTTCGACGGAGCTTTACGGAATGAGAGCGGCTGGCGCACCAGCACGAGTTCGCGGTAGCAATCAACGATGCTCATGCGCGTGCCCATCTGCTTGCCCGCCAACTTGAGGACGCGCTGGTAGGCTTCAAACAACTCACGCAGCAACTCGTCCGGGTCAACCTTGCGCTCGCAGATATCGCGCCGCGCGCGTTCGTAAGCGCTGACGACTTGCTCTACATTCAATTTGATCTTTTTCTCCGTCACAGGCTGGCGCGAGAAAGCCATCTCGACCTGTTTCCGGCGCATGTCAACTTTGATGACGAACAAATCCGCAATCAACTCGCCGGGCGAGCCTGTCAATTTCAGCCCCTTCTCCTTGAAGGCTTCGCGCAAGTCTCTGGCGAAAGCGAATTCCAACTCGGAAAGCTTTTCATCCGCGACCGCGCGTAATTGACTGACGATTTTCCGATAGCCTGCGGGCAAGGTTAAATCCGGCGGAGCATTCTCCAGGGCAGCCCCAGCTTCAGCCAAAGCGACGGCGTTGCGATGCGGGTCTTTGAGCGCACGCAAAGCGTTTTCCAAAGGCTTGATGACAGCGCTGCGTAATTTGACCTCGCTCGCCAGCACGCGCCTTGCTTCGCCCAGGTTGGCGCTGAGAGTTTCAGTGTCAACCGCTCCGGTCGCTGCCGACGCAGAACCGCTTTTTTCGCTCATTGATTTGACGCTCCCTGATTTTGTTGATGGCCTGTCAGCATGCGCCGTGTAGATTGAATGGGCAAGCACAGCGCAAGAGACAGTTTAATCTTGAAACACGCAATGGCGCAAATGAGACGTAGTATTCTGACTACTCTCTCATCTCGGCTTTATCCATTTTGGAAACAGGGACGTAAATAAGCGCTGTGAGAGTTTGCTTTGCCCAACAATTCAAAATGACTACAAGATATTGTTAAGTCAGAGGCATCCG
>JAXDFO010000436.1:0-2566 GCA_034665545.1 Blastocatellia bacterium
GCCGAAGTCGCAATCGAGCAGTCACGAATAACCCTGAGACCTGGGACAATTTTAAAATCAAGCCTTTCAGTTTGCCCTTACGCACGCGCCTCAGCGAACGCCTGGGCGAACCGATCAAGGTTGATGACCTGACTTATGTTTTTCCGGTCAAAGCTAAAAGAGCATGGTGATATGATGAGAGCGAATCTGTCTCTCTCTCACCGTCACATTCTGGATTGACATGAGGATGAAATGAAGCTATTCAAAAAGCAACTGCTCGTCGCCATCCTGTTGTTGATTGTCTGTCTCGGATTGCCTCTCTTGCATGCGTTGCGCACGGTCGCTCCCTCACAGCCCACGGTCATGACCGGAGACGACCGCGCGGCAGCCACGCGCGCGTCTTCCATCAATCCTGCGGAGGATGAATCGAAGCCCGCGAGTCTCGAAGCGAAGAGGAATAATCCGTCACGCGCGAAATCCGTGCGTGGTAGAATCAGGGAGTGGGGGCTGGAATCATGGTCGCGTGTGCGGCGGAAGATTCGTCGCCTTGTCTGAGACCGCTTCTAGACCCCTTGCGCGACTCGCGCGAGATGCCATAATTTCGTCAAACTTTTCCACAGATGTCTGTGGAAAACTCTGTGGAAAAGCCGCCTTGTGTGGTTACAAGTTCCTGACAATTTTAGACTTCTAGCATTTTGCACACGTTCGCGGCATAATGGGCAACCCTCCTGCCAGCAAAGGTTTGCATTAATGACACAGGACTCTGACGGCGGGCGGCGGGTTCTTTTGACCCTCCTGCTCTGTTGTGGCCTCCTGCACGCACTCTCATGCGCCAGGTTGTCACAAAATGTTGGGGATTCGCGGCCTCAAAGCTCGCTCGCCGCTCAAGCGTTGATGCCTGACGGGCCGCGCATCAACCTCAACACGGCGACGGCTGAAGAGCTTGAAAGGCTGCCGGGCATCGGCAAGGGTCTCGCCGCGCGCATCATCTCTCACCGCGCTCGTTATGGGAGATTCCGTCGCGCCGAACACTTGATAATGGTGCGCGGCCTGAGCGACGAGCGATTCCGCAAGATACGCGAACTCGTCTTCGTAGAATAAAAGGTGCGCCCTCCCACGCAAGCCATTTGACTCGCGGCCCGTCCGCATACTATAAAACATCTGCCCGCAAGGGTCTCGCGCGCGTCACACGTTGACGACCCGGCTTATCCTCTAAGGAGCTTCAAAGAGATGTCAACGAACGTCACACAATCAAACTCCGCAACCGTTCATCTTGAAAATGAGCCGAAAGATTTTTCGCTCGAAGAGCTCAAGCAGACCATCAAACATCTCACGGAAGCGCCGACGCTCGAAGACCTCAACACCTGGATGCGCGAGGTTCGTTTGACGCGCGAAGACCTGCGCCCCTACCTCGCCTTCAAACCCGGAACCTACGCGCGCCATCTGGTCCTCCGCACAGAGCACGCAGAATTACTGGTCCTCTGTTGGCGACCTGGACAGCGCACGCCCATACACGACCACAACGGCTCCTACGGAACCGTGCGAGTCTGCGAAGGCATCATGTGGGAGACTATGTTCGCGCTCGACGATGCGGGCAGGCTCTACTATCAAACCGCGCGCGAATGGACCGACGGCGGCGTGACCGGGGCCGACATCCCTGACATACATCAACTAGGCAACCCGGAAGTCAGCGGCAAAGATTTAGTCACACTACATCTATACGCGCCGCCCCTTCGCGTCCTCAACACCTACCGCGTCGGCAGTTCCGAAGTGGGCCACTATACCCCCGACGAATTTATGGACGGCGCAGGGATTTGAGAGCAAGTAGGAAGGCGGAAGGATGAAAGAAACGCTATTCAACATGAATAGTCGCTCTCTCATCCTTCGTTTTTTTTACTTACTGCTTGTTCTTAATAGCTTGCTTTTCATGATCTGTTGCGCGGGGCGTGGGCCGTCTCGTGAGGGGGTGGAGCAGGCGGAGATTAACGTTGCCGCCGCCTCGAATCTGTCGGATGCTTTCACGGAATTGGGCCAGCAATTCACGAAAGAGACGGGCATTCGCGTCATCTATAGTTTCGGCGCGACCGCCGACCTGGCGAAGCAGATTGAGAACGGCGCGCCCTTCGACATCTTCGCGGCGGCGGATGTCTCGCATGTTGACGCGCTTGACCGGGACGGGCTTCTCTCGCCGGGCACAAAGGCTCTTTACGCGCGCGGGCGGCTCGTCTTATGGATACCGCCGGACAGCCCTTTGATGCTCACGCGCCTTGAGGATGTCGCGCGCCGCGATGTCGAACGCGTCGCCATCGCCAAGCCGGATGTCGCCCCCTACGGCCTCGCCAGCGTCGAAGCGTTGCGCGCCCTGAATATCTGGTCCAGCATCGAGCCGAAAGTCATCTACGGCCAGAACGTCTCGCAGGTCAAGCAGTACGCCGCGACCGGCAACGCCGACCTAGCCTTTATCCCCCGCTCGCTGGTCCGCGCTGGTGAAGGACGCGCCATCGAAGTTGACCCGCGCCTGCACTCGCCGATAGACCAGGCCATCGCCCTCATCAAAACATCCCCCAGACAAGCATCATCACAACGC
>JAXDFO010000437.1:0-4385 GCA_034665545.1 Blastocatellia bacterium
GGTTCATTCAGGGACGGCTCGGACCGAATCGAGTGGGCTATGGCGGGATGTTACAGCCGTTCGCGGACCTGCTCAAGTTTATCTTGAAAGAGGACATCGTCCCAGACAAGTCAACCAGGTTCGTCTATTTCCTCGCGCCGATAATCGCCACGGTCTGCGCGATTATGACGATCATCGTGTACCCGTTCGGGCCGACGATTAACCTGCCCTTTATTGGACCAATTCAAATGGTCGTGACGCGCTTCGACGTGGCCCTGCTCTACGTGCTCGGCATCACTTCAGTTGGCGTCTACGGCATCGCGCTGGCGGGCTGGTCCTCTAATAATAAATACAGCCTGATGGGCGGCCTGCGTTCTTCCGCACAGCTTATCTCTTATGAACTAAGCCTGGGCCTCGCGCTCATCGGCGTCGTGCTGCAATCGGGCACGCTCGACATCTACAGCATCGTAGAGCAGCAGGGCGGGCATCTGGGCATCACGGGTTGGAATATTTTCTGGGTCCAGCCGTTGGGGTTTCTCATCTACCTGATTTCGGCCATCGCCGAAACGAACCGCGTGCCCTTCGATTTGCCGGAGGCGGAGACTGAACTCGTCGCGGGCTTTCATACGGAATACAGCGCGATGAAGTTCGCGCTCTTCTTCATGGCCGAGTACATCAACATGTTCACGGTCTCGATGCTGGCGACGACGCTGTTCCTGGGCGGGTGGAACGGGCCGTTCGTGGACCAACTGCCGTGGCTCGGTCCCGTCTATTTTCTCGGCAAGGTCGTCTTTTTCCTGTTCCTCTATATCTGGTTGCGAGGCACGCTGCCGCGCTTTCGCTTCGACCAGTTGATGAACTTCGGCTGGAAGTTTCTGCTGCCCGTCGCCATCCTGAATATCATCTTGACGGCGACGCTTCAGTTCTTCGGCATCGTTGATTGGGGAAACAAGTTTTTGAAGTAATGCGACTGGTCCAATTTTGAATTTTTCAATAAGCTCTTAACTGTTTGTTCAGACATGCTGGCCTTACTATTCATACTCTTCGCGGGACTGGCCGTCGGGTGCGGCGTCTCCATGGTGGCGCAGCGAAACCCGCTCTATAGCGCGATTTCTTTGATAGGCGTCTTCATCGCGCTCGCATCGCTGTACGTGATGCTGGCCGCGCCCTTCATCGCCGCCGTGCAGGTCATCGTTTACGCGGGCGCGATTATGGTCCTGGTCGTCTTCGTCATCATGCTCTTGAACGTGGAGGAGGAGGCGCGCAGGCGTCTGCGCCTTCGTTATCTGGTCCCGACAGCCATCGTGATGGCCGCCTTTCTCTTCACGGAAGCGGCCTTCATCATCTACTACGTAGAGGCTTCGCCCTTCACGCCGCGCGACCCCGGCGGCTCGAACGTCGGGCTAACGGGTTCCATAGGCACGGGGCTGTTCACCAAATATTTAATGCCCTTCGAGATTACTTCCATCCTCCTGCTGATGGCGATTGTCGGCGCGATGACGCTAGCGCGGCGCGCGGCCCCGCTCTCGCCTGAGGCGCGCGTCATTCCGGGCGCGCAGGTCTTGCCGAGGCATCTGGTTACGCCGCGCGCGGTGGGCGATGCGACGGAAGTTATGACGAACTCGACCGCGCAGGCCGCAGACTTAATCGGTGAGCGCGTGAAGCGCGGCGCGAGCAATGACGACTAACTGAGGGGTTTCCGATATGGTTCCGCATTTGTCATGGTATCTGGCGCTGTCCGCCGTGCTGTTCACGATCGGCGTGGTCGGCGTCATCATCAAGCGCAACGTCATCTCTATGTTCATGTGCATAGAGTTGATGCTCAACGCCGTCAACCTGACGTTCGTCGCCTTCTCAAGTTACTTCCGCGATGTGACGGGCCAACTCTTCGTCTTTATCGTGATGACGGTGGCGGCTGCCGAAGCCGCAGTCGGACTCGGCATCATCATCGCCATCTTCCGCAACCGCGAATCGCTGGACGTTGACGACGCGAACATTTTGAAACTATAAAGCCAGAAGCCAGGAGTCAGGAGCCAGCATGAAAAGCGAGCACACGTTTTCTTCTGACTTCTGACTCCTGGCTCCCGGATTCCGTATTTTGACTGCCATGCTTCGCTATATTATTTTCGCGCCGTTGGTGGGCGCGGTCATTAACTGGTTTCTCGGTCGGAGGCTTCGCAGCGAAGCCTTCATCGGGACCGTCGCGTGTACGGCGGTCGGCATCTCGACAGTGGTGGCCTTCATCGCGGCCTTCAACATGGGCGGCGGGCTGCCCTTCGGCGCGCTTCAGTCTCCGGCGAACGGGGCTGTGCTGGACCAGTTATGGACCTGGATTCAGGTCGGCAAATTTCGCGCGGACTTCGGGCTGGCGATGGACCGCCTGAGCGGCATCTACGCCTGCTTCATCACCTTCGTAGGGCTTCTCATACACGTCTTCGCCACGGGCTACATGCACGGCGACAAGGGCTTTTATCGTTTCTTCGCATACTTGAACCTGTTCATGTTCTCGATGCTGACGCTCGTGCTGGCGGACAACTTTCTCTTGATGTTCGTTGGTTGGGAGGGCGTCGGTCTCTGCTCTTATCTTTTGATAGGCTATTACACTGACCGCAAAGAAGCAGGCGATGCTGCGAAGAAAGCTTTCATCGCCAACCGCGTCGGAGACTGGGGCGTCGTGCTCGGTATCATGCTCGTCTTCTTCACGACGGGCACGATAAGCTTTTTCGATAAGACCGTGGGCGGCGTTGAAGTGCCGAGCGCGCTCAACATCATCGGCAGCATGAACGTTGACCCCTTCACCTGGCACGCGCTCATCGCGGGCGGCATCACTTCAATAGCAATCCTCTTATTCATCGGCGCGACGGGCAAGAGCGCGCAGATACCTCTCTTCGTCTGGCTGCCGGACGCGATGGCTGGCCCGACTCCCGTCTCCGCGCTGATTCACGCGGCGACGATGGTCACGGCTGGCGTATACATGATCGTGCGCTGCTCCGCCATCTACACGCACGCGCCGACGGCGATGTTCATCGTCGCCTTCATCGGCGCACTGACGGCCATCTTCGCGGCGACCATCGGGCTGGCCCAAAACGACATAAAAAAAGTCCTGGCATATTCGACCATCTCTCAACTCGGATACATGATGCTGGCGTGTGGCGTCGGGGCTTTCGTCGCGGCGATTTTTCACGTCATGACGCACGCCTTCTTCAAAGCCCTGCTCTTTCTAGGCTCAGGCTCCGTCATACACGGCATGCATCATGAACAGGACATGCGGCGGATGGGCGGCTTGAAGAAGTACATGCCGATTACTTTTGCGACGATGGTGACGGGCTGGCTCGCCATCTGCGGCATAGTTCCCTTCGCGGGCTTCTTCTCGAAAGACGAGATACTGTGGAAGACCTGGAGCACGACCGCCGCAGGCATTTCGCCGGGATGGGGTAAAGGTTTCTGGTTCATCGGCGCGTTGACCGCTCTGCTCACAGCCGTCTACATGACGCGACTGATGGTGATGACCTTCTGGGGCGAGGAACGTTTCAAGGAAGCGCAGGCTGGCGGGCAGGCTGACGAGGCCCACGCGCACGCCTACGACGAGCACGAAGCCCCGCACGACGCGCGCATGGACTCCGCAGGAGACCGCCCGCATCACGAGGCTGGCGAGCGCGTTCAGGATGACGAGCATGACGGGCATGCTCTTCAACGCGCGCATGACGCGGGCGAGACGGATGATGAGTTTGATGTTGATGACGCGCATGATGAGCATGCTCATCATGGCCCGTTCGTGCCGCACGAGTCTCCGTGGACGATGACAGTGCCGCTTATAGTGCTGGCGATTCTCTCCACGTTGGGCGGGCTGTTGGGAGTCCCTTACGCGCTCAGTTCGCTCACGGGCGGGCATCCCGAAAACTATTTCGAGCACACTCTTGAGCCAGCCGTCGCGCATGTGACTGAACAAGCGGGCGCGGGCGGCGGAGGCCACGAAGCGACGGGCGACGTTGAACTTCTTTCTCGCAAGCCGCAACCCACGGACGGCGCTGCGCCTTATTCCGTCGGCGAAGGCTCGCAGCATGAGCCTGCGGCGGAGCGCGTGCCGACGGCGGCAGAGATTTCCGAAGAAAGATTATTCACGCTTATCTCTCTGGCAATCGCTGCATTGGGCATCGGCATCGGTTGGGCCATGTTTGCGAAGAGGCCGCTCTTGAAGATGCCGCGCGTGCTCGAAAAGAAATACTACGTTGATGAGATTTACGACGCGGCGATTATCAATCCGATTGAGGCTGTCTCGCGCGAGGGGCTCTGGAAGCTTTTCGATGTCGGCGTGATAGACGGCATCGTCAACGGGATGGGCCGGGGCATCTCTGAGATAGGCTCTGTCGTGCGTTACCTGCAAATCGGTTTCGTGCGCAGCTACG
>JAXDFO010000438.1:0-11283 GCA_034665545.1 Blastocatellia bacterium
CCGCCGATGTAGAGAGCGTTGTTGTCTATGCCGAGCGATGGATAGTCTAAGAACTCGCCGGAACTGCTGCCCAATCCGACCAGGTCTTGCTGGACGAAGTAGTAAGTCCAGACCGTGGCCGGAGTCAGCACGCCCGCGCTGGCCGCGTCCGAGACGGCGATAAGTATGCGATTCGGAATGTCACCGATGCTGGCCGATGAACTGCTCGGCACGTCAATGATAGTCAGGAACCAACGTTGCGACAGGCGGTCAAAGCGCACGTTCGGGTCGCTCGTGAAATTCAGTCCCGGCGGCGACGTGGGCGTCATGACCGACGCGAAGAAGACATCCGAGTCCGCGTTAATGACGCCGTCGGCAGTGCCCGTCGTCTTGTTGAAAGTGCGAACGCGACCGTTGACGAAAACGACGAACTGCGTTGGGCCCACTGCGCCCATCGTGTCGGGCGGAAACGCGCCCGTGTCCGCGAGCGTCGCGCCAGTGAAACTCGTGCCCGTCGTTTGCGGGGCGGCGGGGGTGATTCCCGGCGTGCTGTTAACGACGGGGTTCCCCTTGACTTCTGGACTGATGGGCCAACTCGCAACTGCCGGTGCGCCCGGAGCCTGCGGAAGATTGCTGCGGTCAGGGCCTTCGCGTTCCGGCATCGTTCTAGCAATTGCTGGCCGGTTTCCCATCGCGCTCTGGCGCGCCATAATCTTCTCGACGCTTTCCTGCACGCCCCTCGCGCCCTCTACAGGAGTGCCGATTCTTTCACCTGCGGCATTAAACTGCTGCTGCTGCGGCGCACGCTTGAAAGAGTTTGCGCGCCTGGCCCTCAGACGGGCCTCATCCTTCTCAGCCCGTGTGGTCTTCCTGGTATTGACGGACCTGGAGGAGTGCTGCGCGAACATCTGCGCGGGCCATGAAAGCAAAAAGAGCAAGCTCAAACAGAGGGCCATGAACGGGCGACGCTGTGAGCTAAAGATGTATCTGAAATTTGGGTTGGGCGGGGATGCTTTCTTTCTGGTAATCATTGTAGGGAGTCTCCGTTAAAGCTCTTGCGACAGCCATACGGGCTACTATTAACAGCCGTATAGATAGAAGGCGCGACCGCGATGTGGGCCCACCTGACAGTTAAACTATTGAAGGGCGAATGCCTGATAAAGCTCACAGGGCGAGTGGAAGTGCGCAATTATTCCTGTGGATTAAATTGAACATCAAACCCTGTGCTCGAAGTGGTTGGCTACAATAACGGGCAAGCAAGAAATTGTAGATGCCGTAGAGTAAAGTTGATGGCCCAAAATGTCAATCTAAGATTGTCAAAATTGTCACAATAATTCAGGCCCTGGCCCATTTTATGTTCCAGAGCATGCTCGCAAAACCTTTAGTGACTTGGCCCATTACTGGTCCAGTCAAAAAAGGACTCGTCCTGTTGATTTGAAATGTTTAGCTGGCGTTGGCCGTGACGGTGGGCGTCGAACCGTTTCCGGGCGCGGGAGGATTCGCGGCTTTGGCGTTGGAGTCCTGCGGGCGACGCTTGAGGCGCACGGAGCCGGGGCGGACCTGGCCCGACTCACAGGCCGCGACCAGCGCGCCTACCACCCGCTCATCATAGCGCGTCCCGACAAAGCTCTTGATGCGCTCGACGGCGTCTTCAAATTTCATGGCGAGTTGGTAAGGGCGGTCCGTCGTCATCGCGTCGAACGTATCCGCGACAGAGACTATGCGCGCCATCATGGGAATCTCGTCGCCCTTGAGTCCCTGCGGATAGCCCTGCCCGTTGACCATCTCGTGATGCATGTACATGCCGGGCAGAAATTCCTTCATCGCCGGAATCTGCGACATAATCTTGAAGCCCTTCTGCGGGTGGCCCTTCATAATCTCAAACTCTTCGTCGGTCAACGCGGCTGGCTTCTTCAGAATATTATCGTCAATGCCTATCTTGCCCACGTCATGTAACAACGCGCTGATACGAATCTTCTCAATCTCTTCATCGGACATCTCAAGGCCCATAGCGATGGCGACGGAGAAGCGCGCGACGCGTTCCGAATGGCCGCGCGTGTAAGGGTCTTTGCCGTCAATGGCGGCGGCGAGCGCCTTGACCGTCCCGATGAAGAGTTCGCGGTTCTCACGCGCGGAGCGTTGCAGGTCTTCAATGAAACGCTCAAGCTGGTCGGTCATGAGGTTGAAGGATTGGCCCAGTTCACCGAGTTCCGTACGGCTGCGCACGTTGATGCGCTGGGAGAAGTCTCCGCTTGAGATGCGGTGCGCGCCCGCCGCCAGTTCGCGCACGGGCTGCGTCAGTTTTTTGGCGAAGAAGAAACCTATGAGAAGCGCGAAGGTCGCCGCGAAGAGACTGATGTAGAGAGTCTGCCTGCGCATGTCAGCGACCGAAGCGAGGGCCGCGCGCTCGTCCTGTATGGCGATAACTCCGAGCCTTGAATTGCTGCCAAGCTCTGCGGTGGCATAAGAGCCGAGCATGTTAATCTTGCCGCCATCACGCTCGACCGAGAAGGGAGCCAGTGCGGACTGGACCTGCGTGCCCGTCTCCTGCCATTCCTGGACCACTTTAAGGTCCGTCATGGAGCGTTCGGTATAGGCTATGCGTTCGTCCGGATGGGCCACCGCGCGACCGTCGCCGTCTACCACGAAGACGACCGGCAGGCCCGCGTCCAGCAACTCTCGCTCGCTTTGAGAGGTGGGCTGTTGGACCGCCCGGAAGACTTCCTGAAAAGAGACAATCGCCACGACCGCCGCGACGACTTCGTTACCGCCCTCGCCGCCCATCACGGGAGCGGCGATGGTGAGGCCCATCTCCTGGCCCGAACGTATAATCTGCGGGCGGCTCACGACCAGACCGCGCCCGTTCATGTGCGCCAGCACGTAGCTCACGCGCTCGTCCACCTCTTCGCGCTTGATGACATCCGGTTGAAAGGCTCTATGCAAGTCTCCGCGCACGGGCCAGATGGCGAGCGCGATGAGGTTCGGGTCGTCTTGCAAAGTCTTTTGCAAGCGCGCATCCGAGCCGTCCTGATTCAGGGAGACGACGCCGCCCGCCAGTTCAAAGGCCCGCGCCAGGCCCGTCACCACGTCCCTGTAACGCTGCCCGTAAAGCTCTATCTGCCGCGCCTTGTCCTGCACAAGCTGCGCCTGGTAGCGTCCTTCGACCGAGCGCAATTCCGTCGCGCTGCGCGAAGAGAGCCACGCGCCCGCCAGGCCGAGCGGAAAGAGTCCGACCAGCAGCAAGACGGGCAGCACTATGTAAAGCAGGCGCACGCGCCCGAAGCGTTCGAGCATCACGATCAGGAATGTTTTAAAGGTTGAGAGATCAAAATCGGATTGTTGTATGCGAAACTGGTCTGATGAAGGCAGGACGACGGTCAATCACATGCGATGGTCAATCCTGGGCCAACCATCCGCTATTTATAGTACTAGCCGCGTTTGGCCCTGTCAATCAAAGTTTCACCCTCGTTTAATTGTTGAAATATTTGGGGAAACTCGCAAGCCGCAGCTTGTTTGGAGTTTAGTTAAGGAGAGCGCGTTCGCTTTTCGGCAGTCGTTCAAGCGATGCGCCTGTGCGATAATTTAACAGACCTTTGCATGATGTTTAGCGTCTAAATGGTTGAGCGCGCCGGAAGCATTTATGAGAGGCGCTTGTTGAGATTGACTTCGGAAGGCGGGCCGGACTTTTTTTGTGAAGCCGGGCCGCGCTCAGGTTGAGGATGGAAACTGCGGCGGCCAGCAGCGACGAGCAGATCGTGGCAAGAGCGCAGGCGGGCGATGCGGAGGCTTTCGGCGAGATAGTGAGACGCTGGGAGCGACGTATTTTCGCGCTCTCATTCGGCATGCTCGGACGCGAGGAGGACGCGCGCGACGCGACGCAGGAGACCTTCCTCGCGGCCTTCCGCAACCTGCGCGGTTTTCGCGGCGAAGCGAAGGTCTCTTCGTGGCTGCATCGCATCGCCGTCAACCAGTGCATCACTCGCCAGCGACGCGCGAAAGTGCGCGGCGAGACCGCACTCGATGATGAAGCAGAGCCGGACGGCGCGTCATACTTCACGCCCGCGCACCTCTCGCCCGCGCGCACGGCTGAGAGCCGGGAGCGAACGTTGGCCGTGCGCCGCGCCGTCAATGCCCTGCCGCCGGAATTGCGACAGGTCATCGTGATGAAAGAGTTTGAGGAACTGACGTTCCAGGAGATTGCGTCCGCGCTCGAATTGCCGCTCAGCACGGTCAAGAGCCGACTCTACACCGCGCTCAAGCAACTACAGATGCGCTTGAAGAACATGGCGTCAGGGGTCGCCTGAGATGAACTTGAAGATGAACCACGAGCAACAACTTTCCGAAGCCGCACAGGACGCGCCCGCCTGCGCTCGCGCAGAAGAGTTAATCTCTTATCTTTACAACGAAGCGAGCGCGGCGGAAAGCGCGGATTTCGAGCGGCACATGCGCGGCTGCGTTTCCTGCCGGACGGAGTTGGCCGAGTTCGGCATCGTGCGCGAGTCCGTAGGCGAGTGGCGCACGAGCGCGCTCGGCGGCATCGTCAACGCTCCCGCGACCGAAAGTAGTCTCGCGCATGCCTTCGACGCGACGAAAGTTGGCCCAACGCGCCAACGCTCCGCGCTCGCCGCGATACGCGAATTCTTCACGCTCTCGCCCGGATGGATGCGCGCCGCGACAGGCTTCGCCGCTCTAACTTTCTGCGCCCTCGCCGTCATCGCCTTCACACATTTCTCCCAACGCGCAGAGCCGCAGACGGTCTTTGTAGAGAAGCCTTCGGATAAAATTTATACGAAGCAACAGGCGGATGAAATGGTCGCTCAGGCGAAGCAGCAGAGCGCGGCTGTCAAAGAGGAGAAATTGGACCAGTCATCGCGTCAGCAGGAAGTCGCAATAGCATCCTCTTCATCAACAAATGGTCCAACGCGGCAGACCGCTAGAAAGAGCGCGCCGATTGTCTCGCCCGCCCTGGCAAACGCTTCAACCGTGCGCCACGGCTCTACTCATAGCTCTGCGCGCGAACGCCAGCAGTTGGCCGAAGTGCTGCTGCCGCAGGAGACGAAGGACGAAGAGAAGTTGCCGCGTCTCTCGGACCTCCTGGAGAACGACTCGAATTAAAGGACCGGGGATGATAAAAGGACCGGGAATAATAATTTCATTTTGAGGCCGGATGATGAAAAAAGTTTTTGACGGGAACATGACGGGCAGGCTCTTTCCGCTCTTGCTGGCGGCGTTGCTGCTCCTCCTTTCCAACGCGCAGGCGCGCGCGCAAAGTAACAGCAACGGCGCGGGCGATGCGGCGCAGGAAGCGACGGCGGGCGAGCAGAACGCGAACCTCGCGGACCAACTCAAGCTGACGCCGGAGCAGGTCGGGCGCATCGCCACCATTCGAGAGCAGACGAAGGATGAACGCCGCCTCGTCAATCAACGCGTGCGCGAGGCCCAACGCGCGCTCGAAGACGCCATCTATTCCGACAACGCGAACGAGTCTTTGATAGAGGAACGCGCGCGCGAACTCTCCGCCGCGCAGGCAGAAGCCTTGCGCCTGCGCTCACACATGGAATGGAACGTGCGCCGCGTCCTGACGCCGGAGCAGTTGACGGCCCTGCGCTCCATACGCGAGCGGGCGCGCGCCAGGCAGCAAGAGCGTCGCCTGTTCAATCCGGGCCGGGAGCAGCAGCAGTTGCAGCGACCCTTGCGTGCTCCTTTGGAGCGGCGGCGCGACGCCCTCAACAATCTGGAGAAGCAGGATAAGAATACTGGACCAGCCGACGGGGCTTTGAGACAGGGAGTGGGCCCACGCGCAGCGAGGCGTCGGGCCATTTTACAGAGAAGGCCGCGCCTCTGAATTCGATAGCGCAGGATGCTCAAACGCAAGCCGGTCGTCTCTCAAGAGTGACCGGCTTTTATTCTGGCTTGAGCCGCCCCTTGGTGCTTAAATCAATTTACAACTTGACGCATCAACTATAATTTGAGCATCATAAGCCGCTCTCATTTGATTCCGGCGCATCTGTTTTGAGGACTGGCCCGAAAGGGTCGTCCGTTTCATACGGCGTCAGTGGAAAGAGAGCGAGACGTGCTGTCCTTAAGCCTGATAGTTTCTAATAACGTTAACGCCATAATGCAAGCAGGACTTTTGCGCGCACCCTGAGCGGCGCAAGGGATGTTTGCCCTGACTCTCGAATGAACATTGCCACGCGCGCGGTGCTCGAATTGCAGGAAACGACGTTGCTGGCGGCACGCGCCGCTCGCGGTCTTTTCAAACGTCCACACTACATCCCGGAAACCATCGCACAGATGGACGCCATCGGCGTCGGCTCTTTGACGATTATTATCCTGACGGGATTCTTCACGGGCGGCGTGCTGACCCTGCAAACTCTCCCGACCCTCAAATTTTACGGAGCGCAGGACCAGACGGGCTATCTCGTAGCCCTCTCGCTGGTCCGCGAACTCGGCCCCGTGCTGACGGCCCTGATGGTCACAGGGCGAGTCGGTTCAGCCATCTCTGCGGAGTTAGGCTCTATGATGGTCTCGCAGCAGATAGACGCCATGCGCGCGCTCGGCACGGACCCCGTGCGCAAGCTGGTCACGCCGCGCATCCTGGCCCTGCTCGTCACGCTGCCGCTTCTGACCGTCCTTGCGGATGTCATAGGCATCGTCGGCGGCTGGGCCGTCGCCTCTTCACTGTACGGCATGGCGACCAGCACCTACGTCATTTCGGTGAGAGACGGCATCACGACCGATGATATTATCGGCGGCGTCATCAAGCCCATCGTCTTCGCGCTGATTATAGGGACCATTGCATGTTATAAAGGTCTCAACACGGAAGGCGGGACGGTCGGCGTCGGGCGTTCGACGACGCGCTCCGTTGTGACGGCGAGCATCGTCGTCATCGTCGCTGACTTCTTCCTTGCGCGCGCGCTCCAGTATATTCTGGGGATGCCTACGGGTTCCTGAAATTTTTGCGAGTAGAGATTTATGGCTTCAACAGACATCGAAATACCACAGCCGCCAACGACGCCGCCGGACGATTTAGAAAACGGCGTGAGCGAGAACGCCGCCGAGTCTACCTTTCATGAAGTGGACGACCGCGACCGCGCGATTCCCGCCATCGAATTCCGCGACGTGCATCTGGCCTTCGACGACCGCAAGGTGCTGGACGGCCTCAGCTTTAAAGTGATGAAAGGTGAGACGAAGATTATCCTCGGCGGTTCGGGCTGCGGCAAGTCAACGACCATTAAGTTGGTCCTTGGACTGCTCAAGCCGGATAGCGGACAAGTCCTCGTTGACGGTGAAGACATCACGGACTATGACGAGCCGCAGATGATGCGCGTGCGCAAAAAGATCGGGATGATTTTTCAGGAAGGCGCGCTCTTCGATTCGCTCTCCGTCTATGATAACGTCGCCTTCAAACTCCACGAGCAGGGCGTGCCGGAGGAAGAGGTCGAACCCGAAGTGAGACGCATGCTGCGCTTCGTCAATATGGAAGACGCGATTGACAAGATGCCTATTGAACTCTCCGGCGGCATGCGTCGCAGGGTCGGCATCGCGCGCGCGCTCGTCGGCGACCCGAAAATCGTCATGTTCGACGAACCGACCGCCGGGCTTGACCCGCCGACGGCCCGCACCATCTGCGAACTGGCGATGAAACTGCGCGACCTCGAAGATGTCTCTTCCATCTTCGTCACGCACGAGATGAACAATCTTGACTATCTCTGTTCCGAATATGCGGTCGTCAACGACGCGGGCGAAGTCGTCTTCGAGAAAGAGGGCGAACGTCTCTGCCTGATTAACACAAAATGTCTGATGTTGCGCGAGGGGCGCGTCATCTTCAGCGGCACTGACGAGACTTTACGCAAGTCTCAAGACGCATACATACACAAGTTTCTACGCGGACACTAAGAAAGGAAAAAGGTAAAAGTAAAAAGGCAAAAGTTCAGGCCAAATTTAAATTAAGCGGCTTCCAATCACTTTTGCCTTTGACCTTTTTACTTTTGCCTTCCAAACAGATGCCTCCAGCAAAAAAGACCATCGGCTTCAGCGAACTGCGCGTCGGCCTGCTCGTCCTAGTCTCCATCGCCGTGCTCATCTTTCTCATCCTGAACGCTTCAGGCGACATCAACCCGTTCGCCCGCAAGCTTCATCTGCGCTCGCAGTTCGCGGATGCGACCGGCTTGCGCGAAGGCTCAGAGGTGCGACTCGCCGGAGTGCGCGTGGGCAAGGTGGACAACATCAAACTGTTGCAGCCGCCGAGCCAGCCCAACGCCCCGCGCGTGGAAGTCCGATTTTCCGTAGACAATAAGATTAAAGACCTGGACGCCAAAGAACTCATCCGCACAGATTCAAAAGCCGTCCTCGCCTCGCCCGGACTGCTCGGCAACGAGATGCAGATAAACATCACGCCCGGCACAGGCGCGGGCCTGCCCGTCCAGGAAGGCCAGATGCTCGAATCAACTTCCGGCAGTAGCTTTAACGACCTCGCCACCTCCGGCAACGATCTGGTCGGACGACTCTCCAAAATCTCCGACCAGGCCAATGAACTCATCACCCATGTCAACCAGGGACGCGGCACAGCCGGTCTGCTCTTCAACGACGAGGCTCTCTACAACAACCTCAACTCAGCCGTGCGCGATACCAACGAACTCATCCGCGAGATTCAATCTGGCCGGGGCACAGCCGGAAGATTCGTCAACGACCCGGAAGTCTACGAAAACGTCCGTGGCATCTCCGCCCAACTCAACAGCATCGCGGCGGACCTCCGCGCCGGTCGCGGCACGGCTGGCAAATTCCTCACCAACGACGACCTCTACAACAAAGTCAACCAGAGCGTGGACCGTCTCAACCGCTCCGTTGACCGCATAGACAACATCGTCGCCAACGTCGAACAGGGACGCGGCACGGTCGGCAAACTGCTCACCGACGAAGCCATCTACAACGACGCCCGCACCGCCATCGCCCGCTTCAACACCACCGCCGAACGTATAGACAACGTCGTCGCCACCGCCCAACGCGGCGAAGGCACCGTCGGCAAACTACTCACCGACGAACAACTCTACTCCAACGTCAACCAACTCTCCTCCGAAGGCGTCAAACTCATCTACGACTTCCGCCAAAACCCAAAAAAATACCTCACCGTCAAATTCCAACTATTCTGATTTCGGCAATCTATGCATGAAAAATTAAGTCCTTACCTGAAGGAATTAAGTGCTTACCTGATTTCAACAGGTTTTATATAATTGCATTGATTCCATTCCGGCGGGTAATTAGTGGATTAACATGTGCGTTCGTGACAATAAGTGATTCTCCACTCGCATTGAGCGTCAGTTCATTGTTCTTCTATTTGTGAAATGAATCTAACGGTGATGAAACTTCTACTTTTCGGCTACTCGAAAATAGTATGTGTGAATCTCTTTAGGATCATCATCCAGCGAAAGTCCACTGAGTTTAATGTGATACTTTAGTTGGCTTAAAAGATGGGCTTGCACGCTTATAGAAACAACTTTTCCCGCTTTAGAGTCGGTAGAGTTCAGGCCGCTCCATCTTCGTATCACTTTGTCATCATCTGAGATGAGTATGGCTTGGAAGTTACGATAATCAGTATCCTCCACCAGAGGCAATTGCAGCTTTATCATCGCAGCATTAACAGGAACCTTAACCTCGTTGAAATTCTCATTTCCTCTGGTCGGCCCACCAGGAATTAGCATGAAGGCGTAAACAGCCGTGGTTGGATGTCGAGGCTGAGAGTTTGGCGAAGAGTTCTGAATACTGGCCCCCTTAGGTCTTTGGTCTTTTCTCTCTTTGTGTTCCGGCGCTGGACGAGATGACTCCCGATTTTGTTGCTCCGCATACTGCTCCTGTTTGGGCTGCGGCTCAGGGTTTGAGTTTGTATCGAATGCTCTTTGCTCATCACCTCCCTGCAAGGAATCCTTATTCTCGCCGGGCAGTGGGGATTGTTGTGCTTCCTGCACAGGGCTGTTTCGTTTCGGGGCGCGCACGGCCCACATCAGCAGCCAGAAGACGCCAAGGACCAAGAGCAGCGTGGTAAATACTAATGGGGCCTTCCACAATAGGTTTCGTGAGCGCAAGAATGGCAGCGACGAAAGTCTCTGTAACAGGGCGCGCTTGCCAGCCTCATGAGGCATGACTGACACAGCGCTCTTGGAAATGTAAATTTTGAGGGCTTTAGCAACCCTTAATGATTCATGTCGCTCAGGCGTGGACAGAAAATAGTTTTCAAACCTGTTACGCTCGTTCGGAGAAAGTTCCTCATAAATATAATCATCAATTAAGTCGTCCTCGACGGCTTGCAGCGTCTGAAAATACTTCTCATCAAAGAATAGCCGCTCCTCAATCTGTAGCTTCTCTTCCTGTTGGAGATTTCCCAGCAAATAGTTCTTAATCAATATATCTTCTTCTATATGTTGTTTCATTACACAACCCTTTTTATTGCCCGGCAGCTTTCCGAATTATCATATTTGTCTCCAATATTATATTACTTAATATGCCAAGACATTTCAGTTGACAGTTTCCTGTTCCAGACAGGTCTGGATACATTTCTTCAGGCTTGCCCTGACGCGGTGAGCTTGTAATCTCAAGTTAGCAATCTTGGTTCCCAGATGCTGGGCTAACTCTTTCCGTAGCTCTATCTTGACTCGCTTCTCGCCTTGATAAAACTGCAAGATTAGCTCACGGTTTTGCGGGGATAAGCGCTGCAAACATCTCTCCAAGCAGTCATACACGGCTTCTATATCATCGGGCTGTTCGCTCACGAGAAGGTTTTCGGGCGGAAGTTCTGTAAGCGTAGGCCCGTTTCTCAGATATTCCAAGAAAACTTTGTAGGCCACCCCAAAGAAATAGCGCGCCGGATCGCCGACATAAGTGTCCCTAATTTCTGGCAGCCTTTTTGTGACGCGATTGATTGTCTCATCAGCGAGCTCCTCAGCCACCAAGCAACCATGAGAGTTAAAGCCCTTGATTAGCTTGACGCGAATCTCCTCATAAATGCTTCCAGCCTGCTCGCGGTCTTGATGAAGCCAGGTTAGCAGGCCATCGAAGCTCTCCTGAGTGAGGCTGGATTCTTTTCTCCGCGAGGGTACGCTGTCCAAGATTATCGGCTCCTGTCAGCAAAGTCTCCTACTCATTGCCGTTGATATGGTGGCGATCCGACATCTAGCGCACATGCATCGCTATTTCCATTCACCTTGCAGAACAAACCCGGCCCAATAGAAGGGCGCGCGCCATTGCTTGCGCAACTGCATCACTTCCAACTTTGCCATTCTTAAAGAAGATGCTGCCGTTATTCGGTCC
>JAXDFO010000439.1:0-6973 GCA_034665545.1 Blastocatellia bacterium
GGCTCCTGGCTCCTGGCTTCTGTTTTGTTCCATCCCCGCGCGTGCAATCGCCAGCGAGGCGAAGGCTTGGGGGACTTCGCCTTTCAAGGCGCGCGCATTCATCAAGGCTTTATCAAAATCCAACTGCGCCATTGTCGCAAAAATTTTGTCCAAACGGAACATCCCCGCATCCAGACTGAAACGCTCCGCGCCCTCTGTTACTTCTGCCGCCGTCGCCGCTTCGCCCGTCGAACCTTCGCGCGTGCTTAACTCAAGCGACTCTTCGTCGCCGTTATAATCTTCCGTCGCGTTGATGGCCTCGACCGTCTCCGCGAGGAGTTCCCACGCTCGCGCCTGGGCCACTTGCGCGGCTGCCTCTGTCACAACCACATACGCGGCGACGCGCTGGCGTGTTCCGCGTCCCTGGTCCATTAATGCGGCCTCATGCTCGGCTTCGTTGAGCAGTTGGACCACCGACTGCGCATCCTTTTTCCGGCGCGCGGCGATTGTCGCGGCCTGGGCCAATCCCCACGCTTTGGCGAAGTGGGGCACGTCCGCGTTATTGACGAACCTCTCCAGACCTTCAAGGTCAGACTCTTTGTCTTCCGTGTAGGCGCGAGTGATGTCTGCTATCTGGCTGACGACGATGAAGGTCTGCACCTCGGCGCGCTGGTTGACGTTTTCGATTTCGGCGGCGGCGCGGCGAGCGCGGTCCCACAACCTTTGTCGCGCAGCCTTCGTCGCCATCTTGAGCAGGATAGCATCACGCGTCGCGGCATCGTGCGCGCGTGAGAGTTGGTCCGTTTCGGAGCCTAGAGGGTCGCCGTGTCGCTCCGTCGGCAAGCTCAACGCCTCCATCTGATTCGAGAGTTGCGAACGTCGCGTCGCGTCCAACTCGTTGCCAAGCCCTTGCAGTCGCGCTCTGAGTTCCGTCGCATACTGCGCCGCCTCGCGCTCGAAGAAGGGAAGCAGCCGCCCCGTGGCGAAATAGAGCGCGACCGCTTCCGACTTGCGACCCGCATCGTTCGGCGCGTTCGTCCTCGCGCGCAACAGGACAGACGCCGCGAAGTTGTAGAAAGCATCTCGCGCGCCTTGCGAGAAAGCGACTGGCGTGCGCTTCGCCGCCGCGCGATGAACGACCGGGCGATATTGCAAAGAGCCTCTCTCATCCAGGACCACTAAAGTGTCCGGCGAGATAAGCGGAGCCGAAAGCAGCAGGACCGCATTCGCATCCGCGCGTGCATCATGTCTGGACCTCTCAACCAGCAGGCGATAGAGCGCATCTGCGGCGGCAACATCCTGCTCATGCATCTGTATGATGAAGAGGACGAGGCCCGCGCTGACGCCCTCATTAACGACCGGCGCGGCGAGTTGAAAAGCCTTTTCCGATGCGCCCTGGTTGAGCAGGTCCGCAGCGAGCGCGAGCCTGCGCGCTCCGCCCTCGCTCAACTCACGCCACGGCGCGCGGCCCGACGACGATTGCTGGTTGACCGCGCCCCTCTCATCATCCTTCCCCGTCTTGAGCTCTTTAAGAAAAAGTTCGGCCAGCGCGGCATCACGCGCCGAGACGCGCTTGAGAACTTCACGACGCGCCTCCATGAACTGCGCCGCGTTCGGGTCCGAAGGAAGACCCGACTCGGCCTCGTCAGCATCCCTCTCATCCTTGTCAGACGCGACCGCCGCCTCCCATGCGCGACGAAAAATCCCGCGCGCTCGCTCCGGCTCATAAGGCCACAGTGTATCAGCCGCGAGCGATTGAATCCGCGCGCGATAAAGGAGGTCTTCAAACTCGCGCGCCCTGTCCGCCGTCTCAACCAGAAGTTGAACGGCCTGCGCGGGCCTGTCCTCACGCGGCTGCTCTTTGGGCTGCCCGAAAATTGGACCAGCCGGGATGATGATGAAGCCGAGCGTCAGGAAGGAAAGCAAGCAGTAGTGTTTCAGTCTGAACTTCAACATGCTTTACATTCTAGCTTATTCGGTGTCGAACAATCCTGGCTTGAAGGGCGAGGTCGTGGGGGGCTTGAGGCCGAAGTGTTCGTAGGCGAGGCGCGTCACCATGCGCCCGCGAGGAGTGCGATTGAGAAAGCCTATCTGAATCAAGTAGGGTTCTATAATCTCTTCTATAGAATCCTTCTCTTCGTTAATCGAAGCGGAGATAGTGCCCAGGCCGACAGGACCGCCGTTGAACTTTTCGATAATCGTCAAGAGCAGTTTGCGGTCAACTTCGTCGAGGCCGAAAGTGTCCACTTCCATGCGGTCCAAAGCATCGCCCGCGATTGCTTCCGTGATGCGGCCTTCGTAATCAACCTCCGCGTAGTCGCGCACGCGCCGCAAGAGGCGGTTGGCGATGCGCGGCGTGCCACGCGAGCGACGCGCAATCTCTCTGGACCCGCCCTCTTCAATCGCCACCTTCAGAATACTGGCCGAACGCTTAACGATAATCTGCAAATCTTCCGGCGGGTAAAAGTCCAGGTGAAAGACTATGCCGAAGCGACCGCGCAAGGGGGCCGTGATGAGTCCCTGCCGCGTGGTCGCGCCGACGAGCGTGAATTTTGGCAGGTCCAATTTAATGGAACGCGCCGCCGTGCCCTGTCCGATGAGCAGGTCCAGTTGATAATCCTCCATCGCCGGATAGAGCACTTCCTCGATGGCCGGATTGAGACGATGTATCTCGTCTATGAAGAGCACGTCGCCCTCTTGCAGGTTGGTCAAAATCGCCGCGAGGTCTCCGCTTTTTTCTATCACGGGTCCGGCGGTCGAACGCAGTTCCGCGCTCATCTCGTTGGCGATGATATTGGCGAGGGTCGTCTTGCCGAGGCCGGGCGGCCCCGTCAAAAGAACGTGGTCGAGCGCTTCCTTACGACCGCGCGCGGCCCTGATGAAGACGTTGAGATTGCCGGTCGCGCGACGCTGGCCTATATACTCGGCGAGCACCGTCGGGCGCAGGGACTTCTCAAACTCTCTTTCTTCATCCATCACGGTTGCGTCGCGCGCGTTAGCTGGTTCGAGTTCGTCGGACATCGTCATCCCCTGGCAAGCTGGCGCAGGCTGCGGCGCAGGATGACTTCGACGGAAATATCTCCGCCTTCGTTGATGGCCGTGGTGAGGGCTTTCTCGGCTGCCGGTTTTTGATAGCCGAGATTGACCAACGCCGAGAGCGCGTCGTCGCGCATGGCGTCTGCGGAAGCGGGCGAGTTCTTGCCGCCGCTCGCGGCGAACTCTTCTTCGAGCGCGGGCGATGAGAGGGCCGCTATTTTATCTCGCAGTTCGATGACGAGACGTTCCGCGCTCTTCTTGCCGATGCCCGGAATCGAAGTCAGGCGGGCCAGATTATTGGTCCGAATAGAAGCGATGATTTCGTCCGCGCTCATCCCCGAAAGCATCGTGATGCCGAGCTTCGGGCCAATGCCACTGACGGAGATGAGCCTTTGAAAGAGTTCGCGCTCGCGCGCCGTCTTGAATCCGAAAAGTTGAAGAGTGTCTTCGCGGACGTGCGTGTAAATCCGCAGCGAGACGTTTGCGCCCGCCTCTTCGAGGTCGTAAAAAGTGGAAAGCGGAATCGTGACTTCATAGCCGACCCCGCCGACATCTATAATCAAAGCCGTGGCTTGTTTGGCGAGTAGCGTGCCGTTTAAATGTGCGATCATGTCTGGTTGAAATAGAATACTGGACGAAGAAGAGATTTCGGGAGCGCCTTCGTGTTCAATCAAATTGTAGTTGATGGATGCGCTTTGGGCAACGTGCGAGGCTCTCTTCGGCGTCTCTGCAAGAGAGAAGAAGGCGGGCGGAAAAGCGCGTTCGATTTGAAATTCGCCATCCGCAATTCTTCGGCCCTTAGCTTGTCACTGTTTTTGAGCTATACTTACCAGCAAGCTCTCCCTGGAAACGGGATATAAGATGAAATCGGAGAAAATATCAGAGCTAACCACCAATCGCTTGAGCGTCTACCTGCGTTGCCTGAACCTGCTGGCGGCTGCGGGCATCAAGACTATCTCTTCACAGGCGCTCGCTGACCAGTTCAATCTCAACTCGGCGCAGATTAGAAAAGACCTCGCCTACTTCGGCGAGTTCGGCGTGCGCGGCGTCGGCTACTTCGTGGAAGACCTGCGCCAGCACATCACGAAAATACTGGGCCTGGATTCGGCGCATCGCGTCGGCATCGTCGGCGCGGGCAACCTGGGCTCCGCGCTCGCCAACTACAACGGCTTCACGCAGTCCAACTTCACGGTCGTCGCCCTCTTCGACAACGACCAGCAGAAAATAGGAGGGCGCATCGGCACAGAGGGCATACTGGTCCACGATGTCAAAAAAATAGCGCGCGTCGTGCGCGAAGAGCAGATTGATGTCGCCGTGATAGCCGTGCCCGCGCGCGTGGCCCAGCGCGTTCTCAATCAAGTGATGTCGGCGGGCATCAAGGCCATTCTCAATTTCGCGCCCGTCCGCTTGCACGCGCGCCTCGGCGTGAAGGTCAAAACAGTTGACTTAACCATCTCACTCGAATCATTATCATATTTCCTGGCCCGGCCACAGATCACATGCGTCACCAACCCGCGCAGCATTCTCCCCTACGAAGAGATAGCGCAACGGGAGGAACGCGAGTTGTAAAGCTGTTCGACAAGGAGTCCACGAGATGTCTTGCTTCATCAAAAGATTGCTGCCCTTCGTTCTGGCCCTCTTGCTCGGCCTCGCCGTCGGGAGTCTCTTTAAATCCGGGCCTGCCCCTGCCGGTAATCTGGAACTGTCCCTCGCGCCGCCGCCGCCAGCAGTAGCGGTGAGCCAGCCGGTTGACTACTCACAGGTCTTCTCTGCGCGTGATGTCACGCAGAAAGCCAAGATACTGTCCATGGCTGAACCGCAGTACACTGCGAGCGCGCGTGAGCATCAAGTCGAAGGCACGGCCCTCTTGAAAGCGGTCCTTTCATCAACAGGCGAGGTGACGAACATCACGGTCGTCAAGGGATTGCCCGACGGGCTGACGGAGCGATGCGTCGAGTCCGTGCGCCACATTAAGTTCGTGCCCGCCGTCAAGGACGGTCGGCCCGTCTCGCAGTACATCCAGGTAGAATATAACTTCAACCTTAACTGAAAGCCTTCGCACGCGACCCGCATGGACGAGCAACGCGCGACGCCGGAGATTCGCGCACACATTAATGGAGTAATCATCATGTACACATACCTGCTCAAGAGAGCATTGCCATTCACGTTAACTCTCATCATCGGCGTACTGCTCGGCGGCCTGTTCGGCGCGACGCGCATGCACAGGCCGGTCTACTGGGCAGTCCCGGATGATGATGGCTTTCGTCATCATCGCCATTGCGAATTTAAGCGCGGCTATAGCAACGCCTATAACTACAACTCTTCGCAAAGCGTCAATCGCATGCCGCCCGCGCTCTACACCGCGCAGGCCCGTCGTGAAGGCATCAAAGGCGTCGTCGGATTGAGGCTCACCCTGAAGAGCGACGGCACTATCTCGGACATCGTGCCCGTCAAGGAGTTGGGCGGCGGACTGACGGAAGAGGCTATCAAGGCTGCGCGCCGTATAGAATTTTCACCGAGCTACTTGAACGGACAACCGACCGATAGCACGCTCTATGTCGAGTATCAATTCAACGGCTTCAGCCCTGTGAGTGACGGTCCCTTCAGGGCCATCAATTGATGGATGAGCAAACAGCGCGGCGAGAGATCGTGCGCGTCGGCCAGTTGATGTACGAGCGCAGCTATGTCGTCTCTTCGGACGGCAACGTCAGCGTCCGCCTGGACGACGGGCGCATCGTGGCGACGCCGACCATGACCTGCAAGGGACGCATGACGGAAGACTCGCTCGCCGTCACGGACGCGGAAGGCCAGCCGCTCAACGACCGGCGCGCTTCGAGCGAGCTTGCCATGCACCTCCTGATTTACCGCGAGCGCGCGGATGTCAAGGCGGTCTGCCACGCGCACCCGCCGCACGGCACGGCCTTCGCCGTCGCTGGCCTCGCCATTGACCAACCCATCCTCTCCGAAGTCATACTGACTTTGGGATGCGTCCCGCTCGCGGATTACGGCACGCCTTCGACCACGGAATTGACCGAGGCGATGCAACCGCTCGTCAAGCATCACAACGCCCTCCTGATGGCGAACCACGGCGCGGTCGCTTACGGCGCGAACCTCTGGCAAGCCTTCGACCGACTCGAAACCTTAGAGCACACTGCCAAGATAGCTATCCTCTCGCGCATGCTCGGCGGCTCGAAGAATCTTCCGGCGGACTCAATCGAAAAATTAATCAACGTGCGCGAGGCCGCCGGATATTTGGACCAGGACGCGCGCTGCCAGTCTTGCGGCTACCTGCACGAGACGCAATTCACCTGTTCGACGGGCGAGCGCGCGCCGCGTGCGCCGCAGGAACGCGCCAAAATTTCCAGCAACGGCGCGGGCCAAATCGCCCTCACGCGCGAGGAACTCGTCGAGTTGTTGTGCGAAGCCGCGCAGGTCAACCGCAAATATTGAAGTCAACGTCCAGCGAAAATTTCAGGTCCAACAAAAGAGCGAGCGGGCGGGAGACCTTATCATCCGGAGGAGGTGCGCGAGATGGCAAGTCGTCTGATTAATCAAGCGGAGATAGAGTTGGCCCGCCAGGTATTCCAGGACCAATTGCCCTACGACAAGATTCATTTCGCCAGTTATTACCTGCCGAACAACAACGGCGTGCCGGTCACGCTGGCCTCCGTCTCATCGCTCGTCCCCATTCGCTCTCTGAGAAGTTACACCATCTATTTTGGACCGGAGGTTTTCCGCGACGGCGCGCATGTGCCCGGCACGCGCAACACTCTCATTCACGAGTTGACGCACGTCTGGCAGGGCCATCACAGCCTCATCGCCTGGGAGTACATGGTTGATTCGCTGCTCGCACAGGGCCACGCGATTCTGACGGAGGGCAATCGTAACCGCGCCTACGATTACAAGCCCGGCAAAGTTTGGGACGATTATAACGTCGAGCAGCAGGCCAACATCGTCG
>JAXDFO010000440.1:0-7301 GCA_034665545.1 Blastocatellia bacterium
CAAGGAGAGTCTGGGCTATAGCACGCACGCGATGGTCTCGCTCCCCGTCCTGAATCCGAAGACCATTCTCAATCACGGCTTCGACACCTTCCATTTGATGGAGAAGCACAACGACATGCGCGCGATGCTGAGCAAGATGACCTTCAAAGAGGACCAGCGTTCATTCTACCTGCTCAACGTAGGGGAGACTCACTATCCTTACGCGCTGCCGGACGAACCGCCCGAAGCGTGGCCGCGCATCAGCGGCGTTCACGGCGTCTTCAAGCATCTGGATGAGCATGTCGTCGGCGGCAAATTGGTCGGTGAAGAGGAAAAGTTTTTCGACCAGGATAAGCTGGACCTGCTGCGCGAGCGTCAACTTCGCGCGGTCAAGTATCTGGACGGAGTTATAGAGGAACTCTTCGACATGGTCCCGCAGGACACATACATCACCATCACGTCCGACCACGGCGAACTGTTTGGCGAAGATGGCTTCTTCGGGCATGGCCCGATTCAGCACAGCAAAGTCTTTGAAGTGCCCTTCGTCGAAGGCAAGATTCGGTAACGCATCAACAGGTGGGCCAATGACAGCATGAGGCCGATGCCGCCCGCCAGAAAAAGCTGATGGGCCAACGCGATGAGCGTGAAGAAGAGTAGAATACTCAGGCCCATCGCGCTGGCCCAATAATTCTCTCTCCACTCCCGCCGCACGAGGCTGAAAATCAAGAGGCTCACGATGAACCATCCGGCGAAATTGCTCGCCGGTATTCCGTAATAAGTGCCCACGTCAACCCATCGCCAGTAACCGAGCGTCTTCGCCGCCAGAGGGTCTATGACCAGGTCAATCGCCGTCATCCAGAGAGCCGCGAGCACAACTTTGGCCCACGCGTTCAAGCTCAGATAACGAGCCATCTGTTCAAGGTACGCGACCAGCACCATCCAGGCGCACGCCATGACGAGAGGCACGCCGAAGAGTTGAGGCTGCAACACGTCAGTATAGCTATATGCGCCGAACGGTAATCCGGCGCGCACGCCCAGAGCTTCCACCATCAAACCTGCCAGCGCGATACACACGAGTCGCAAAAAATCCGAACCCGAAGCGGTCGTGATGAGCACGATGAGCGCGGCCAGCATGAGAAAGAGAGAGGCTATCCAGTTCGGACCTGACGGAGTTTGACCGATTAAAAAGTGCTGGACAACTCCGCCCGTCCACAGGACCAGATAAAGTGTCAAGAGCAGCCAGAGCGCGAGCCTGCGCGTGCCAACCAGACTATCTTTCAATAGCATGCCTCTCAACATGCTCGTCATCTTTCGTATCTCCGAATCAAATCCGAAGTAATCTGCGCGGAGAGCAGCACGGTCGGAGCGCCGCCGCCCGGATGGCTACTGCCGCCCACGTAATAGAGACCCGCGATGCGTTTGTCCTTGTTCGGCGGTCGCAGGAAAGCATGTTTCCAACCATGCGAGTGCGTCCCGTAGATGGCCCCGCCCGGCATCAAATAAGTATCCGAGATTCTGCGCGGCGTCCACACGTCCGCGACCTCTATATCAGCTGTGATGTCTGGAAATCCACCTTTGGACAAACGCGCGAAGACGCGCCTTCTGGCCTCTTCGATGGCATTACTGGACCACTCGCCCGCGTCGCTGAACGAAGGAGCATTAGCCATGATGAACAGAGTCTCGCCTTCGCCTTTGACCACGGAGCGGTCTGTGCGGCTCGGCGCGCTGACGTACACGGTCGGGTCTTGGGGAAAGCGTCGCTCGTCGAAAAGCTCCGCGAATTCACGCGCGTAGTCAGCTGAAAAATAGACGGAGTGATGCTGAAGCTGCGGCAGCGTGCGCTTCACGCCCAGAAGAAAAACGAGGCCCGACAGAGACCTCTCCGTGGGCCGGGGCTTGACGCTCTGTTGGCCCAGTAATTCGCCAGCCAGTGAAGCATCGCCGTTCATCACGACCGTCTCGGCTGGAAGAAACGCGCCGCCCGCCAGCCGCACGCCCTTCACCTTGCGCCCCGCATGTTCTATGCGTTCGACGCGAGACTTGAGCATCAAATTAACTTGCGCTTGTTGGGCCAACTCGACCAGCGCGTTGACGATGCGATACAGCCCGCCGCGCACGTGCCAGCCGCCGAACGCGAACTCTATATAAGGGATGACGGCGAGCGTGGCTGGCGAGAGGCACGGCGATGAGCCGACGTAGGTCGGGTAGCGGTCGTAGAGTTGGCGCAGCAACGGACTCTTGAAGTGGGCCGCGACGGTGCGATGATAATTGCCCCACCCGTAACGCAACGGCAGATAACGCAACGCTTTTATGGACCTTAAATCCGGCGGGTCAATTAGACGACGACGCAGGAAGGTCTCCTTAGAGATTTCAAACAGGCGCGCGCCCAGTTCCATGAAGCGAAAAAAGCCGTCCACGTCGCGCGGCTCAAGCTGGCGCAGTGTCGCCAGCCATTCGGGCAAAGAAGAGGTATAAGAAAAACGCGTCCCGTCGTCGTAAACATATTCCGCGAGCGGCTTCATCCCGTCCAATTCGAGATGCTCCGAGAGGCTGCTGCCCGCGACTTTGAAGAGTTCCTCGAAGACCCATCGCATCGTGATTAAAGATGGACCGGTATCAAAACGAAAGCCGCGCTGCTCCCAGCTATTCATCTTGCCGCCGAAGCTCTCGCCCTGCTCGCAGAGGGTGACATCCCAACCTGCTGCCGACAATCGCAAAGCAGTCGCCAGTCCGCCCAATCCCCCGCCGACAATCACCGCCTTCTTTCTTAGTTGTGACTCCAGACTTATGACTCCACACTTTTAGTATGGTATTGCCGTCCCTTCCACGCGACGCCTCTACCGCTTTTGCATCTCCACCATGAGGCGATGCCGAGCGCGAGCAGAATCATCTCGCTCAAAGGATGCAGCAGGATGGACCACCAGGTTTGACCGAACTTGACGGCGAGCAGGATACGCATCAAGAGCACAGAGGCTATCGTGAGAAGCAACGCGCGGGACTGGGCCCGGTCGTTCA
Organism: Blastocatellia bacterium; assembly: GCA_034665545.1. Lineage (GTDB taxonomy): Bacteria > Acidobacteriota > Blastocatellia > Pyrinomonadales > Pyrinomonadaceae > DASYML01. Next base: position 2,995 of record JAXDFO010000440.1, read on the forward strand.
TCACGAAAAAAATCATGATGAAGGGGCAGAGAAAGACTGTCAGGTGAAATGCAATAAAGGTCCAGAAACTCGACTCGCGGCGAAAGCCCGGAAAGAAGTTTTTCTGAAAGCCGTCCCAGATTTCCCGCAACGAGCCGTACATACGCACGCTGACGACGCCGCGTCCATCGAGGCAGACGCCGCGTCTGCCGCTTGCGCGCCATTTCTGGGCCAGCCTGGTATCCTCGAAAATCTCATCCCTCACCATCGCGTGCCCGCCAAACTCCGCGTAGCTCTCGCGCTCCACCAGCATACACGCGCCATGCGCGAGGCCCAGGCTGGCGTCCATACGCACAAGCGAGAGCGGGGCCGGGAAAAGAGTGAAGACGACGAAATTGAGCATCGGCATGAGAGCGCGCTCCCAGAATCCGACGACCGTTTGCGTGGGCCAACATGAGAGCAGAGCTATCTCGCGCGCGTGCGTCTCCGACAGCATACGCGAGGCCGCGCCGTCCAACAGCCTGACATCCGCATCTATGAACAGCAGCCACTCGCCGCGCGCTTCATGCGCGAGTTGCGCGCACGCGAAATTCTTTCCGCACCAACCAGCCGGAAGTTTAGCGGCGGCGACGGGTCTGACGCGACTATCTAACTTCGCGTAGCGATTGATAATCTCCGCTGTCCCGTCAACCGAGTGGTCGTCATAGACCAGAATCTCCTTCACGGTCGCGCCCTGCCGCAAGACAGTATCCAGACAGCCCGCCAGATTTCGTTCCTCATCGCGCGCCGGAATCAGAACCGAAACGAGACCGGGCCGGACTCGCTCCGCCTTCAAGAGGACGGGCCAAGCCAGGACATTCCACACGACGAGCGCGAGAATCGAGACGGCTATGAAGAGGACTGTCAGATAAACGAATAGCATTCCTTTTATTCTATCTCAGCGAAACCGTGTCCTCCTCCGCGACCTTCGCTCGACGCATTGGCCCAACGCGCTTGACTTCGCCTGTCACCATGTCCGCAGCCTCCGCGAGAAGGCGGACTTCGCGTCGTTCTCCGAACCTCTCTTCGAGCGCGCTCTTGGCTTCGTCAATCAGTTGCGCGCCCATGCGATGCGCCCTTTCAAGGCCCATTCCCGCGATGATATTCGGGCGCAGGTGTCGCGCATCCTGGCCCAAAGGCTTGCCCGTCAAGTGAACGTCTCCAAGCTCGTCCAACAGGTCGTCGCATATCTGATAAGCCCTGCCCAGACACTCTCCGAACTTCGCCAGCGCGGCGATGTCGGGCGCGTCCGCGCCTCGCGCCAGCGCGCCGCAGACCATCATCAATCGCATGAGCGCGATGGTCTTCAAATCGCGGCTGTAGAGTCTCTCCGTATAACTATCCGCGCCCCCCGATTCAAGGTCAACGACCTGCCCGCCGATCATCCCGTCCGCCCCTATGCATCGCGCGGTCTCCTTCATCAAAGCCTCTACCGCGCCGGGCCCGGAAGCGTCTGCGGCGGACTGGACCAGTAATGCGTAAGCCTGGTTGAGCAGGGCCACCGACGCGAGGACCGCGACGCCTTCGCCATAGACCAGATGCAGGGCCAGCCGGTTGCGGCGCAGGTCCGCATCATCCATGCCCGGCAAGTCATCAAGGATGAGCGAACTGTTATGCAGAAATTCTATGGCGCAAGCGGAGGCCAGAGCCTGCCGTGGATGCGCGCCGACGAGAGACGCGCCGAGCAGCGTGAAGATGGGCCGCAGACGCTTGCCGCCGGGAAAGACCGCATAACGTAAAGCCTCGTTGAGCCGCCCCGCGCCGGGCTGCGAACTGACGGGCAGCCATTCGCCCAAAGCCTCGTCAAGTCGCTCTTGCTGGCAAGCGATAAACTCAAATAGTGTTTCCATCCCCGCTCTGTTTCTCCGTAAAAATAATCTCGCACAGTTGCGCCGTCGCTTCCTCTATCGGCAAATGGCCCGCGCCTTCGAGTTGCCAGGCGCGCGCCTGGGGCCAGATGCTTTGCCAGAGGGCCACCGATTTTTTGACCGCGCCGAAGGTGCGCGCGCCGTAAGCAATATCAACAGGCATGCTGAGTCCGCCGAACTGCGCTATGTTGTCAACTTGGCCCAGCAGCGATAGATAACCATAGGTCACTTCATGATTGACGCGCGCGAAAGAGTTCGTCAGGTCCGTCTGCGCGGTGCGATGGCCCTTGAGCGAAAGGTTCGTCAGGCGACGGCCTAAAGGGTTGGCGAACGTCGTCAGGTACGCGTAACGACCGAAGCTCTGGACCAGAAATAGTTTGAAGTACCAGGGCATGTACGCGAAAGGGTCTATCAACACGAACCTGCGAATGCATGGGCCAAGTTTTTGCGCGGCGAAGAGAGCCAGATTCGCGCCGCTGCAATTGCCGATTAAAGTGACCTCGCTCGCGTCAATCGAATTGATGGCCGCGCCTATCTCGTCCGCGATGATTGACAACTCCCAACTGCGCGGCGCGGGCGATTTTCCGTAGCCCGGTAAGTCCGCGCTGTAGAGCGAAGCGTGCGCGGGCAAGTACGCCGCGAGCGGTTCAAACGTCTTGTGATCGCCGCTCCAACCGTGCAGCGCGAAGTAAGCCAATGGTCCTGAGCCGTAACGCTCAACGTGCACGGTCCCTTATCCTCTCAGCCGTCTGCTGACCGCCGAGGACCACCATAGGCATCCCGGTCCCAGGCGTCGTGCTGGCCCCGACGTAATAAAGCCCTGCTATCTCCGGCGCATAATTGCGCGCGCGAAATGGGCCAACTTGCCGCAGCGTGTGCGCCGCGCCGAAAGCAGAGCCGTCATACAAACCAAACCGCCTTTGCCAGTCAACAGGCGTGTAGGATTCCTGGACCACTACACGTTCCGGCGCAAATTCGATGGCGTGCCGCTTTAATGTTTCGAGCACGCGCGCTCGAACCTCTCGCGTCGTTTCTTCCCAGTCAATTCCCTGCAACTCGCTCAGGACGGGCGTTGGGACCAGCACGAACATCGCCGTATCGCCTGCGGGCGCGAGGCCCGCATCCGTGGCGGAAGGCACGCTGACGTAAAACGGCAGGCCGCGCGGAATTTTTTTGCCTTTATTCAAATCATCGAAGGCCGCGCGGTAATCTCGCGGGAGAAAGATCGTATGATGGCCCAGGTTTTCGACGGGCCCGCGAATGCCCCAGTAGAAGGTCATCACGCCGGGCGTCATCTTCGTCGCCGCATCCCTACGCAGCATCCGGCGCGTGGACGCTTCATCGCTTTTCAACAACTCCGCGTTAGTCGTCGGCACATCAACATTGGAGACGATAAGACGCGCTCCGTAAAAAGTTCCGCCGTCAAGTTCAAGGCCGACGACGCGCCCGCTCTCAGTCTTTATCTTTTCCACACGCTGGCCCGTCAGAATTTCCACGCCCAACTCGCGCGCCAATTTTTCGATGCCCGCGACGAGGCCATAAACGCCGCCCTTCGGCAGCCACAATCCATGCGAGAGTTCGCCATAGGCCAGGATGGTGAAGATGCCCGGCAAATCGTAAGGCGAGCCGCCCAGGTACATCCCGTAGGAGCCGAACGCCTCGCGCAAATAGCGGCTCTTGAAATAACGTTTCAACTCGCCGTCGAGCGAACGCCAGATGCCCGTGCGCAGCATCTCTTTCGGCTTGAGTTGGCCCAACCACTTCACAGGATTGTCCACGTTGCGGCTCACCATCTTGTCAAAGGCGATGTCATACTTGAGGGCCGCGTCGCGCAGGAACGCGAGCATTTTTGGACCAGCAGCAGGCTCTAAACGCTCCGCCTCCGCCAGCAGCATCTGTAGATTACTTGAGAGCGTAAAGCGCGTCCCATCCTCCCACTGAAATCTGATGGACGGGTCCACCGGCAAGAGCGTCACGTAATCCTTCAGTTCACGACCTGCGGCGCGAAACAGCCGCTCGAAGACCCAAGGGTAATTGAGCAGCGATGGCCCTGTATCGAAACGAAAGCCCGCGCGCTCTATGAGATTGGCACGCCCGCCCACGCGCTCATTCGCCTCGAAGATGGTCACGTCATGACCCGCCAGGCGCAGGTGAATCGCCGCGCTCAACCCGCCCAGGCCACCGCCTACAATGGCAACCTGCTCTTCCCTTTTATCCTTCATGTTCATCAACCCTGGTCCGTTTATTTCCTCAGATAAGCCAGAGGAATGCGCCAGTACTTGCTCGGCGGCAGGACTTTGAACTTCTCGCTCGCGGGCACGCTCTCTCTATGCATGATGCCGTGCGGGCTGTGGCCGATGCGCTCGTTGAGGCGACGATAGACGTTGATGCAGGCGCGAATCGCCAGTTGACTATCAGGGG
>JAXDFO010000441.1:0-12356 GCA_034665545.1 Blastocatellia bacterium
AGAAATTTAGGCTTGCGCTGACGGCTCCATGCGCTGACCATCTCAAGCAGAAACTCCACAGCATAGGCGGTTCCCAGCGCCACTAAAGGCTGCGCCGGAGATTGTTCAAAGCCAAACACCGTGTGGCCCAAAATATTTAAGAGCGTGATGGCAAAAGCAAAACGTCGTAAGCCGCCGAGGCGTTTGGACCCATCCCAATCTTTACGCGCGCTCATCTTTTTCCCCCTCGGTTTGACCCAATATCACCGTGTACCAGCCGGGCATGAGTTGTAGGCTTTGCCTTCGTACTTTTCCCTTCGTGTCTCGCCAAGTTAAAAGAACCGACAGCTTTTGGTTTGGCGCGACCGCGCCGAGACCGAATTGAATATCCTGCGTGCGCTTTCCCGAATGCCCGTTCCCGCCATCCACCTGTGCGACCAGCTTTCTTCCGTCGGGCAGCGAAACGATGGCCTGCGCGCCGATGGCGGCGCGCGACAGAACTCCATTCGAGGGATGCCCCGGACTCACAACAGTGGTCGCGCCCGACGCCTGATTGATTGGCAAGCGCAGGTGTAGTCCTAAAAATGCTCCGGCCCGGAAACTCTCATTGTGATAAAAGTAGGAAGCAGACCACTGGTTTGCGATGGCGAAATCCAGTAGACCATCGCCGTCAACGTCAGCAGTGGCGATTCCACGGCTGACTTGAACAGTGTCAAGACCCAACTCCGGCGCAACATCGTAATAGCGGCCATCGCGCGCCAGCATGAAGAAGGGAGTGTGGTCATGGCAACTGAGACAATCATTGCCAGCCATAAAGCGCGGCCAGACGGCAGGCCGTTGAAGAAGCTGGTCATTACCCATAGCCAACTCGTGTAGCTCAGGCCAGCGATTGACCTCGCCGTTGAGAAACCCCGTCGCCTGCATGATTTCGAGTTGCCCGTCATTATTGAAGTCGCCGAGTTTAATGTCCCATCCCCAACCGCTGCGCGAGAGTCCCAGTGATTCGCTATTATCCGTGTAAGGGGCGATGCCCCTCTTCATGGCTTCCGTACGGCCCGTGCTGATGAAGGCGAAGTGGCTCTCTTCGAGCGCGTGCTCTTCCGCCAGGTTGCTCACGAAAATATCGGGCACGCCGTCGCCGTTCAAATCGGCGAAGTCCACCCCCATTCCCTTGAAGGAGTCGTGACCGAGCACTTTCGAGTTTGGAGTTGTGAGAGTTTTAGTGCCCTCTAAAGGAGCGAAATGAAACCGGCCCGGTGTCGAGCGATTATGCAGTAAGCAGTCAGGCCCGAAATCGTTAGCGAAATAGATTTCGGGCAGAAGGTCGCCGTCAAGGTCAGCCGCGCCGACCGCCAGGGTCCAGCCATTGGAGAATCTTCCATCCTCATCGCCTTCGATTGACCCACTCATAATCTCGTAGCGTACTGATGACCCCGCTCCGGTCGCCGCGCTCTCCCACCGAAGCAGGTAATTATGTCCGCCGTTAAAGGCCCTGGACATAGAATGCTGCATATGGTCCGCATCGCGCGCCTTTGCATCTAGAATCCGCGCTCCATCCTCGAAGTAATTACCGATGATGAGGTCTGCGTGCCCGTCGCCATCCAGGTCAGCAAGCGTGGCGGCGTTTGTGTACCACCTTTCACCGCCGGGCACTATCTCCTGAACTCGATAGCTACGGCTGTTTAAAGACGACTTACTACTCCCGTCAATCTTTAGAAAAGCCAAAGGAGTTCGCCCCCAGTAATAGACTATGACATCCATCAATCCATCTTCATTGAGGTCGCCGGGTAAGCACCCCATCGGGGCCATTGTGTTCCGGTCGAAAAGTTCCGGGCCAGGGTCTAGCACGAACGGTTGGTAGCGCGGAGCCGTCCCAGGCACGGGCGCGACGATTACTTGATCGGTTCTGGTATCTACATAGCAGACATCGTTTGGTAATCCGTCTCCGTCCAGATCGTTTAAAGAGACGGCAGCGCCCAGGGAAGATATCCAGCCCGCGATATGCTCCAAACCAGGATTGACCGGACGAAATGAACGCATCTCTGGCCCGGCTATTTCCGGCAAGGAAAGCTTTTTGAAGTGGATTTGCCCGGTAAGTTCTTTGCGCTCCGCTGTGGACAGTTCAGGCAGGCGTGTTAGTCCATAAAGCGCAAAGATTAGAGCAATCGCAATCAGACGCGAAGCTTGATTGCGTAGATGATGTGGAAGCGAAATCATATGCTGCGTCTTGCTCAGATAAAATTTGATTGAATTCGTTGACGCCAGATTTCATAAGCCGGGACATCGCCCTCATCCCGTAAGTCTTTCGCAGCCGCCTCTGTAAACTGAGCCGCCGCTTCGGCTGTCAGACCGCACAACACGGCGCAAGCCTCGTCCGTATGCGGCGCGGGATTACCGGCCTTTTGTCGAGCCAGGGCCGCAAAGGCCGCGCCCTGCGCCAGATGAGAATGAAAAGACATGGCCGCGATTCGCAGCCTTTCGATGCCGTCAAGGCACACTCCCCCGGCATAAGCACACGCCAGTCCGACGCCGCTCCAGAGGTCTCCCTGACGTGAGGGGTCAAAGCCTGTGATGGTCAACGGCAGTCGCTCGACCTCCGCGCCTTCGACAAACCAGAGACTACGGCCCAGACCCTGATCGAAAGCACGCCGCGCATAACCTGAAAGCTGACGAGGCAGAGCGTGGCCGTCAATGAACTTCTTCCAGTAAAAGTATCCCTCGTGGAAACCGTAGCCGTCTAAAGCCAGCCAATGAAGCACGGGGTCAAATCCCGCCGGATATGTTCTGACCCAGCGTTGAAGGCGGGCGAGTGCCCAACCCGCGCCCACATGCGCCATGTACCAGTGCGCCTTTGCGACGTGACAAAAGAATGACGACCAACGATCTCTCTTCCAGGGCGTCAGCATGTCGAGCAAAGCGAGTCCCATCGCCGCCCCTTCAAATGCAAATCCGCGCAATTCCCGTTCGGTCGAGTTCAGTTGTTCGGCGAGCGCGAGCGGGCCAGGGTTTGCTATGGCTGCGTGATAACCGGAGAGAAAAGTTATTCCTATTCGCTCCAGTCGCAGTCGCGCCGGTCCCTCGCTGCCGCGAAATCCTCTACATGCAAAGGTGGCTTCCTTCAAAGAGATGCTGAGAAGCCGCTTCGGCAACTCTCGTATGGAAAAAAAGGGACGCGCGTGAGTTTCCAGTTGTTGCATATTTGGCGTCGAGACCCTGAGAGAACCGAGAAAGAAAGAAAATGATTTGCTAACGGGAACTGCTGCACGGAAACAACTGTTTAATGAGTATGCTCGTGTCCGGTGATTGCTTAGTGGCGCGAGGTTGTACTGTAAAATAGCTTTGCGAACTAAAACTTTATGATTTCGAGAAGGGAGGAAATTTCCTCCCTGCGGTCTGGATTTAGCTTGTAAGTTAGAGAGCCCATTTGTCTCTGCTCTTGGAGAACATCCTTAGCCGTGAGAGTCTTGAGGACTTCATTAATCCGCGAACTCTGATAATTGAAGTCAACTTGCCGTAGCCACCAGGCAGTAATCCCTTCGGTTGAATCTTGAGCCTCGGGGTGCTGGTTCAGGTAGTCCAGAATCTTGAGTGCGATTATTTCCAGGTTAGTTTGTTCCACGCACGAGATGACCCCCTCTAGCTTCCGCGAAGCAACTTCCGGGCCGCGTAGGACTCCCAATGTTTTCCGCACCGGGTAGTGAGAGGTGTGATTGTTTTGTCCTATTCAAAGATGCGGGAACCGAATAACCTCTCTGCCTAATCGGGATAGGAGTAGGGCAAAATTAACGCGCTCAAGGTAGGATAAATTCCTGTAGGGTGGTGCGGAGGAGTTGAGTTGAGTTGACCGAAGCCGTGTCGAACATCGCCGGAGCAGATCAGAGCCCTAGTTTGATTGACCGGAAATTTTCCTTGTCAATCTGATGTTTGCGAATCAATTGCCAGAAAGCTCTGCGGTCTTTCTGTGCCGCTTGGGCTGCTTTGGTGATATTGCCCTGATAGGCAAGGAGCAGTTCTCTGATGTAGGTCTTTTCAAATTGTTCGATAATGCGGCTTTTCATCTCTCGAAAAGAGACTTGCCGAACGGGAGTTTCAAAATCAGAGAGAGACAAGTCGGTTTTCTGAATCACTGACTGGGTTGAGAGAACAACGGCGCGCTCGACCGCATGCTCAAGCTCGCGCACGTTGCCCGGCCAGTCATAACTGAGCAGCAGTTGAATGGCATTGGAAGAAAAAGCCTTCACGTCCTTATTAAACTCGACGGCGAATTTTGAAAGAAAATGGTGCGCCAATAGAATGACATCGCCCAAACGATAACGCAGTGGCGGGATATGTAGCGGAATGACGTTCAAGCGATAATAGAGGTCGTGACGGAAATCACCCTTTTTAACGGCTTGCTTGAGGTCTTCATTCGTGGCCGCGATGATTCGCACATCCGCCTTGCAGGTTTTTGTTGAACCGACCGGACGGTACTCTCTGTTTTGTAGAAACCGCAGCAGCTTGACCTGCGCCGTCGTCGGGAGGCAATTGATTTCATCTAAAAAGAGCGTTCCGGCTTCGGCCTCACGAATCAAACCGATATAGGAGGTTGATGCGCCGGTATACGCGCCCCGTTCATGACCAAACAATTCATTTTCAATCAAATCAAGTGGTATCGCCCCGCAATTGACTGGAATAAAAGGCTTGCTCGCGCGCTGGCTGAGATAATGGATTGTCCGCGCGAACACTTCCTTACCCGTGCCGGTCTCTCCCATGACCAGAATGCTGGCATCGCATCTGGCGACCATAGGAATTTTCTTGACCTCATCGAGAAAGACTTCGCTCTCGCCGATTAACTGCTTTGAGAATAGCTGTTCCGCGCGGATTTGGGATAATTGCGCTTTGGTTGACCCGGTCTCAAGCAGTCGCCAGATGCGCGGGAAGATGTCTATGGCATGCAACGGCAGGCCGATGTAATCGTTGACACCTTTCTTAAACAGCGCGAGGATGTCTTCTATCTCGCCACCATCGTAAATGACGATGATCGGAACTTTGTTTAAGCCGAGTTTCTGTAGCAGCCCGATTATTTGGTGCAGCAAAGACTTGGGAAGGATGAGGAAAACCAGGTTGGGGTTGAAAGAGGCGAGCTTGGAGAGCAGGCTCTCGACCACAGAGGATTTATCGCTATCCTGAAGATAAATCTGTTGCAGTTGGACGTTGAAATTTTTGGAGGACTCCAAGATATCCAGCAGAGATTTATTTACATCTTGATTCAATTCAAAATCGAGCACTAAAATGTTAGTTTCCATCATCACAACACCTCTGCATCATCAAGTCGGCGCTAATCTGATATGCAAGTTTTGAACCTCCAGAGACAAATAGCCCTGATGCGAATTTTCATCATCCATAAGTGAGAACGTCAAAATTAAAAGAATATAGATGTTGAACGGAAATGCCAGAAGGTCTCAAGGAAACCGATTGACGAACGTGAGTGTCAGCGAAGTGTTATCTAAAGCGAGTTGAACAAAAGAGCAGATATACGCTCCGCCATGAACTACCCGTCAAAGCTTGGCGACGAGCTTATCGGTTACAAAATCGGCCCGACATGGCGCACAAAAAAATCTCCTAACACAAATGAGCAACAGGTTTTTTCAGATGATTGCATGGTGACTCTCATACACGCCTCAAGTGTATATAGCGTGCGGTAAGGTGACGAGGGGCATGTACCCTATAACCATTTCTTAAAATTGTCAATCAAATTTGTTGCCTGACCGCCGATCAGTTTTAAGAGGTAGTTCTCCCACGCTTTTGGCGCGAAGTTGGCGTGCTGACGTGACAGGAATTGCCAGGATAGGCTATGCTTTGTCGGCTAACCGCTATTTGAATTCTTAGCAATTCTTACCAGGTTCTTTATCGAGCGGATAGGGCAGATTCGAGATGCGGAATTTGTATTTAAAGACCATGCGTTTTTATGTCCGCAATCGGGAGAGGTGCAAGAGTGGTTGAATTGGCAGCACTGGAAATGCTGTGTACGGGGAACCGTACCGTGGGTTCGAATCCCACCCTCTCCGCCAGAATCAAGGCAAATGGTTGTTCGGTGTGTTATGCTGAAGGCACGCACAGTTGAGAGCTTTGAGAGCTTCGGAAATTTTAAGAGCTTGATTGACAATTTATCAGACTTCGGGCTCCGCACAACGCTGTCCCCAGCGAACCCCGCCAGGCCGGGAACGGAGCAACGGTAGCTGCGGGGGCGTGTGTTGCGGGTCGGTCCGGAGTCTGGCCACATTGAGAGCAAGGAGGAAGGAGGAAGGCGGGAGGATGAAGTGAAGAGGTCGAGCGCGTCATGCATCGAATGATAGCTCCTGCCCTTTCATCCTTCATCCTTCCGCCTTCCTCCTTGCTTTTCTGATGTCTTACCAAGTCATCGCCCGCAAATGGCGTCCGCAAACCTTCGATGAGGTGACGGGCCAGGAACCGATCACGCGCACCCTGCGCAATGCCATTGAGCATGAGCGGCTGCATCACGCCTACCTCTTTTCCGGCGCGCGCGGGGTCGGCAAGACGACCACCGCCCGTCTCTTAGCCAAAGCCCTCAACTGTCATAAAGCCACGCGCCCGACCGCGACGCCCTGCGTCAACGGCGACCCTACGGAGTGCCCTTCGTGCAAAGAGATAGCCGAGGGACGCTCCATGGATGTGCAGGAGATTGACGCTGCATCCAACACGGGCGTTGATAACGTGCGCGACGCGATTATCGGCAACGTCGCCATCTCTCCGGCGCGCGACCGCTACAAAGTATTCATCATAGACGAAGTGCACATGTTGTCGGGCGCGGCCTTCAACGCTCTCTTGAAGACGTTGGAGGAGCCGCCGCCGCGCGTCGTCTTCATCATGGCGACGACCGAAAGCCATAAGCTGCCTGACACCATCCTCTCTCGCTGCCAGCAGTTTGAGTTTCGCACGATTGCGACGGCCAAAATCGCGGAGCGACTGCGCCTCATCGCACACGCGGAGAAAGTCGTTATAGCGGATGATGCCTTGAAGGAGATAGCGCGCGCGGGCGAAGGCTCTATGCGCGACGCGCAGTCCGCCTTCGACCAGGTCATCAGCTTTTCTGGACCTGAAATCAAGGCTGCGGATGTCGAGGCCGCTCTCGGCATCGCGGGCGCGGAGATGCTCGCGCGCATCGTGCGGGGCATCTCGGAAAACAATCCGGCGGAAGCCCTGGCCGTTGTTGACGACCTTGTGATGCGCGGCCACGATTTGCGCAACTTCTGTAGAGACCTGCTCGCGCACCTGCGCGACCTGCTGGTGGCGAAGGTCTCAGGAGACGCCAGCGAGTTGCTCGAATCATCCGCGACCGACCGCAAGGAATTGGTTCGCCAGGCCGCAGACTTCAACGAGTCGGACCTCGTGCGCTTCTTTCATTCTCTGACGGAGACGGAGACCAACCTGCGCACGGCGGCCCACCCGCGTTATCAACTCGAAGTCGGTCTCGTCAAGCTGATGGAGATGCGGCGGCTTCAGGGTCTGGACCAATTAATCGAAAGAATCTCTGCGCTCGAAGAATCTCTGCGCACGGGCAGAGCGCCCGCCGCGACGACAGCAGCAGCAGGAGGCGGCAGCAGCACGCCACCCGCGCCAGCCGCAGGAGGCCGCAAACCCGTCGCGGGCGGCAGGCCGCAAGCCTTCACCGGAGTATCCAACCCGCCGCGCGCTGCTGGTCCAACTACTTCGACCAGTCAAGAGGCACAGGCCGCGCCTTCAACATCATCGTCGCAATCAACACAGGAGGAGCCGCCTTTTGGCGGAGTCGGCGGCAGCACAGGGGAGCGCGCCGCCGCTTCCAGCGCGCCCGTGCTCACGCTCGTCTCCACGCCGCCCGCGCCGCCGGATGATGCCACGGAGTTTCATCTGGACCAGGAGGACAGCGTTGGCCCAAGCGCGCCCGTTGTCGTGAGCAATTCCGCGCAAGGCTCTTTTGCCGAGAGGATAAAGAATGCGCTCGAAGAACGGCGGCGCATGTTTCTGGTCACTGCGCTCGACGGCGCGCGTCGAGTGGCCGTAGAGGACCAGGAACTCTGCATAGAGTTTGCGCCGGAGATGAAGCACCTGCGAGACACGCTGGCGAAGCCCGATAGCATCAAAATCCTGCGCGATGTCTGCCGAGAGCTTTCGGGGCACGACATGGGCGTGCGTATCTCCATCAGGGAGCAGGGCACGGACGCCGATGCCGCGCCGCCGTCTCAAACTGAGGAAGCCCGGCGCGAGAAACAACGCTTGCGCGAGATGGCCGAACAGCATCCGGCGGTCCAGCAGATGCTCAAGACCTTTCGCGGCGAGATTGTGGATGTCAGGAAAATTGACGGCGAGATAAAGCCTCTTGAGCCTTAGCCTGAAAATGCTCCCGACCCTTTTCATGAAGCGCACAACTTTTCGGTTGAACCCTGCGGCGGCCAGCGACGTATAGCATCTCATGGAGGTACTCAGGTAAAGATGCGTGATCCACTTCTGGCAGGTATTCTCAGCTTACTTCTTCCGGGCGTCGGACAAATTTATAACGGTCGAATTCTCGTCGGCATTATCTGGCTGGTCGTGACGGGCTTTTCCTGGCTCGGCTCCGTCGGAACTCTCGGCTGGATAGTCCACATCATCGCCGCCTGGTGCGCCTACAGCTACGCCAAAGACCATCCCGTGCGAACATAAGAGAAAAGTTAAAATTAAAAACTCGAAAGTGAAGATGAGAGACGAGCTATCGTTTCTCATCTTCACTTTCGAGTTTTTAATTTTGCCTTTCCCTTTTTGCTTATTCCTTCCAGAGTCGTGCTATGCTTGGCGGCGAAAACAGAGTTCTGAAAACTTTTGCGGCTTCGGGCGAGGAGTGAGAGAGCATGGCGGACGCTTTGGTGGGCATGGCTGGCGTGGGCGTGATGGGTTCAAATTTGGCCCTCAACATGGAGAGCAAGGAATTTCCGGTCGTGGTCTGGGACCGCGATCCGTCATACGTGGCGAAGGCTATGGCGAGCGTTCCGGCGGGCAAGCGCATCACCGCCGCGACGACGCCCGAAGAGTTCGTCCGTTCTATAAGACGCCCGCGCAAAATCATGATTATGGTCAAGGCCGGGCCGCCCGTTGATTGGACCATCGAGCAGTTCAAGCCGTTCCTCGAACAGGGCGATATACTGATTGACGGCGGCAACTCCTGGTTTGAAGACACGCGCCGCCGCGAGGCCGCGCTCAAGGCCGAGGGCTTTCACTTCATAGGCTCCGGCGTCTCCGGCGGCGAAGAGGGAGCCCTCCATGGTCCATCATTGATGCCGGGCGGCGCGCGCGAGGCTTACGAGGAGATACGTCCCATCTGGGAAGCCATCGCCGCCAAGACAGAAGACGGCGCGTGTACCACTTATATTGGACCAGACGGCGCGGGCCACTTCGTGAAGATGGTCCACAACGGCATAGAGTACGGCGACATGCAATTAATCGCCGAAGCCTACGACATCCTGCGCCGCGTCCTCGGCATGAGCGCGGAGCAGATGGCCGACACCTTCGCGCGCTGGAACGAAGGACAGCTTGACTCTTATCTTATCAAGATTACCTCCGACATCCTTCGCGTGAAGGATGAGGAGACCGGACGCCCCCTCGTTGATCTGATACTCGACAAGGCCGGACAGAAGGGCACCGGCAAGTGGACCTCGCAGGTCGCGCTGGACCTCTCCGTGCCCATCCCGACGATTGCCGCCGCCATCGAAGCCCGCTTCATTTCCGCCCTCAAGGACGAGCGCGTGGCTGCCAGTAAAATAATTAATGGCCCACAGGTCAACGCCTGGACCGGCGACGGCCAGTTCTTGGTCCAGGCCGTCGCGGACGCGCTCTACGCCTCCAAGATTTGCTCTTACGCGCAAGGCTTCAACCTCATTCGCGCCGGTTCTGAAGCATGGAAGTGGGACGTAGACCTCTCTGAGATGGCGCGCATCTGGAAGGGCGGCTGTATCATCCGCGCGAAATTTTTGGACAGCATCAAGGCCGCGTACAAGCGTGACAACGGCCTCAAGAATCTACTGCTCGACGAAGATTTCCGCGCCTGGATGGAGGGCGCGCAGAAGAACTGGCGGACCTGCCTGAGCGTCGCGCAGCAACACGGCGTCGCCATCCCCGCGATGGCCCAGAGCCTCGCCTACTTCGACTCTTATCGCACGGCCAACCTCCCGCAGAATTTGACGCAGGCCCAACGCGACTATTTCGGCGCGCACACCTACGAGCGCGTTGACAAGCCTGAGCAGGGCGCGATTCATACGAAGTGGGAGGAGGCGTTGGAGAAGACGCCATGAGTAAACGTCTCTCAAGGTTGCAATAGTGGTCCAATTAAAAAGGCGGGTGCGCTTTAAGTTTCAGAGAGGCCAGTTTCATAATTTCATGCAAACAGATGTGAATGACAATCCGCTTCGCGCGGGGATGCGGTTGGAGCGGATGGCTGGGCCTTGCGCGGTGGTCATCTTCGGCGCGTCGGGTGATTTGACCAAGCGCAAGCTGGTCCCGGCTCTCTACAATCTGGCGCAGGACCGCCTGCTTCCGGCGGAGTTCGCCATCATCGGGACGGCGCGACAGGCGATGAGCGATGATGAGTTCAGGGCGAAGATGCGCGAGGCCGTGGCGGAGTATGGCGCGGACAAGAGCGTGGACGATGCCGTGTGGCAGAGCTTCGCCGCCGGGCTCTTTTACCTAACGGGCGAGTTTACGGACGAGGAGACTTACGGGCGTTTGAAGGAGACGCTTGAGCGCGTGGACCGCGAGCGCGGGACGGCTGGCAATCGTATCTTTTATCTTTCGACCGCGCCTGACTTTTTTGGTCCAATCGCGGAGCAGTTGAGCAAGGCCGGATTGGCCCAACCGGAAGACGGCCAAGGCTGGACGCGCGTCATCGTTGAAAAACCGTTCGGGCATGATTTGGAGAGCGCGCGCTCGCTCAATCAGGAGCTAGCCAACGTCTTCAAGGAAGAGCAGGTCTATCGCATAGACCATTATCTAGGCAAAGAGACTGTCCAGAACCTGCTCGTCTTTCGCTTCGCCAACAGCATCTTCGAGCCGCTCTGGAATCGCCAGTACATAGACCACGTGCAGATTACCAACGCGGAGGCCATCGGCGTCGAAGGTCGCGGCGGCTATTACGAGAGCGCGGGCGTCGTGCGCGACATGATTCAGAACCACGTCTTTCAAGTCACGTCGCTGGTAGCGATGGAGCCGCCCGCATCCCTGGGCGCGACCGCCGTCCGCGATGAGAAGTTTAAAGTGATGCAGGCGGTGCGCCCGATTCCGCAGGAGCGCGTAGACGAGTTCGCCGTGCGCGCTCAGTACGGGCCGGGTTATGTGTTGGGCGAAAGGGTCGCTGGCTACAGGCAGGAGCCGGGCGTCAATCCTGAATCCTCTACGGAAACGTTCGCCGCTCTCAAGCTCTACTTCGATAACTGGCGTTGGGCCGGTGTGCCCTTCTACATACGCTCCGGCAAGCGATTGCAAAAGCGCGTCACCGAGATAGCGATTCAATTCAAGGATGTGCCGCATCGTCTCTTCACCACGACAGACGCGCCGCTTGAGCCGAACGTGCTCGTCGTTCGCATTCAACCGAACGAAGGCATCACCCTGAGATTCGGCGCGAAACTGCCCGGACAATTGACGCGCATTCGCTGGGTCAACATGGACTTTCGTTACGGCTCGTCATTCGGCGTCCAGCCGCCGGAAGCCTACGAGCGATTGCTGCTCGATTGCATGCTCGGCGATTCGACGCTCTACGCGCGGCGCGATATGACGGAACGCGGCTGGGAAATCGTCACGCCGATTCTGGAAGCATGGAAGCGGCCCGCGACGGACTTTCCCAACTACGCGGCGGGAACCTGGGGACCGGAGGCCGCCTTCGACCTCATAGAACGCGACGGGCGCGAATGGAGAAAACTCTGAACAGCAAGGAGCGAAGTGCAAGTGTGAAGTAGGAAGGCGGAAGGATGAGAGATAAGCTATTCAACGTTAGAAGTGTCAATTGTTGAATAGCTCATCTCTCATCCTTCATCTCAACGCCTTCCGGCTTGCCTTTATCGGTTATGAATTTTAATCATCAGGAGATTCCGGTCAGCGCGATGCTTGATGTCGAGGCGGTCGAGCGCGCGCTCAATGATTTGTGGCGGGAGAAGGCGGGCGCAGGAGCAGCAGCAGCAACCGCAGCAGCAGGGAGTGATGATGAAGAGGGCGCGTTGATGCGCGCGCGCGTGTTGAATCTGATGCTCTTTGTGACGAGCGCGGAGGCCGCGAGTGAGGTTGATGAAATCCTTTCGGAAGTGACGACCATTCATCCGTGCCGCGCCCTGTTGATGGTCGGTGAAAGAGAGAAAGAGGACCAGGATATAGAGATG
>JAXDFO010000442.1:0-35551 GCA_034665545.1 Blastocatellia bacterium
GCGATGGCCTGCGCGTTGCCGGTGTTGGCGAGCAGGCGGCCCAGGGCCGTCGCAATCTCAAGCAGTTCGTTGGTCTCGGATGGCAACGCGGACGCGCTAGTTTTCGCGGCGCGGTATGACTGGAAGAGTTTGACGGCGCGGTCCAGCAGGGGCAGCGCGGCGCGCGCATCCTTCAGAGAGCCTAGAGCGCGAATCGCGCTGACGCGCACGCGCTCGTCCGCATCGCCCGTGCTGCGCGCGAGCAGAGGCTCGAAGCTGGGCCCATCTTCGGCTGCGCCGAGAGCGCGCGCGGCGTTGGCCCGCACGACCGCGTCCGTATCGTTGAGCAGTGAGCGCAGTTTATCCGTCGCTTCCTTCGCGCGCAGTCGAGCCAGAGTGTTCGCGGCGTCCGCGCGAACCCGTGCATCAGGATGAGAGAGAAACTTTGCGACGACGGGCGCGGCGTTGGCGGGACGCGCGCGGAGCGCAGCCGTCAGGCCGAGCAGGACCAGTTCACGCTCCGGTGCGGTCTTGCGCGTGGACTCGACCGAGAGCGTATTCAAGATGGCTTCGCCTAAAGTCTTCGCGCGCGCTTCATCTGATGTGGGTGCGGCGGCGGCAATCTTGCCTATCGCTTCGAGGACGCGTGCGCGGACTTCGCCTGATTCATTCTCGCGCCGGAGCGCGCCCAGCAACGCGTCCGCCGCGCTCATGGATTCCGTCTCGCCGAGGGCGAAGGCGGTCATCGCGCGCACGTCCCTTTCCTTATCGCTCTGTAATAATTGGACCAGCGAAGGGACGGCCCGCTCGTCTCCGATGCGCCCGGCGGCGAGGGCCGCGCGACGACGCACGCGGGCGTCCCTGTCAAACAGCAGCGCGCCGAGGTCCGCCGCGTCCCATCGCCGCTCGTCCTCCGCGCGCATGATGCGCAGCAATATCTCATCGGCAACTGGGCGCGGCTGGCTGCTGGCCGCACGCGCTTGACCGCCGCGCGACGATTTCTGCGCCGCGCCGCGCTCGGAGAGCGAGAGACAGAGCGCGCCGCCGAGCAGCACGTACAGGACAGGGCGCGCTCTATCTTTCATCCTGGTCTTTAATCTTTTCGGTTGAAGTTTACTCTGCATGAACTTTGATTGTGTTGTTGAAGAGCAAGCCGGAATGATGATGGATGAATGATGAGAGAAGAGCTATCCGACGGTTGAATAGCTTTTCTCTCATCATTCATCCATCGGGTTTCATCCTTGCTTTTCAACTTCGATTAGTGCGTCGTAGAAGGTCGCGCCGCCGCCCATGTCCGTGAGCGCCTGCGAGGTCAACTGGTTGATGTTCGTCTTGCCTGGAGAGAGCTTGTTCCACCAGACGGAGGGCGAGACGACGACGCCGGGCCGCGCGCGCGTCGTGACGACCGCGTGGAGTTCGCATGAGCCTCGTTCGTTGAAGGCGCGCACCGTGTCACCATTCAAGATGCCGCGCGCGCGCGCATCATCCGGGTGAAGCTCTATGAAAGGTTGCAATTCCTGCCGCACCTGCTTGGGCAGATTGGCGAAGGTCGAGTTGAGAAAGGCATGCGCCGCCGGGCTGATGAGCGCGAGGGGGAAACGCTGGGCCAATAATGGCGCGCTCTGAATGGATTCACGCGGCGGAATAAAGTCCGGCACGGCGGGCAGCCCCGCAGCCTCCATGCGTTTGGAAGAGAGCTCGCACTTGCCGGAAGGCGTGGGAAAGTTTCCTTCCGCGAAGGGCGCGTACTGCGCGGGCATGTTCAAGCGCACCCAGCCTTCCTCGCGCAAGCGTTCGAGCGTGATTCCCTCAAGCGACGGATGGTCCACGTCGAGAGCCTGACGGGCTATCTCTTCGTCAGTATCCTTGAAACAGTCCTCCGTAAAATTCAGGCGCGCGGCGAGCAGGCGAAAGACCTCCGCGTTTGATTTCGCTTCGTGCTGCGGCGAGACGGCGGGTTCGTTGGTGGTCAGATAAAAATGGCCGTATGCCTTGTGCAAATCGAAGTGTTCCAACTGCGTCGTGGCGGGGAGAACTATGTCCGCATAATCCGCCGTGTCGGTCATGAACTGCTCGTGAACCACCGTGAATAAATCTTCGCGCTTGAGACCTTCCAAGACTTTGAACTGGTCGGGCGCGACCGCCGCCGGGTTCGAGTTGTAAACATAGAGAGCGCGCACGGGCGGGTCGTTGACTTTGAGCAAAGCATCTCCGAGCACGGACATGTTGATGGTGCGCGGCGCGGGCCTGGGCATCAGGTCCGGCCTTTCGAGCATTTGATAGTTGAGCGGGAACGTGCCGCTCGTGGAGAGCAGGATGCCTCCGGCGGGGTCGCGCCAGGAGCCAGTGATGGCGGGCAAGCAGGCCAGCGTGCGCACCGCCATGCCGCCGCCAGCGTGACGCTGCACGCCGTAGTTGAGGCGAATCACAGATGGCCTGGTCGTCGCGTAGAGACGCGCGAGACGCACAATCGTCTCCGCGTCGAGGCCGCAGATTTTCGCCACGCGTTCGGGCGAGAACTCATACGCCTTGAGACGCAATTCTTCCGCGCCCGTCGTGTAGCGTTCTAGATAGTCCGCGTCTTCCAACTCTTCATCGAAGATGACGTGCATCAGTCCGAGCGCGAGCGCGGCGTCTGTTCCCGGCAGCAACCCTATGTGCTCTTGGCACTGGTCCGCCGTGCGCGTGCGTCTGGGGTCAACCGCGATGAGGTGCGCGCCCTTCGCACGCGCCTCTAAAATTTCGGGCCAGAGATGGACGTTGGAAGTGAGCGTGTTCGTGCCCCAGAGGATAATCAGGCGGGCTTCGGAAAAACATTCAGGGTCCGTGCCGATTTTCGCGCCGATGGTCGCCTCGTAGCCCGCCGCGCCCGCAGACGCGCAGATGGTCCGGTCCAGTTGCGACGCGCCCAGGCGATGAAAGAAACGCCTGTCCATAGATTGAGATTGGACCAGTCCCATCGTCCCGCAATAACTGTAGGGAAGGATAGTCTGCGCGCCCTCGTCTGACCGGGCGAGCGCGTTGAACTTGTTTGCGATTTCGTCAAGCGCGTCGTCCCAACTGAGAGGCTCGAAGCGGCCTGCGCCTTTTGGGCCCACGCGCTTGAGGCAGGTGCGGACGCGGTCGGGGCTGTGCGTGCGCTGCTCGTAATTGGCGACCTTCGTGCAAAGAAATCCGCGCGTGAAAGGATGCGAGGGGTCGCCCGCGACACGCACCGCGCGGTCGCCCTCGACCGTCACGAGCATGGCGCAGGTATCGGGGCAATCATGCGGGCAGGCGGCCTTCACGACTTTGAGACCGCGCGTGCCGTTTCCGTTTGTCTTAGGTTGGTCCATCTTTCGCCGCATTCGGGGTTGTTTGATTTGAAGGCTTGCCGGTTGACTTCCAGCGTCTAAAGATATTTTAGCAGATGCGAGTTGATTTAACCCGCCTGAAGAGCAAGCGGGAATGATGAAGGCGGAAGGATGACAGACGAGCTATTCATCTTTCATTTGATGGGAAAAGCAGAGGGCGCGTCGGGCTTCGTGCCCGTTGCGCCCTCTTGATTGAAGATGCGGCAGATTTTAACTGGCGACATCGGAGACGCTTGAGATGTCTGTCCCTCCGTTCGAGGCATCGTTGACGGGCTCCATGCTGCTCGTGTCGAGCGCGTCGCTGCTGTTGCTACTGCTGCCACTGATGCCGCGCGCCTGGTCGGCGCGTTGCTTGTCCTGCGCGGCCCTGAGTTGCGTCATCTTACAACTGCCCTCGAAGACCGCGCCCTGCTCTATGACCAGCGAAGGGGTCTGGACGTTGCCGTTGACTTTGGCGGCCCGCCCCATTTCAAGACGCTGGCTGGCGATGATGTCTCCGTTGACACTGCCCTGAATAATCGCCACGGCCACTTCCACGTTGGCATCAACCTGCCCGTTATTGCCGACGATGAGCGTGCCGCCCTCGCTACTGACGCGCCCCGAAAGATGCCCATCCACGCGCAGCATGCCTTTGAAGGAGGCTTCGCCCGTGAGGGTCGTGCCGTTGCCGACAAAGCCGCTCAGGACGCCCTCTTTGATGTCGCGCGCCAGCGACTCGCTCTCGGTCACGGCGCGCGAAGCGGAGGCTGAAGCATCGGTCGGCCTCGGAGCCTGCGGTTCCACCGCCGCCGGTTGATACGGCGCATAATTGGTCCGCTGGGCGTTGTATTGAGTCGTTTGCGAATCAGTCGTATGTTCGGTATCCGCCGGTTGATCGCCTTTCGGATTCTTCCCCATTCTAAGCATAAGTTAATCTCCCTTATCAGTGTCGCAAAGAGATGACTCGCGCGCGCTGGGCCGGGCCGGGTCAGACAGGTCAACGCCGCACGCGAGCCTGGGCATGTTCAAATGAAAGCTAGGTCTGCACTACTAGCCGGAGAAATCAGCCGCCCCCGCGAGAGAGGGCCGACGCTTTTGCTGAAAGCGTGCCTCATGATAAATAAACCCGCGCAGTGTGTCCAGCGAAAGCATGTCGGAAGTCGGAAATCGGAAGCATGAAAGCGCGTTGGGCCAACTTCAATAGCTCGTCTTTCATCATTCATCTTTCCGCCTTCGTACTTGCCTGTCAGCGTGCGGCGTGGCATGCTGATGAGTGAAGAAAATCGGGGTGGAAGGGAAAGTTTTCCGGCAGATGTTTGTGGAGAGCAAGATAAAGACGAAGTTGCTGAGACGCCTCGGCGAAGCCATCAAGGATTTCGGGATGATAGAGGATGGCGACCGCGTGATGGTCTGTCTGTCGGGCGGCAAGGACAGCTATACTTTGTTGGACCTGCTGCTGGACGTGCGTGAGCGCGCGCCCGTCCGCTTCGACGTGCTGGCCGTCAACCTGGACCAGAAACAGCCCAACTTTCCCGCAGACGTGCTGCCCGATTATTTGCGCAGCCGCGACGTGCCCTTCCGCATCGTGGAGCAGGACACATACTCTATCGTCAAGCGGCTCGTGCCCGAAGGCAAGACCTTCTGCGCCGTCTGTTCCAGGCTGCGGCGCGGCATTCTCTACAACGTCGCCGTCGAAGAGAACTGCACCAAGATTGCGCTCGGCCATCATGCCGATGACATTATCCAGACCTTTCTGCTCAACCTATTCTTCATCGGCTCGCTCAAGGCCATGCCGCCCATCCTGCGTTCTATGGACGGGCGCAACACGGTCATTCGCCCACTGGCCTATTGCCGCGAAAAAGAGATCGCGCAGTTTGCCACGGAGAAGGATTTTCCGATTATCCCCTGCGACCTCTGCGGCTCGCAGACGAACCTCAAACGCGCGCGCGTCAAACGACTCATCGCTGAACTTGAGAAAGAGATTCCGCACATACGCAGTTCGATGCTGACGGCTCTCGGCAACACTGTGCCGTCGCACCTGATGGACCCGGACATCTTCGATTTCAAGCGGCTCTCGGCG
Source organism: Blastocatellia bacterium (assembly GCA_034665545.1). Taxonomy (GTDB): domain Bacteria; phylum Acidobacteriota; class Blastocatellia; order Pyrinomonadales; family Pyrinomonadaceae; genus DASYML01. Next base: position 5,392 of record JAXDFO010000442.1, read on the forward strand.
GGCGTCGGCGACCTCGAAGCGGAACTCGACACCGCGCTCGGTCACACGGACGTGGAGACTGGACCAGTGCTCGTCACGCTCTCTTAAAACGCGCGCGGCTTTCCTTTTAAGAATTGATATGGCGACCCCCGCGAAAAAACGCGAACTCGATTTCAGCAGCTTTCCGCCCGGCGCTGTCACGCAGTATTCCAAGCTGCTCTGCCTCGCCTGCATCTTCGATGTCTTCACGGCGCAGTTGGGCCTGGCCCCGCGCACGGCCTATTCCGAAGTCAAACGCTACGCGCCGACCGTTGAAGAACTGGCCGGGCGCGAATCTCAACGGCCTTACTTTGAGAGCGAAGAGAAGCACCCGCGCTGTCCTTACTGCGACTCTGCCAAGCGTTGGCACGCGCGCCTCGACACCTACCGCATAGAGGGCGGCAAGGCGACGGATGCGGCCCGTCGCGCGCTGCTCAAAACGCTCCCGAAAGCCGAAGAGCAGTTCACGATTACAGAGACCAGGACAGACCGCCGCGCGCTCCTCTTTGAATGGCTTGACTCTCTGGGCCGCACGCTCGATTTTGAGGACGATGCGTGGTTCATCGAAGTGACGAGGGCATTCCTGGCCCGCCTTGAGCCGAAGACGGACTGGACCAGTATCTTCGAGGGCGTGCGCGCCGTGCGCCGCTCCAACCGCATCGAAGAGGGACATGAGCGCGACGGCGCGCGCCTCTTCCTCGCGCCCGCGCTGTATGATGATGCGCTGCTCGTGCAGTATCTCGTCAGCCGCTCGCACAAGCACGGCGGGCGCACGCTCGAAGGCCGTCTCACGCTTCAGGAACTGGTCCGCCGCATGCGCAATCGCGGCCATCTCAACGCGCAGGGCATCACGGAGCGCGACCAGTTTGACGTGCTCGAAAAACTGGTCGAACATCTGACGGGCGCGGAGGGCGCGGTCAAGCTCTACTACATACTGGACCGCAGGGATTTTCTGGAGAAGGTCAAGACGGTCTACGCGCGCTACGCCGCATGATGAGAGATGAGAGGGTCGCATTTAATGTCTCATAACATTCGCAAACAAATGACGGTGGCGGCGGTGGCGTTGATAGCATTTCTCACGCTCTGCGCCGACGCGACTCAGAGAGATGACGTGTCGAAGCTGCTCGGTGATTGGGAGGGCGAGTCCATCTGCACGGGGGGCAACTCGTCCTGTCATGATGAGCATGTGGTCTATCACATCTCGAAATCGTCGGATGGACCGGACAAAGTTACGATCGCCGCAGACAAAATCATCAACGGCAAGCCGGACCCTATGGGCGTGCTCGATTTCCAGTACGATGCGGCGAAGGGCACTCTCACGGGCGAGTTCACCAATAGCAGGTATCACGGCCTCTGGGAATACACGGTCAAGGGAAATAGTATGGAGGGGACTCTCACCCTGCTGCCCGCCAAAACCATCGGCAGACGCGTCAAGGTCAAGAAGGTCAAGTAAGAGTTAAGCTATCTCGGATAGCTCAACTTCGATTCACGGAAGCGTCTCACGCGCCGTTCAAGTCTTCGGGCACGAGCGATGTGAGGACCGCATCGTGCGCCCTCTCGTTGAGCCAGAGCGCGCGGCGCATGATGCCTTCGCGCCGCGCGCCCGCCTTCAAAGCGACGCGCTGGCTAGCCAGGTTTTCCACCGAGGCGACTATCTCTATGCGTTGCAGGCCGAGCGAGTTGAAACCCCACATCGCCAGAAGGCGCGTCGCCGTCGTCGCCACACCGCGCTTCGTCGAATCCGTGCGGACCCAGTAACCCAGATTCGCGCTGCGGTTCAGATGGTCAATTTTATTCAACCCGACAGAGCCCAGAAACGCGCCCGTCTCAACATCGAAGATGGCAAAGCCATAGTCAGTCCCTTTGGCCCAAGCCTCATCGCGCGACATGACCCAGACCGCCGTGTCCTCTATCGAATAATTCGGATGACACCAGGGCATCCAGGGCCGCAGTTCGTTCATTGATTCGCGGACGGCTTCGTAAAGCGCGTTGACATCTGTGGGCCTGAACGGCCTGACGAGAAGGCCGTGGCCGGACAATTCGGGTTGATTAATCATGAATGAATATCCTTACTGAATATTCTTACTGCACATCCTTCGGATGCAAATTCTTGTTTGTGAGCGAGGTCAGAATGTGGTCCTGCCAACGGTCTTCGATTAAGAGATAGTCGCGCGCGTAGCCTTCGACGGTGAAGCCCAGGCTCCGCAAGAGCCTTCCGCTACGCTCGTTGACCGGCAGGTAGTTAGCCATGATGCGATGTAACTTCAAACTCTCGAACGCATACTCTATAGCCGCCGTGAGCGCCTCGCGCATCAGGCCGCGACCTTCCGCGCGCTGGTCCAGATGATAACCCAGATAGCATGCATGAAAAGGCCCGCGCACGATGTTGCTGAAATTACAGACGCCCTGCACCGGCCCCGAAGGGTCTTCACGCGGAAAGAGGACGAGTTTCATTGACTGGCCGCGCGTGAACTCCTCGCGCGCTCTCGTGAAGACCTCTCGCCAGAAATCTTTCGTGTAGTAATTTGCGGGCGCGGGCGGCGTCCAACGCGCGAGGCGCTCACGATTCTCTTCCAAGTGGACCAGCATGCGAGGCGCGGCATCCGGCGCGGGCAGCGTGAGCAGTAATCGCTCCGTTTCGATGAAGGGGATGTCTCGTATCGCTTTCATCTCATCTCACAGAGGCGCGCACGGCGGATGATGGCCCGGCTGGTTCATTCGCTTGCGCAGGCTCCCTGTGATAATGGTGCGTGACGGGGCGGCGGCGACCGATGCCTATCGCGTGCCTGGAAATAATAAGCGTCGGCGGCAATTGCCTGCGCTTGAATTCGTTGGCGGGCGATTCGACGCGGTTCAATAAATCGTAGACGAGCGCGGGGTCGTGGCCCTCTGCGACTATCTCTTCGGGCGTCGCCTTCTGCTCGAAGTAAAGCTGAAGGATAGGGTCTATCTTTTCATAAGGCGGCAGCGATTGTTCGTCGTACTGGTCCGGCGCGAGTTCCGCCGACGGTTTCTTTTCGATAATCGCGCGCGGCAAAATTTCGCTCTCCCGATTGTAATGACGGGCGAGATTGTAGACTTCCGTTTTCAAGAGGTCGCCGATGACCGCGAGGCCGCCGTTCGTGTCGCCGTAGAGCGTGCAATAGCCGAGCGCGAGTTCGGATTTGTTTCCCGTCGAAAGTAGGAGCCGTCCCTCTTTGTTCGAGATGGTCATCAGGATGTTGCCGCGCAGGCGCGATTGCAGATTCTCCGCCGCGAGCGATTCGCCGCCGCGCGTCGGCTTCGTCAGATTAAGCTGGCGGGTCATCACCTCGAAGGCTTCTGTAATCGGATGCTCTATAGTCTTCATGCCGAGGTTGCGCGCGAGGGCCAGAGAGTCTTCTATACTGCCGCGCGATGAGAAGGGCGACGGCATCATCACCGAGAGAACGTTTTGCGAGCCGAGCGCCTCGCACGCCAGCGTGGCCACGACCGCCGAATCAATCCCGCCCGACAGGCCCAGCACGGCGGTCGTAAAGCGATTCTTGCGCGCGTAATCATGTATGCCCAGGACCAGCGCGCGATGAATAGTCTCCATGTCGTCGCCGGGCAGGCAACGGTCATCTGCGACGCCGCAATCCAGGTCCACCGTCCCGAAGAACTCTTCAAAGGGCGGAGCCTGCAAAATTATCTCGCCCTTGCAATCAGCGACGAGGCTCGCGCCGTCGAAGATGATCCCGTCGTTCGCCCCGACCAGATTGACGAAGACGACGGGCAGGCCCGAAGCCTTCGCGCGGTGCGAGACCATCGAACAACGTTGGCCCATCGTCCCCTTATTGAAAGGCGAAGCGTTGATTGACACCAGCACGCTCGCGCCCATCTCTATCAGTTCGTTCGTAGGGTCGTTGGCATAGAGCCGCTCTTTCCAGAAGGTCTTGTCGTTCCAGAAGTCTTCGCAGATGGGCACGCCGAGAGCCGCGCCGGGCAGTTGGAAGAGGCGACGCTGGCGCGCAGGCTCGAAGTATCTGGGGTCATCGAAGACATCGTATTCGGGCAACAAGGTCTTGTCCGCGAAGCCTAGCAATTGACGATTGCGGATGACCGCCGCCGAGTTGAAGAGACGACGGCCCGGCAACTCCTCGTTGGGCCGCACAGTCCCGACCACCGCCGTCAAGCCTTCCGTCGCATCTATGATTTTCTGAAGAGGCTTCAGCGAATCGCGCACCACGTCGCGGTCCTGAAACCAGTCGAACGACATGTAGCCCTGAACCGCGACCTCCGGCAAGACGACCAGATCGGAGTTGTCCATCTTAGCGCGCTCGATGGCGCGCAGGATGCTCGCCGTATTGCTCTCGTAATCGCCGTTGATAGTATTAATCTGCCCGATAGTGACCCGCATGATTTCTGGACCTCTTATCTCCCTCTACGCTCTCAAGAAGAGACTTGTTCCGCGCCTCTTCAGCTTTACTGGACCAGTCGAATATCAAGGCCGTGAAGGCTTGATGAAGCGACTGTGACAGCGTCTTTCGTGACACTTCCAAGCATACCCTTTTCGCGCAAAAATGTCTCCGCTTCATCCCTCCGACTTTCTACTTCCGACTTGCCTTGCCATGTCCGCCGCCGCCGGGTGTTTCGATGCGGACGCGCTCGCCCGCTTCCAGTTGCCAGCTTCCCTTTGAAGCGATGAGGCGTGCTCGCTCGTCTTCTCCGATGATTGAATCGAGGCCGCGCTCGCCCGCTTCGCCTCCGTTCAATCCATAGGGCGCGAGCCTTCTTCTATCAGCCAGCAGAGACATGCGCGCGGGCACGAGCGTCTCTATCTCGCGCACGACGCCTTCGCCGCCGCGCGCACGGCCCCGACCGCCCGACCCCCTGCGTATGCTGTACTCGCGCACGCGCAAAGGATAGGCATACTCCAACGCTTCCGCCGGAGTGTTGAGACTGTTCGTCATGTGCGTATGGACCGCGCTCATCCCATCCAGAGAGGGACGCGCGCCCATGCCGCCCGCGACCGTCTCGTAGTAAGCGAACTCCGCGCCCGTGCGCGGGTCCACGCCGCCGATGGTCAGGTTATTCATAGTGCCCTGGCTCGCCGCCGGAATTTTTGCGGGCACGGCCTGGGCCAACGCCTTCAAGAGAGTGTCAACGATGCGCTGCGAGGTCTCCACGTTTCCGCCCGCGACTGCCGAAGGATGCACAGCATTGACGATTGTGCCCGGCGTCGAGACGACTTCGATTGGCTCCATCAACCCCGCGCTCGCGGGCACGTCCGCCCCTACCAGACAACGAAAAACATACGAGACGGCGGAGACCGTAATCGCCTCCACGGCATTAATCGCGCCCGCGACTTGCGGCGCGCTCCCAGTGAAATCCACGCGCGCCCTCTCTCCCTTAATCGTCAAGCGCACGCGAATCTTAACTTCACCCTCGCTCACCCCGTCATCATCGAGCGCATCCTCGCCAGCATACTCTCCATCAGGAATCAACCTGATAGCGCGCCTCATCATGCGCGACGAATACGCTATCAAGTGCGACGCGTAATCGAGCGCATCTCGCGTCCCGCGCCTCGACACTATCTCCAGCAAGCGTCTCGCCCCAGTCTTCAGAGAACCCATCTGCGCCATAAAATCCGCGCGCCTTTCGCTCGCCCCGCGCACGTTCGCCAGCACCAATCGCATCATGTCTTCATCAACTTCGCCGCCGCGCGCCAGACGCACCGGAGGAATCCTCAACCCCTCGCCATACACGTCCGAGGCCATCCCCATAGAACCCGGCGTCGCCCCGCCTATGTCCGCATGATGCGCGCGATTGGCAACATAAAAGAGAGGTTCAAAAACACGCGATGAAGAATTTCTCTTCTTCGTGAATCTCTTTCGCCCTTCGGCCTTCGCCCTTTCGCTTTCGTAGACTCCCATGATGAGCGTCACGTCCGGCAGGTGCGTGCCGCCCGCGAAGGGGTCGTTGAGGGCGACCATCTCGCCGGGCGCGATATTTATCTGGTCCAGCGCGGCGGCGACGGCCATCGGCATCGAGCCTAGATGCACCGGCATGTGATCGCCCTGCGCGATGACGCGCCCCCGTGCGTCGAAGACGGCGCATGAATAATCGCGCCGCTCTTTGATATTGGGCGAGAAGGCCGTGCGCCTCAACGCGATGCCCATCTCTTCCGCGACCGAAGTATAGAGCGCGCGATAAATTTCCAGCATCGTCGGGTCAAAGCCCGAAGCGCGCCCCCCGCGTCCTCTCTTGCGCTCTCGTTTGTCTTTTCGTTTCTTCACGCTCATGGCTCTATGATGAGATTTCCGTGCTGGTCCATTAATGCTCGCGCGCCGGGCGGCACGAGCGTCGTCGCGGAATACTCCGTCACGATGCAGGGCGAGGTCAAAGCATCATTCGCTCGCAGTTCATCACGATGATAGACGGCTGTGCGAGCTTCACCTTCCTCATATTGGACCAGCGCGTAACCCTGCGGCTTCGGCCCGGACCTACTGCGCCCGCTTCCCTCGCTTTGCGAATTGCGAGCGCGCGTCGCTCTCACTTTTTTCACCAGCCCGCTAGAGCGAAGGCGCGCGCTGACTATCTCGACCGTGTTCGCTTCCTGAGCGTAACCGTAACGCGCGAGGTGCGCGCGATGAAACTCTGCGGCGATGCTGCCCGCGCCCTTCCAGTTAATCTCCAACTCGAACGATTGGCCCTTATAACGCGCGGCCAACATTCTTTGATGTCGCTGCTCCTTCTCGCTGAACCCCTCACGGCTGAGCGTCTTTCGTGCCGCCGCTTCCATCTCGCGGAAAGCCTTTTCGAGCGCGGGACGATTCGCTTCACTCGCTTCGAGCATCACCGTGCGGCTCCAATCCTTGACCACATCCGAGAGCAGCGCGCCGAGCGCGGAGAGCGCGCCCGCAGATGTCGGCGCGATGATGCGCGGAATCCGCAACGCGCGAGCAAGCTCGACCGCGTGAAGTCCGCCCGCCCCTCCGAACGGCAGCAAAGCGAATTCGCGCGGGTCGTATCCGCGCTCGACCGAGATGACTCTCAGCGCGCGTTCCATGTTCGCGTTGACCACACTGATGACGCCCAGCGCAGCCTCTTTAACGCTCACAGCCCGACTCGCAGCCCTGCTCATCTCCCGCGCCAGTTGGCCCAATGCTTCGATAGCACGCCTCTCATCAAGCTCAAACTCTCCGCCCAACAACCCCGCGCCGCCAAAGCGTCCCGCGACCAGGTTCGCATCCGTGACCGTCGGCAAGAGCGAGCGTCCGTAACAGGCTGGACCAGGAATCGCCCCCGCCGATTCCGGCCCGACGCGCAGAGAGCCTCCCTCGTCCACGCGCGCAATCGAACCGCCGCCCGCCCCGACCGTGTGAATGTCCATGACGGAGACCGCGACGGGCAACCCCGCGATAATCGCCTCGCTCGTCATACGCATTCCCTGATGGTCGCAGAGGGCGACATCCGTCGAAGTGCCGCCCATGTCGAAGGTGATGATGTTCTCTTCCCCGCTCATCGCGCCAGCCCGCATGGCCCCGACCACTCCGCCCGCAGGCCCGGAAAGAATCGTCCGCACCGGCTCATCGCCCGCCACGCGCGCGGAGATGCTCCCGCCCGAAGACTGCATCACGCGCAGTCGCGGCGCGTGTGCCCGCAAGCGTCCGAGGTATGTGCCCATCAAGGGTTGAAGGTAAGCGTTAATCGTGACGGTGGATGTGCGCTCGTACTCTCTATACTCAGGGAGAATTTTGTGCGAGACGGAGAGCGGGACATCAAGCTCTGCGAGCGCGGACGCGATGCGCCTCTCATGTTCCGGGTTGGCGAATGAGAAGAGCAGGCAGACGGCGACCGCTTCGATTCGCTGGTCCTTTAATTTAAGGACCAGCGCGGCTAGTTCTTCCCTGTCCAGCGCATGAAGAATTTCGCCGGAAGAGTTGACGCGCTCGCGCACGCCGCAACGCAACTCTTCCGGCACGAGCGGCGTTGGCTTGACCGCGTTGAGGTCATAGAGCGCGGGCCGCGCCTGTCGCCCGATGGCGAGCACATCCTCAAAGCCGCCGGTCGTGACGAGGGCCGTGCGCGCGCCGCGACGTTGTAGCAACGCGTTCGTGCCGACGGTCGTGCCATGCACCACTTCCATCAACGGCAAACTCGCGCCCGTCAACGCAGAGATACGCCGCAAGCCTTCCATAATCGCCAGCGACGCATCATCCGGCGTCGAAGCGAGCTTAAAGAGACGCAAACGCCCAGACGCCTCAAAGACGAAATCCGTGAACGTCCCGCCCGTATCCACGCCCACGCGCACGCGCCTTCTCTTCGGCTTCGCTTTTCTCTCCTTTGACTTTGTGACCATCAAAGATTGGACCAGCATCCCTCTTGATGCGAGCGGCGCGCGGCATCCAGGACGAGTTGAGTGCGGTATCCGTCATCGAAGGTGGCGGCGTCCTCAACAGAGTTGCGTCCCTCGCGCAGGGCTTCTATGATGCGGCGCGCGAAGACCGTAAAGCCGCGCGACCATTCGTTATCACGCATGCCCGCCGCTAACTCGCCCGCCTCCGTCTCAACGGGCGTCCACGCGCCGTCGCCCACACTGGCCCGCGACAAATCGCCCGCGCCCTCCAACTTCAACGCGCCCTCCGAACCGTAGACTTCCAGGCGATGCTCCCGGCGTCCCGCTTCAATCATGGACATCGAAACTGTTCCGGTCGCTCCTCTCGTCAACTCGCCGTCCGCGAAACGCAGGACCAGATTAGCTTCATCATCGCTCGTCACCCTTCGCATCTCTCCGGTCAACGCGTCGGGTCGTTCAGGAACATGAGTGGCAAGCTGGCAGAAGACACGCGAGGCTTGCGCGCCGAGCATCCAGTGCAGGCCGTCAACGGCGTGTGAACCGATGGCTCCGAGGATGCCGCCGCCAGCCTTTTCGTCGGACCACCAATTCCAGGCGTGCGTCGCGGACGAGCGCGAGTCCGCACGAAAGGTAAGCTTCGCATGACGCACGCGACCGATCTCGCCGCCGCGCAGCATCTCTCGCATCTTTCGCCTGCCGCTCACGAAACGAAGTTCGTGGTCAATCAAGGCGAGCGCGCCCGTCTCAAGAGCACGACGGCGCATCTCTTCGGCCTCTACGGCGTTCATCGCCATAGGCTTTTCGCAGAGCACTGCCTTGCCAGCATCGAGCGCGGCCAGCGCCATCTCCCTGTGCGTAGAGGTCGGAGTCACGATGCTGATTAAGTCAACGTCCGCGCGCGCGACGACTTCGCGCCAGTCGGACGCGACGTGAGGAATATCGAACTCGCGCGCGACGCGCTCAGCGTTCTCCCTATGGCCGCTCGCAATGGAAACGATGCGCGCGCCCTCGCACGCGCGAAAGCCCGGAATCTGCGTCGAGCGCGCAAAGCCCGCGCCGATGATGCCTATGTTGATGCTCTCTTTTTTAGTTGATGACATTTTCCCGTTCCCACGCCGCGAAGGGTCGCGGCCCTCTTGTTTGAAGTACGAAAGATTTTGCTCAAAGCATACCTCAAACGCCGCGCTAGAACCAAAAGGCGGGAACGCGCAAGAGGGGCCGTAAAAGCGCTTGCGCGCGGCTTGAAAGGTGAGGCATACTTGGGGCCGTTGGTTTCCTGCTCTCGCGCATCAAGGATGATTGCGCCTGCCCGTGATCGTACAGCGACGATGGTTCGGCTGAGGAGAGAGTGAGGCAGTTGTCAACCTGTTAGAAGCCGCTCTCGCTAGGCAAGCTACAGAGCACCGGGCGCGTCGCGTTTCGCCACCGATGGGTAAGTCTCCACCCGACAGGCGCGATTCTCTCTGGCCCGCGCTTCCTTTAACTCAAAAAAGGACCAAATAAGAAGATGGGTACGAGACTCTATGTTGGGAATCTGTCGTTCCGCACGTCGGGCGACGAACTGCGCGAACTGTTCTCGCAGGCTGGCAATGTCGAATCCGTGTCGGTGGTCGAAGACCGCGAGACGGGACGCTCGCGTGGCTTCGGCTTCGTCGAAATGGCGACGCCGGAGGAAGCGCAGGCGGCCATCGAACAGTTCAACGGGAAGGAACTCGGCGGTCGTAATCTGACCGTCAACGAGGCCAAGCCGAAGACTGATCGCGGAGGCGGCGGTGGTGGAGGCGGAGGCGGTCGCGGCGGCTATGGCGGCGGCGGCGGTTATGGCGGTGGCGGTGGTGGCCGTGATCGCGGAGACCGTGGTGGCGGCGGTGGCGGTCGCAACGACCGCGAACCGCGCTGGTAAAACTCAAGGCCAAAGTAAAAAGGTCAAAGGCAAAAGTGAGGGGAAGCCAGCTTTTATTTAAAAGCGGTTTCAGCCTTCCTTTTGCCTTTTTACTTTTACCTTTTACCTTGAGTTTTACTTTCTGGCGGCGGGAATGATTTTGAGTTTGAGATGTTGCGTGCCGCGCACGGCTTCGACTTCGTATTCCTGGCCCGCCTTCATCTCTCCGAGCGCATACGTGTAATCGTAGACGTTGCGTATGTCCCGGCCAGCAAGTTTCACAATCAGGTCGCCCGCCTTGAGTCCGGCGGCGGCGGCTGGCGAATCATCGCGCACGCCATCGAGTCTCAAACCCTCGCCCGTCTCCGCGTAATTCGGAATCGTGCCGAGGTACACGCGAAAGCCCATGGAGCGTCCCGCGCTCTCGCTCTTAGCGACGGTGTAAGATGGTCGCCCGTCGGCCTTCGCTATAGAGTCAACGATGTCATATACGAGCAGGAGAATGTTCAACTCGTCTTCATAGTTGATTTTGTCTGCGGTATCCGAAGGCTTGTGATAATCCTCGTGCGTGCCGGTCCAGAAAAAGAGGACCGGAATCTGCTTCGCGTAAAACGAAGAATGGTCGCTTGGCCCATAGCCGTCTTCATTGAGCGTCAGCTTGAACCTCTTTTCGAGCGGCGGTATCGGGCGACCATTATAGGCGTCAACGTTCTTGACAGGCCCAGGGTCTATAATTACACCTGGATGACTGGGCGTCTCGGTCATGCCGAGCGAGGTGAAATTGAGCCCCGGCAGATTGCCATTTTCAACCTGAGCGCGCCATTCACGCGCCGTGCCTATGCCGCCGACGATGAGGCTCTTATCTTTCATGCGGCCAATCATATCCATGTTAATCATGGCGACGGTTTGCGCGAGCGGCCAGACGGGATGATTGACGTAAAAGTTTGAACCGAGCAAGCCTTCCTCTTCACCACTGAAAGCGATGAAGATGAGCGTGCGCCTGGGCTTCTCGCTTGCCCTTGAGAAAGCCCTGGCGAGTTCGATGACTCCCGCGACGCCCGAAGCGTTGTCGTCCGCGCCGTGATGCACTTCGCCTTCGCGCGGGGCGAGGCTGCCTTCGCCGCCGCGTCCCAGATGGTCGTAATGCGCGCCGATGATGATGGCCTCTTCCTTCAATTGCGGGTCCGCGCCTTTGAGCACGCCTATCACGTTGGCCGAGGGCCGCTCACGTCTCATGATGTCAGTCTTGATACTGAGCGTGCCTCGCAGTTCATCATACTTGAGCTTCAAATTCATCGCGCGCTCCTTATCAGGAGGCGGAGTTCCCTTCAGGACGGCCAGCTTGAGGATGGACAACTTGCGGAACGCGTCTTCTATGTCGTTGAGTTTTTCTGGACCACCGAGGTCTAGAAGTTGCGCCGCCGCCTGGCGAGAGATAGCGACGACCGGCAGCCCCGCATCGCCCGAACTGTTGTCGTAACTAAGACGCGAAAGCCTGTCGTCCTTGAAACTCTCTTCACGCGCGATGACGACGAGGGCTTTCGCGCCGTGGTCGCGCGCGGCAATCGCCTTCCAACGAACATCAGCGTAGCGCGCGAATTCGCCGTGCGGGTTATCGCCGTCCGGCGTGCCCGCGAAGGTGATGACGACGCGACCCGTCACATCCACGTTAGCATAATCGTCATACTTCAAATCGCTGGCGGTGATGCCGTAGCCGACCAACGCCATAGTCGCATTCAAGACCTGCGCGCTAGGCGAAAAGCCCTGCGGCATCCAGTCTTCGCCGAGACGCAAATCCATAGACGCCGCGCTCTTGCCCTTCGCGCTCGCGTCCGTCGCGCCCGGCGCGAATAACATCCCGTTGCCCCGGCCCAACTCGACGCCCGCGACGAAAGGAAAGCGTTGCATGTACAGGGCTTCCGACGCATTCAAACGTCTATAGCTCTCCGATTTAAAGGCGAGGCCCGGAGCCAGTCCCACACTTGCGAACTCGTTGGCGATGTAAGAGGCGGCCAGCGTTGCGCCAGCCGTCCCCGTCCTGCGCCCTTCGAGCTTATCCGAAGCCAGATAATTTATATGAGCGCGCAAACGTTCAACCGTCGTCGCATCAGCGCGCGCGCCCGCAGGCTGTTGGGCCAACGTGCTCAACGCGACCCCAAACATTACACCGAGAGCAAGAATTTTTCGTCGCATAATATTTCACCCGTCAGTGCTCAGTCGGTCCAGTCTGCGATGAAGACGTTGGTATCGCCGCGCACTTTGCCATTGCGGTTCGAGGCGAAGACGAGTTTCTTGCCGTCGGGCGAGAACATCGGGAAGCCGTCGAAGGTCTCGTTGAAAGTAATCTGTTCGAGCCCGCTACCGTCCGTCTTGACCATGTAGAGATCGAAGTTGCGGCCCTTTGGATCGTTCACGTTCGAGGCGAAGATGATGCGCTTGCCGTCAGGAAAGAAGTAGGGCGCGAAGCTCGCCGCGCCCAGATGCGTGACCTGTCGCTTGTTCGTGCCGTCCGCGTTCATGACCCAGATTTCAAAGACGGTCGGCTCAATCAGGTTCTCCGTCAGCTTCTGTTTATAACGCGCTATCTCTTCCGGCTTCTGCGGGTGAAAGGCGCGATAGACTATCTGCTTGCCGTCGGATGAGAAGAAAGGCCCGCCGTCATAACCGAGTTCGTTCGTCAGGCGGCGCACGTTGCGCCCGTCCGCGTCCATCGTGTAGATGTCGAGGTCGCCGTCGCGCATCGAAGTGAAGACTATCTTGCGCCCGTCCGTAGAGATGGTCGCCTCCGCGTCGTAACCGTTCGTGTTCGTCAACTGCTTGAGGTCGGAGCCATCCGGTCGCGCCGTGAAAATATCATACGAGGAATAAATGGGCCAGACATAGCCGTGCGAGTAATCGGGCCTCGGCGGGCACTGGCGCGCGGCCATGTGGGTTGACGAATAGAGGACGCGCTCCTTGTGCGGGAAGAAGTAAGAGCAGGTCGTGCGCCCGTCTCCCGTCGAAATCATACGCACCCCGGAGCCGTCCGCGCGCATCGTGTAAATCTGGTCGCACTCGCGCCCGTCCCTCTTCGATTGAAAGATAAGCTGTCGGCCATCGCCGCTGAAATAGGCTTCCGCATTCTCGCCGCCGAAGGTCAACTGCCGCACGTTGCGCAAGTGTTTCTCAGCGGGAAGCGCGCGCGAATTACCGCCTGACGGCCCCGCGCCTGTTTGCGCGAGGGCGAGCATGACGGAAAGGATGAGAAAAAGAATCGTCGTCAGTGTCTTCATAAATTTCAAAGATGGGATTCACCACAGAGACACGGAGGACACTGAGGTTGCACAGAGAGTTGAATTACTCTGTGCGTCCTCTGCGCTCTCTGTGCCTCTGTGGTGAATCACAATGTTCGCCTACATTCAGTTGAAAATCATCAAGCGAGAATCGCTAACCGCTCTTCTTCTCAAACTCTTTCATGAAAGAGACGAGAGCCTCGACGCCGGTGCGAGGGAAGGCGTTGTAGATGGAGGCGCGGATGCCGCCGACGGAGCGATGCCCCTTGAGTCCATCGAGTCCGGCGGCGGTCGCCTCTTTGGCAAACTGTTTCTCCAACTCTTCGGAGGGCAAGCGAAAGGTCACGTTCATCAGTGAACGCGAGTCCGCGTCCGCATGGCCGCGATAGAAAGCGGTCTCATCAATCGCATCATAAAGCATCTTCGCCTTGACCTCGTTCTCGGCCTGCATGCCCGTGAGACCGCCCTTCTCCCTGAGCCACTTGCAGACCAGGTTGACGATGTAGATGCCGAACGTGTTCGGCGTGTTATAGAGCGAGTTGTTCTTGACCTGCGTGCGATAGTCCAGCATCGTGTGCAAGCCTTCGGGGATGCGCTGCAACAAGTCGTCGCGGATGATAACGAGGGTCACGCCGCTTGGGCCCATGTTCTTCTGCGCGCCCGCGTAGATGAGCGCGTACTTCTCAACCGCGATAGGGCGCGAGAGCATGTCGGATGAAGTGTCCGCGATGAGCGGCACGTCGCCCACTTCAGGCTCCGTCTTCCACTGGACACCGTGAATCGTCTCGTTGGTCGTGAAATGGACGTAGGCCGCGTGCGGGTCCAGCTTCAATTCATCCTGCTGCGGAACGCGGGCGAAGTTCCCATCCTCAGTAGACCCCGCGATGTTGACCACGCCTTCGCGCCTGGCCTCCTTGACGGCCTTCTGGCCCCAACTGCCCGTCACGATGTAATCCGCGCTCCCGCCTTCCGGCAACAGGTTCATAGGAATCATGGAGAACTGCATGCTGGCTCCGCCCTGCAAGAAGAGCACGTGATAGTTGTCCGGCAGACCAAGCAGTTCTTTGAGATTCGCCTTCGCCTGTTCGAGAATATCGTCGAAGGTTTTCGAGCGATGGCTAATCTCCATGATGGACATCCCGACTCCGGGCAGGGCCAGCAAATCACGCTGCGCCTCTTCTAACACGGGCTGCGGCAAGACCGCCGGACCCGCGCTGAAATTATAAATTTTATCCGTCATCTATCTCTCCTGCTCACTGTTGACTTTTCTTAACCCCGTATTGCGGTCTGAGCGCGGCTCCGGCGGCGCGCGCGACGATGGAGCGTGGCACGAGCCGTTCGGATTCAATCATCAAATAATTGGCCCAGCCGGAAATGACGTGGCTCTTGCCGCGCTCAAGCGCGCTGAGCGCGGTCTCGACCACAGCTTCCGGCGTTTGCACGACGCGTCCGGGCGGGCGCGCTATGTTCGCGGCCTCGAAAAAATTTGTCTCCGTCACGCCCGGACAGAGCGCGAGCACTTTAATGCCGTAAGGACGATTCTCCTCCCACAGAGCCTCTGAGAAGGAGAGGACGAACGCTTTGGTCGCCGCGTAGGTTGACATGAAGGGCACAGGTTGAAAGCCTGCGGTCGAAGCGACGTTGATGATGGCTCCGCCTTTGCGCTCGCGCATCTGCGGGAGAAAGCGGTAGGTCAAATCAACGAGCGCCTTCACGTTCAAGTCAATCATGTTCAACTCGCGCCCTATCTCCTGCGAAGTGAAATCGCCCATCGAACCGAACCCCGCGTTGTTAATCAAGGTCGAGACCTCAAGCCCGCGCCTCTCTGTCTCTTCAAACAATCGCGCGCCCGCGCCCGCCTCGCTCAAGTCCATCGCCACGTACTTCGCGTTGATGCTGTGCGCGCGGCCCAACTCGTTGCAGAGGTTCGCCAGCTTGTCTTCCGAGCGCGCGACCAGCAACAGATTTTCGCCGCGCGCCGCCAGCCTCCGCGCGAAGACTTCGCCGATGCCGCTCGATGCGCCTGTGATGAGTGTCGTCTTCATACGTTCGGAAATTAGTGGACCAGGAAACCCAACGGATGATACATGAACGTGAGCCGCCGCGATGAACAGTCAGCTTTTGATTTCGAGCAGGTTGAGTTCGATGATGTCCGTATTCTCTGCGCGCAAGCGTGCCAGCATTTCGGGAGTCGGCGCGGCTTCGAGGTTGATGCCCGCGACCGCCGCCTCCGAGCCTTCAAAGATAGTGTTCTCCATCTCCTGCACGTTGATGTTGGCCGCGCGGATGGCATCGAGGACGTGTGCGAGCACGCCCGGACGATCCCTGTGACGCACGACGAGGCGATGCGTGGCGGGCGTGCGCCGCGCCAGGTTGACGACGTTGGGCACTTTGCCCGTCTCCTTGAACGCGCGCACGATGCGCACCGTCTCCGCCGCGATGGCCTCCTGCGCCTGGTCCGTCGAAGCTCCTATGTGATGCGTCCCGTAGAGACCAGCTTCTTTCGCAATCTCATCGTCGAATGTTCCAGTCGCTGACGAAGGCTCTGCGGCGAACACGTCAAGCCCCGCGCGAATCCCTCGCTCGCGCATGGCCTGGACCAGTGCGGGTTGGTCCACTATCTCGCCGCGCGAAGTATTGATGAAGTACGCGCCTTCGCGCATCGCTTGAAAAAAGTCCGCGTTGATGAGACCGCGCGTTTCGGGCTTCAAGGCCAGATGCACGCTGACGATGTCGGACGCGCTCGCAACCTCCTGCGGCGTCTCCCTGTATTCAACGCCCAACTCTTCGGCGCGCTCAGGAGTCAGGCTGCGGCTCCATGCGACGACGGGCATACCGAACGCGCGCGCGCGCGGTATCATCTCCTGCCCGATCTGGCCGACGCCGACGAGACCGAGCGTGCGACCGTAGAGGCCGCGCGCTTTGGAAAACTCTTTCTTATTCCACTCGCCGCGCCGGAGCGCGATAACGTTGTCCGCGATGCGGCGGTCGAGCGCGAGGATAAGCGCGAAGGCCAGTTCAGCGACGGCGATGGAATTCTTGCCCGGACAGTTTGAGACGTAGATGCCGCGACTCGATGCCGCCGCCACGTCAATCGTGTTATAGCCAGCCCCGGCGCGCACGACCAACTTCAGCGCGCCCGCGTCCAGCATCGCCTCCGTCACCTTCGTTGAACGAACCACGAGCACGTCCGGCGCGCTCTCCTTAATCGCCGCGACGAGCGATTCGTCTTTCAGGTCCGGCTCGAACAGAACTTCGCAACCGATTCCGGCGAGGCCGTCACGCCCGGACTGCTCGAATTTATCAGCGATAAGCACACGCATAAGTCAGATTGTGTGAATCAAGAGGCCGTCGCGTAGCTTCGGCTCGAACCAGGTTGACTTGGGCGGCATGATGGCTCCCGCATCGGAGACGCGGAGGAGGTCTTCGATGGTCGTCGGGTAGAGCGAGAAGGCCACCGCCGACTGTCCCTGGTCCACTAATTTTTCAAGCTCCTCCGTGCCGCGAATGCCGCCCACAAAATCTATACGCTTGTCCGTCCGCACGTCCTTAATTCCAAGCACTGGGTCCAGCAGGTAATCCTGTAACATGCTCACATCGAGGGAGGCTATGGGGTCGGACGCGTTTTGCTGCACGCCATCCTTGAGGGTCAGACCGTGCCAGCTTCCGCCCAGATACATGCTGAAGCGGCCTCGCCCTGCGGGCGTCGGCGGCGCGTCCCTGTGAAAGTCGAAGCGTTCACCGACCGCCGCGAAAAATTGTTCGACTGAAAGATTGTTGAGGTCGCGCACGACGCGATTATAGGGAAGGATGCGCAACTGGTCCGAGGGGAACAGCACCGCCAGGAAATAGTTGTACTCTTCATCGCCCGTGTGGCTGAAGCTTCGCTCCATGAGTTCGGCGCGGGCGCGGCTGGCGCTGGCGGCGCGATGATGACCGTCCGCGATGTATAAATAGGGCACGTCTCGAAACTCATGAACGAAGCGCACGGCATCGGGCACGCGCCAGATTGTATGCTGAACGCCGTCGGGGGCCGTGAAGTCGTAGAGGGCCGCGCTGGCGGTCGTCTCCAATACCATCTCGTCTATGTTTCGATACGGTCGTTAGGTGAGAAATACTGGACCAGTCTGCGCGTTGAGGACCAGCATGTGACGTGTGCGGTCGTCTTCCTTATCACGGCGCGTGCGTTCGTGTTTGCGTATGATGTCCCGGTCATACTCGTCAACGGAGCAGCAGGCGACGATGCCTATCTGTTCCTGCTCGCCCATCACCAGGCGATATAGATAGATGCTCGGCGTCTCTTCGATGATGAGCGGGCAAGTCTCTTTGAGCCGCTCGTAATTCTCACCGGCCTTCGCATAGACGGCATCGCTGTGAATATCCGTGCCCGGCGGGAGGTCAATTTCGGGGCGCGAGACGTGCAGAAAACTGCAAGGGTTATCCGCCGCGAGGGCGCGCGCCTCTTCCGTGTTGACGACATCATAAGGGACGCTGGCAACCAGTTCGGCGCGCGTCTCAGGTGGACGCAGCGCAGCAAAAGGACGAATCACAGCCACGCGAAATAGTCTCCTTCAAAAAGGATGATAGCCAACAATCAAGAGCCTGGTTTCGGAGCAGCACAGCACGGCAAAAGAGTTGGACCTTTCTCCCTCTCTGATGACTGGCAATTGATTGCTGAAAAGCTTGCTTTAAGACTAAACGCTTGCGCGCGCATAAGCAAGGCCGGAACTCTTTTTTTGAAATGAAAGAGTCCCGGCCTCAACTGGAAGAAGAAGCAACTGTGGTTGATTCGAGTGGCGGAAAAATCTATTCGGAGACGATGTTGCCGTGTATCAGACGGCGTATGCGGTCAGCGAAGAGCACGTCTATCTTTTTCGGCTCGACCGTGGCCGTCACTTCTCCGAGGCCGTAGGTCGGGTGCATCATGGTCTGTCCGGGGCGATAGGTGCGCGTGCGGTCATAGGGCGCGCTGGCTTTTTCGCCCGCCTGCTTGCTGCTGGTGGCGACGCCGGATTTGAAAGAACTGCGCGTTCCGCACTTCGGACAACTGACGCGCGAGACCTGCCCCTTCTTCGTCACAGACGCGACGACGTGCCCGCGTTCTTCGCCGCACGCCGCACACATCTTCTCCACACGATCACCGACTGCGTATGTCTGCTTCTCCATAAAATCTCCTAAGGCTAACAAGTCTGAGAGTCTTGACTCCATACTCACGACTCAAGACTCTTTAGACTCTACTTGTACCTGTAAGTAATGCGGCCTCTCGTGAGGTCGTAGGGCGACAGTTCGACGCTGACGCGGTCGCCCGGAAGAATGCGTATAAAGTGCTTGCGCATCTTGCCGCCGATCTGGGCCAGGACGACGTGGTCGCTGCCGTCCAGGCGGACTTTGAAAAAAGCGTTTGGCAGTTTATCTATGACCAAGCCTTCTGCCGGTATAAAATATTATTTGCAAAAATGTTTCACCTCTGTTATTAATTTTTGTGTTGACTAAAATAGAGTAAAGCGCCCCCGGCCTTGATGATGTTGGAGCCGGGGGCGCTTCGTGCTAAAGGGTCGCCGGTGGTCTCCTTTGAAAGAGCAGGATTACCAGCGCGGGTTGCGGTCTCCGCCGCCACCGCCATAGCCACCGCCGCCGCCGCGATTACCACCGCCGCCGCCACGACCGCCACCGCCACCGCGACCACCGCCGCCGAAGCCGCCACGGCCACCACCGCCGCCGCCGCGACCGCCGCGATCTTCACGCGGCTTGGCCTCGTTGACGTTCAGGTTACGACCGTTAAACTCTTTGCCATTGAATTGCTCGATGGCTTTCTGGCCCTCTTCGTTGGAAGCCATTTCGACGAAGCCGAAGCCGCGCGAGCGGCCCGTCTCACGATCTTCTATGACGGAAGCGGACTCGACAGTTCCGGCCTGTGAAAATAGTTGCTGCAAATCTTCGCTTGAGGTTTGAAAAGCCAGATTGCCGACGTATAGTTTGATGGACATGTAGATGTACCTCTCCTTTGTTCAGGAGTGTAAAGAGAAGCTCTCGAATCAAAGTGGCTTCGGTGTAACGGTAGCAGCGAAGGTTCGCGTTCGGATGCTCATGAAAGAGCGGCTTCTTCGGAATTTTTAACAGCCTCACTCTCGAACCATCTAAACGCCGCCGCCGGTTACGAGGCGCGGGGCGCATCACCGTTGATGCGCGAGAGAAGGATTGACCACTCTTATGATGCACCATTTAGGGGCCAAGTTGCAAGGCTGCGACCCCCGGCTGGTCTACAAAGCGCGCCCGAATCCGTGTAGAATAACCGGACCAGGACCAGGCGGGAATCACTGTATAGCATGTCCTTCATGCTCTTGACCGGTCGCAAAACTTTTCGCACAAAGAGGAGCACAAAAAGCCGTGGGAGATTTAGCCAGCCGCGATTGCGTGCCGTGCCGTGGCGGAGTCCCGCCGTTGCAAGGCGATGAGATTAAAGAACTCTTGAAAGACCTCAACGGGTGGGATGTCGCGGGTGAACATCACCTGCTCAAGAGCTACACGTTCAAAGATTTTCGAGAAGCCCTCGACTTCGTCAATCGAGTGGGCCAACTGGCCGAAGAGCAGGGCCATCACCCGGACATCTGCTTCGGCTGGGGCCGCGCCGAAATCACCATCTGGACGCACAAGATTGACGGCCTCACGGAGAGCGATTTTATCCTCGCCGCCAAGATAGACGCCCTGTAATTCACGCAATCTAACCCTCAATTTGGAGGTCCACATGCATCAACGTCTTTTCCGCACGCTGGTTATCTGCTGCCTTTCGCTGGCGATGTTGGCGCAGGCCGCGCCGCAAACTGATGAGAGGCCGCTTCTGGGCTTTGAGCGCGGGCACGCGGCTGAGGAACGCGCGCTCGAAGCACGCTTTGACGCCTCGCTCAAGAAGGACAACCTGCGCGAGTGGATGAAGCGTCTTTCCGCGAGGCCGCATCACATAGGCTCGCCGTATGGAAAAGAGAACGCGTCCTTCATCGCCGCGCAGTTTCGTTCATGGGGATACGAGACCGAGATAGAGCAGTTTGATGTTCTCTTCCCGACGCCGAAGACGCGCCTTCTGGAATTGGTCCAGCCGGAAAAGTTCACCGCGCGATTGAGCGAGCCCGCGCTCAGCGAAGACCCGACATCTGACCAGTCCGCAGAGCAGTTGCCGGTCTACAACGCCTACTCCGTTGACGGCGACGTGACGGGCCAACTCGTCTACGTCAACTACGGCGTGCCCGGAGATTACGAGATGCTTGCCACGCGCGGCGTTGATGTCAAAGGAAAGATAGTGGTCGCGCGCTACGGCGGCTCATGGCGCGGCATCAAGCCGAAGGTCGCGGCGGAGCACGGCGCAATCGGCTGCATCATCTATTCGGACCCGCAGGGCGACGGCTATTTTCAGGGCGACGTGTATCCGAAAGGCCCCTGGCGCGGCGACCTAGGCGCGCAACGCGGCTCCGTCGCGGACATGCCGCTCTATCCCGGCGACCCCTTGACGCCGGGCGTCGGCGCGACGAAGAACGCCAAACGCTTGCCCCTCAAGAATGCTCCGACCTTGACCAAGATTCCGGTGCTGCCTATCTCTTACGCTGACGCGCAGCCGCTCCTGCGCGCGATGGGTGGGCCCATCGCGCCCGAAGGCTGGCGCGGCTCGCTCCCCCTCACTTACCATCTTGGGCCTGGACCGGCAATCGCGCATCTCAAGGTCGAGTTCGATTGGAAGACCGTTCCGGCCTACGATGTCATCGCGCGCCTGCGCGGCGCGGAGCGACCGGACGAGTGGGTGATACGCGGCAATCATCATGATGCCTGGGTCAACGGCGCGAACGATCCTTTGAGCGGGCAGGTCGCGTTGATGGAGGAGGCGCGGGGTCTCAGTGAACTGGTCAAGGGCGGGTGGAAGCCGAAGCGAACCATCGTCTATGCCGCCTGGGATGGTGAGGAACCGGGCCTGCTCGGTTCGACGGAATGGGTCGAGACGCACGCGGACCTGCTGCGCAAAAACGCCGCGCTCTACATCAACTCGGACACGAACGGGCGCGGCTTTCTGGGGGTGGGCGGCTCGCACACGCTCGAAAAATTTATCAACGAAGTGGCGCGCGACGTGGTTGACCCGGAAAAGAAAGTGACGGTCTGGGAGCGCGAGCGTGCGCGCAGGATGATTCAGGGCGACGAGGACGAGCGACGTGACGCGCGTGAGCGTTCGGACCTGCGCATTGACGCGCTCGGCTCTGGCTCGGACTTCACTCCCTTCTTACAACATCTCGGCGTCGCCACGCTCAACATAGGCTATGGCGGTCAGGACAATAGCGGCGGCGTCTATCATTCCATCTATGATTCGTTCACGCATTACACGCGCTTCGTTGACCCGAACTTTGATTACGGCCTCGCGCTCGCGCAGACGGGCGGTCGCATCGTCCTGCGCTTCGCCAATGCGGATGTGTTGCCCGTTGAATTCTCAAACTTCGCGGACGTGCTCGGCGTCTACGTCCGCGAGGTGATGAAACTCGCGGACGGGATGCGCCAGGAGACCGCGACGAAGAATCGCCTCATCAGCGAGCACGCCTTCGATGCCGTCTACGATAAGAGTGAAGCTTACGTCGCGCCGCAAGCGCAGATGCCCGTTCCCTATCTCAACTTCACGCCGTTGCAAAACTCTCTGGCCCAACTACAGGAGAGCGCGCGAAATTATCAGGCGGCGATGAACGCAACCGCATCAAGCAAACGCACGCTCTCGCGCGAGACGCAGAGCGCGCTCGACCAGGCTCTCATGAAAACAGAGCGCGCCATGACGCGCGATGAAGGATTGCCGCGCCGCGCCTGGTTCAAACATCAAATCTACGCGCCCGGCTTCTACACCGGCTATGGCGTCAAAACCCTGCCCGCCGTGAGGGAAGCCATAGAACAGCGAAACTGGAGAGAGGCAGACGAGCAGATACAAACAGTCGCGCAAACAATCCAGCAAGTCGCCTCCGAGATTGACCGCGCCGCCGCGCTCCTGAACAACAGCCGTCGTTGAAGAGTTCATCCGTTCATCGCTTCAAGATAAATCTGCTCGGTTGAGTTGACCATCCGTTCGAGGCTGAAGCGTTGGCGCGCGGATGCTTGGGCGTGCGCGGCGAGGCGATGACGCTCGTGTGGATTTTGGAGCAGAGAGACGACGGCGCGTGAGATTGAATCGGCGTCGCCGAGGGGGACGAGCACGCCCGTGCCTTCTGTGATGATTTCGCGCGCGCCCTCGGTGGCGGTGGAGACGACCGCGAGGCCGCTCGCCATCGCTTCCGCAATCGAGAGGCCGAAGGATTCCGTGTGCGAGGCGGAGACAAACAGGTCAAGCGCGCAAAGCAAAGGATAGACATCATCCAACCAGCCGGTGAAATGGACGCGCGCGCCTAGATTCAATTGTTGGACCAGTTTCTCCAACGCGGCGAGATGCTCGCCCTTCTGCGAGGTGTCCGCGCCCGCGATGATGAATTCCGCGTCGGGAAAGATGCTGGCGATGCTCGCAGCCGCGCGCAGGAATTCTTCCTGCCCTTTCTGTCTTTTGATTTCTCCGACGGTCCCGATGAGCAATCTCTCCGGCGCGATATTCAGTTGAAGACGAAAAGCCTCGCGGTGTTCATCATGCGCGTCGTCATCGAAGCATTTGAAGTCTATGCCGTTCGGCACGACGGTGAGCTTGTGCGCGGGCACGATTCTTTGCGCGGAGACGTGGCGCGCGACCGCGTGCGAGACGGCGATGACGCGCGAGGCTTGTGCGAGGGTCAGGGCGTGCAGCCTGTTCAGTGGAAAGAGGACGTGACGCGTGATGATGAATCGCGCGTCTTCGTTGCGGCGCGCGGCGAAGGCCGCAGGAGGATAGTCGCGGGCCATGTGCGCGTGGACTATCTCTATCCGTCGCTCGCGGACAGTGCGCGCGAGTTCGAGCGCGCCTTTCAGGTCGAGCGCGTTGCGCAAGTTTACGTCGAAGATATTTTGCGCGGGCAGTGCGCGCAGTAGTTCTTCACGGAGCGGCGATTGAGGCACGAGCGCGGCATGCACTTCATGACCGCGCGAGGCCAGTTCGCAAGCCAGAGCGGCCAGATGCCTCTCGCCGCCGCCGAGCGCACGCGCCGAACTGATGTGCAGGATTCTCACACGGTAAACTTAAAGAGGTTACGGCTGAAGAGCAAGTGGGAATTATGAAGGCTGAAGGATGAGAGACGAGCTATTCCGGCGTTGAATAGTTTTTCTCTCATCCTTCAGCCTTCCGACTTTATTCTTGCTTGGCGATGATGGATTCGTCGTAGTGGGCCAATAAATCGGCGGGGTCTTCGTAGATTGCCATGCAACCGGCGGCGCGCAGTTCGTTTTCGGGAAAGCCGCCGCAGAGGACGCCGATGGTGCGCAGTTTAATCTTGCCTGCGGCCTCCGCGTCGTATGGAGTATCGCCGACGGCGACGGCTTCATGCGAAGCTATGTCGCCGAGTTGGCCCAACGCGGCCTTGAAGATGTCCGGGTGCGGCTTCGATTTGTCGGCGTCGTCAGCAGAAGCTTCTTCTTCGACGAGGTCTTCTATCTGAACTATCTTTTTATACTGGGCCAACTCATCCTTTTTGGCGGAAGAGGCGAGGGCCAGACGCTTGCCGTCGCTCTTGATGCGCTCGAAGAGTTCGCGCACCTTCGGAAAGGCGCGGACGCGCGGCATGTAGTCGCGTTTGAAAATCTTGCCGCGATATTCTTCCATCTCTTCGCCAAACTCTTCCAACTCTTCCCTTGAGAAAAAGACTGGCAACAATTGGTCGCCGCCCTTGCCTATCTGGTGGCGAATCTGTTGATAAGGAATGTCTTTGCCGTAATGCTTGAAGGCTTCCTTCCATGCCTGCGCGTGCAGGTCAACCGAATCAACGAGCGTTCCATCAATATCAAAGATGACTGCTTTAATCATGATGCTCCCCTTGTAAAAAGTGTTCTATTCAACGTCAGCGCGTCGAGGTTATGGCCCTTCGTGTTTCGCTTTGATACGTCAAACGAAAGGCGCACGTCGCGCGCTCTCCGACGGACGCGAACGCCCGTACTCGCCGTTATTCACATGCTTTCGCGCGTATTTGATGAACAGATGCGCGCGTGTTCATTTGGCCCTTCACGGTCGGCACGAAGATTGCCGTTGCAAGAGGCGTGCAAGTGTGTTTGTTTCCCCTTAATCTTGACGGAAATTTTTGAAGGAGTGATAACGTTATGGCAAACAAATTGGTCACAGGTCTTTTCAAGTCACGCGTCGCGGCGGAAGCAGCCGTTGATGCGATTATCAAGCGGGGTTATACGAGAGATGACATCAGCGTGCTCATGTCGGACGCGACGAGAAACAAAGAGTTCGCCGTCGAGACCAGAACACACGCGGCGGACGGCGCAGGGATCGGCGGCGCAATCGGCGGCGCGGTCGGCGCAACGCTCGCGGCCATCGTCGCGGTCGGGACGAGCATCGCCCTGCCCGGCATCGGCCTTGTGATTGCTGGACCAGTGGCGGCGGCGTTGGCGGGACTCGGCGCGGGCGCGGCGACAGGCGGCATCATCGGCGCGCTCGTCGGCGCGGGCATCCCTGAGCATCGCGCCAAAGTCTACGACGCAGGATTGCGTAGCGGCGGCATCCTGCTCGGCGTGGAGTCCAAGTCGGATGATGACGCGAACAAACTAGAACAACTCCTGGAAGACCTCGGAGGTGAACATATCAGGCAGGAGTAAGCTATGCAGAGAGCGGAAAAGATCATCGAGATTGACGCGCCGTTGGAGCGCGTCTTCGACCTCTTCAGCGACTTCGAGAGCTTTCCGAGGTGGATGAGTAATATCAGGGAGGTGCGTTATTCGGGGCGGCGCATGAGCCGTTGGAAGGCTGATGCGCCGCTCGGCACGAGCGTCGAGTGGGAGGCCGAAACAATCGTCTTCGAGCCGGACCATCGCATCGCCTGGCAGAGCGTGCGCGGCGACGTGGACACGGAAGGCGAAGTCGTCTTTGAAGAGACGAGGCGCGGGACGACGATGATGCGCGTCGTGCTAGGCTATGACCCGCCCGCCGGAAGGCTCGGCGCGATGGTTGCCAAACTCTTCGGCGTCAACCCGCAGCAACAGTTGGATGAAGACCTGGAACGCTTCGCGCTCGTCGCGGAAGGCCGCAGGGAGAGTAGGAGCGGTAGAAGCGACGCGCGGCGCGATGAGCGAGAGCATGTTGCGAAACGCACGCGCGAGGCAGGACCGGCGGACGACCGCCGCGAGTATGTCAGGTCGCAGGTCGAACGCAGAAGGCGCGACCATGACATAGACGAAAGATTCCCCGCGCGGCGCGAGCGTGATTCGCGCGCCGGGTTTGAAGAGGCTCTAAGAGAAGCGCGCCGCAGCCAGATGGAGAGCATACGTCGTTATCGTGAAGATAGAGAGAGCGAAGAACGTGCGCGCGTGCGTGACGATGAGAGGCGCAGAGGATTCAAGCGCGCGCCAGAAGAAGATAATGATGAGCGTCGTCGTCTGGAACCTCAGAGCGGCCACGCCATGACGCCCAGAGAGAGAGAACGTGAACGCTCGCGCCGTCGCACGGATGACGAATACTCAGGCCAGGCTTTTCGCAGAGGCGTTGACAGGCTCATGGATGAACCGCCTAGCAGACACTGGCGCAGGTGGGAACGAGAGGAGTAAGGAAAAGCAGGAGCCAGAAGTCAGAGAAGAGCCTTCATCATAAAGAGCATGTTATGGCTTTTCTACTGGCTCCTGGCTTCTGACTCGTGTAGTCGTTAGTGGCTGATGGCGTCGCCGATGTCTTCGATGGCTTCACCGACTTTGCGGCGGGCCGTGCCGACGCCTTCTTTAATGTTGCCGCCCGCGCGGTCTGCCTGTCCTTCTGTCTCCATCTCGTGGTCGTTTATCGCGTGACCGACGTTCTCTTTGACAGCGCCCTTCGCTTGATCAAATTTCCCTTCGACCTCATCCTTGTTTGGTAGACCCATAATTACAGCCTCCTTTGATGGCTTCAACGGTTATTCGTCAATGAAGCGAGGGCGCGTCTCTGGCGCGCATGAACTCGCTCGTTTTCTTCACAGTGATAATCGCAAGCATTATGCCAACGCGCATGCGAGAGCGGGCCGCGCGCGCGAAGTGTTTTATTAAGAGAGGGATGCGAGTGAGGCCGGATTTCCTTCGAGCCTGAGAGGAGAATAAGCGAGTGAGCTTTTCCGTACAGATGAATTAATGGTCCTGCTTCGTCTTCGGACAAAGGGCAGGGCCGCGCGCAAAAAGAGAGGGCGACTATGATAGTCGCCCTCTCTTTTGTGATGAGCTATGGCTTCCTGGTTGATTAGAACTCGAAGCGCACGGCGAATTGAACCTGGCGCTCGCGGAAGAGAGTCGCGCCCGCTTCTGTGATTTGCCCGAACGCGGTGTTGAAGCCGAGGGTCGCGTTTGTGCCTGAAGTGTTAACGGTGTAGATGGAGCTATTGACGCCGGAGACCTGCGTGCGGTTGAAGAGGTTGAAGACCTCACCGAGCACCTCTATGTTAGCCGTCTCCGTGAAACGGAAGCGACGCGAAACGCGCAGGTCCGTGTTGATAATCGCGGGCTGCTTGAAGAAGTTGCGCGGGACGAGCGAGAAGCGCGTCGAGCCGCCCGAACCGTTAAGCGTGCCTGACGATGTGCCAGTGCCGAACGCACTGCCAGGATTGCCGGAGACGGTCGCCGTATAGCGCGGACCTGAGAGCGCGTTGAAGATGGGCGCGATGGTCCAACCGTCGAAGATGGCGCGACCGATGCTGCTGTCGCCCTGGCTGTAGAAGTGCGTGTTATAGACGACGCTCGCCACGAACTTATGCCGACGGTCCAGGCTGGAGAGCGAATTCTCGCCCGCCTGGTCGAAGGCGTTGAACGGCAAGTTGGTCGCCGTAAAGGTCGTGGAGCTTTGGCCGTCGTCGG
Organism: Blastocatellia bacterium; assembly: GCA_034665545.1. Classification (GTDB taxonomy): domain Bacteria; phylum Acidobacteriota; class Blastocatellia; order Pyrinomonadales; family Pyrinomonadaceae; genus DASYML01. Next base: position 32,822 of record JAXDFO010000442.1, read on the forward strand.
CGGCCCTGGAGAGCGTGTAGCTGGTCTGGAATTGCAGTCCGTCCGTCAGACGACGATTAGCCTGGAGCACCAGCGCGTTGTACTTGGAAGTGACGCTGCTGCGAATCTCCGTAATCGCACCGAAGGCCGCGTTCGGCCTCGCGCCCGTGAAGTAAGGAATCGTCAGGTTCTGACCGGCGAACGGCCCGTCTGTAATACCCAGAGTGCGCGTCACCGGCCTGTTCAGGTTGGTGTCCACGAAGTAGGGCAGGTACTTGCCGTTGCTGAAGAGATACGAAGCGGAGACAACCGTGTTGCGCGATATCTCTCGTTCGATGACAAAATCCAACTGATGAATCAGCGGGTTGGCGAAGTTGCGCGCGAAGTACTGGACGTTGGGCGGCAAGAGCGCGCCGCCGCTCACCAGGTTCGGGAAGACGGGCGCAGCCGCGCTGGTCGCGGACAACTGCACCTGACGCTGCCCTGCGTCAATGCCGACGCCCGTATTGACGAGCGCGTTGTAGATGGTCGAGTTGATGACGCGCCCGTAGTAGATGCCGTAGCCGCCGCGCACGCTCGTCTTGCTGTCGCCCGTCAGGTCGTAAGCGAAACCGAAACGCGGGCCGACGTTATTACGGTCGTCAACGAAGTTGGCCGTCTGCGGCAGCAACCCGTTGGCGTTCACAGGGCGCGGGTTACGCTGGTATTCCCAACGCACGCCGAGGTTGAGCGTGAGGCGGGAAGTCGTGCGCCAGTCGTCCTGTAAGAAGAGGTTGAGATCGGTCGTGTGGAACTGTAGACCGAGGACGCCGAAGCCCTGGTTGAAGTTGCCGGAGTAGCACTTGCCGCGCGTCCTCGTGCTGCTGTAGCACTGGGTCGCGGTGTTCAGCCCGCCGCTCGTGATGAAGTTGGTGTAGTCAATGATGAAATCATTGAGACCGCCGTTGAAGCCGAGCGCGTTCGTGCCGCCGTTATAGTTGAACTCTCCGGCCTGGTAACGCAGGTTGTTGATGTTCTCTTTGACGCGGTTGATGTCGCCGCCCCACTTGAACGTGTGGTTGCCAGCATTGAGCGTGATGGTGTCGGCAAACTGTAGTCGCCTCTCATCGGGGAAGGACGCGCGCTCAAGGAAATCGGGCACGCCGAAGGAGAAGCCGTTGGTGATGAAGACCTGCGGCGAGCGTCCGCCGCTGGCCGTCGTCGGCTCGCCCGGCAAGACCGGCTGGCTGAACTCGAACTCGTTATCGCGGCCCGCCTGGAAGCGCGCTTCGTTGACGAGGACCGAAGAGAGAGTCGAAGCCAGGCGCAGGTTGAGCGAATCAACATTCACGAAGTCGTCGCCGAAATTGTCGCGCGCGCGCGTGTTGGTCGCTTGCGTCTGGATGCCAGCAGGCGAAGCCCAGCGCAGGCGATTGTAAGTGGCCGTGAAGGTGTGGTTCTGATTGATGTTCCAATCAATCTTAGGCAGGAACATTCTCTGGTCGCCGCGACGCGGGACGGGACCGCTGAGACTGTTAAGAAAGCTCAGCGCGGTATCAACCTGCGCGGTGGTCAAGCCTTTGCCGACGGCCAGCGAGCCCGTGCGCCCAGTGCCCGTCACTGTGCTGCCGCGCGCGGCGGTCAAGAGGGTTCTGTCAACGCGGTTCAGGAAGTCGCCCTGTGTAAAGATGGCGAGACCGGGGAAGTTTCTGCGCTGCTCATCGTAGTTGAAGAAGAAGAAGAGTTTGTTCTTGACGATAGGGCCGCCGATGTTGCCGCCGAACTGGTGGCGCACGTCCACGGGCTTGATGCCGACGGGCGTGAAGATGCCGTTGACGTTGACGGACTGGAACGCGAGGGGATTGCGCGCGCCCCACTTGTTGTTGCGCTGGTAGTAGAAGCCCTGTCCGTGAAACTCATTCGTTCCGCTCTTGGTCACGGCGTTGACGACGCCGCCCGCCGCGCGCCCGTACTCGGCAGAGTAGTTGGAGGTGTTGACCTGAAACTCTCGGACGGCGGACTGGCTGATGGAATAGCTGAGACGCGTGCGACCGCGCTCTTCGGAGAAGAACGCCTGGTTGTTGTCACCGCCGTCAATCGTGTTGTTGTTCAAGAGGCCGGAGACGCCGCGAAAGCTGATGAGACCGAAGTTGCCATCGGGCACAGTGCCGGGCGAGAGCAGGGCGAAGTTGGACCAACGACGACCGTTAATCGGCAGTTCGTTGATGGAGGTCTGGTTGACGTTCGTCGAAAAGTCCTGCTGCGTCGTGTTGATGACCGGAGCCTCGGACGTGACCTGCACCGTCCCGCTCACGCCGGTCACGGACAGCGGCACATCCAGAGAAGTGACGCGGCCTACTTCGACCACTACCTTCTCCTGGTTGAAAGGGCTGAAGCCCGTCGAGTTGACCGTCACAGAGTAAGTGCCGGGCTGAAGATTGACGACGCGGAAGCGGCCTTCGCCGTCCGATGTCGCCGTCTCTTCGTTGTTGGTTCCGATGTTGCGAACCGTGACGGACGCGCCGGGCACGACCTCTTTGTTCGGATTCATGACCACGCCTTCGATTGCGCCGGTCACGGTTGATTGCGCCATCACAGCCAACGCGCTCATGATGATAAGCAGGAGGGCTGCGAGCGAGAACCGTAGAGATTTAAGCATACTGGGGGACTCCTTCGAGAGCTTTCAAAATGTGTGTTGAAATCACAATTCCACACGACGGAGAGCCAGTAGTCGTCCTTCATCTTTCTTTGACTTGAATGACTCTCCGTCGT
>JAXDFO010000443.1:0-5264 GCA_034665545.1 Blastocatellia bacterium
TATGTCTGAGAAAATATGCATAATCACCGACTACGATATTACTCGAAAGCGCAGTTCCGTTAATAAGTAGTTGTAAGAGGTTTCACGCTTGCGGAGGGTTGCACCGCTGATCGCTTTCGTCATGACAGTTCCTGAGACAACATCGGCCGAAGCCTTCGAGCACTACGTGGGCGGAAAATGCGTGCTCGAGAGTAGAGGCGAAGCATGGCGAGACATCAAAGCTTGGATCTACGCGCACCCGGCCGTCATCGATATGTTGCACGTCCCTTCAGTCAGTGAACCGTCCCTCGCCTGGACCATGTCGGGCGAGGTCGATTTTCAGGAGCGGGAAGATGGACAGCCATGGGTCACCAATCGGATTAAGAAGGGCTCTTTCTTTCTCACGTCGGGAGGTGCCCCCTACGATGTCCGCTGGAAGGCGGTGACCCCGGAGCCGTTCGAGTCCATGATTGTGTTCATCGATCTGCAACTCCTTCAACGTGCTCTGGAGGAGGTCTTCGGATCGGACGCGGCTCAGGCCCGACTGCGGGACATATCGGCCTTCACCGATGACACCTTGAATTGGTTGATGGAACGGTTGCGCGATGAACTGACGCGCCGACAGGCGAGCCCTCTTTTCGTGCAAGCCCTCGCCCAAGCGATCGCCGTCCACCTTGCTCGAAACTACGGCATAACGGACGCAGAATCGCGCAGTAGCAGCCCGTCACTCCCCGGTTATAAGCTCCGACAGATAACGGACTGGATAGCCGAACATGTTGCCGAAGACTTCGACCTCGCCCGGCTGGCGGCTCAAGCAGGGTTGAGTAAGTTTCACTTTCAGCGACTGTTCAAGAGTGCGATGGGCGTCTCGCCTTCGCGTTATCACATCAATTTGCGGATGGACCTCGCGCGACAACTGCTGCGCGAAACGAAGATGAACGTGGTGGATGTGGCCCTCGAGGTGGGCTACGCCAACCCCAGCCATTTCGCACAGCTCTTCCGCAGGGAGACTGGCCTCTCCCCGAGCGACTACCGCCGCCAGCGTTAACCCCACTTCGCTGCGGTCTTCAGAAAAACCATCCATTTAGTAGGAATCGCGCGCGTTTCCGCGTCGCTTTTCACGCCTATTGTTCTCCTGCGCCCCACTCTGCGGTTTCGAGCAACATTGCAACAGGTGGAGCAAGAGCCCGTGCGACAGCCAAGCCCGCGCGAACTATAATCCTTTCAGCTATGAATTGGATGGATAGGAGATAAAGCAACATGCGAGCAACTGTTATGTATGCGGCCGGGGACGTCCGTATCGAGACCGTCCCTGACGCCCGCGTCATTGAGCCGACCGACGCCGTCGTCACCGTCACCCGCGCCTGCATCTGCGGCAGCGACCTCTGGCCGTATAAGGCGATGGAGCCGAGCGAAAAGGGCATCATCATGGGTCACGAGGCCATAGGTGTAGTTGAAGATGTCGGCGCAGATGTTCGCAACCTAAAAGCTGGCGACATGGTCGTGATGCCGTTCGCCTGGTCCGACGGCACCTGCGCCTTCTGCCATGAAGGCCTTAATACGTCGTGCGTCCACGGGGGCTTCTTCGGCAATGAGGAGATAGCGGGAGCACAATCGGAAGCCGTGCGCGTGCCTCTCGCCGACGGGACGCTCTACGTCCTGCCAGTAGGACGCGACGACGCGTTGATGCCGTCACTTCTCACGCTCTCGGACGTCATGGGCACGGGCCATCATGCGGCTATCACCGCTAAGGTAGGGCCCGGTAAAAGTGTGGCTGTCGTCGGAGACGGAGCAGTCGGTTTGTGTGGAGTGATGGCCGCGCGGCGCCTGGGCGCTGAGCAGATAATTATCATGGGCCGTCATCCAGAGCGCATCGCACTCGCCAGAGAGTTCGGCGCGACGGATGTCGTGAGCGAGCGGGGCGAAGAGGCAATCGAGCGCGTGCGCGAGTTGACCAATGGTTTCGGCGTCCACTCTGTGCTTGAGTGCGTCGGTACAGAGCAGGCGATGCTCACATCCGTCAGCATTGTGAGAGCGGGCGGCGCAGTCGGCCGCGTAGGCGTCCCTCACTACGAGGCAATTCCCTTGGCGCAGCCGACCTTCTACAACAACATAACCGTGAGCGGCGGCCCAGCTCCTGTGCGCGCCTACATAGAAGAGCTTCTGCCAGATGTGCTGGAGGGCAAGATCAAGCCGGGCCGCGTGTTCGACCGCGTAGTTGGTCTCGACGGGGTTCCAGATGGCTATCGGGCGATGAATGAGCGGGAGGCGCTCAAGGTCATGGTCAAGCCCTGAGGCGGCGACGCTATGACGCACGAACGGTCTTGGAATTTTGACTGCGTGAAGAATGGAAGGAAAGGGGTATGCCGCATGTCATCGTCAAGCTCTGGCCCGGAAAATCCGAACAGCAGAAGGTTCGCCTCGCCGAAGAGATCGTCAAGGATGTGACGAAGGTCTTGAACTACGGAGAGGAGTCGGTCTCGGTAGCCATCGAAGAGGTTGAGCCGCAGGACTGGGCCGAGAAGGTCTATCAACCGGACATCGTTAACAACTCGGAGAGGCTATAAAAGAGACCGGGATACGCGATGTGAAAGAGTAACTCGTGCGTATGACGTCTCGGATGAGAAACGGCGGGGAAGCGAAAAATTAAAATGCAGAGAATAAGAATTCAAGTCGTTATAGCTTGTACCTTATTGCTAATAATCAGCTCTAACGAAATGAACGGACAAACCAATATGAATAACAATCAAACTCTAAACGTAAAAGAGCAGAGCATCGTGACCATTGCCGCCTTTACCGCGAAAGGAGATTTGGAACAGTTGCGAATGGCTCTGAACAAAGGTCTGGATGCAGGGCTGACCGTTAATGAGATCAAAGAAGTTCTCGTTCAAATGTATGCCTACTGCGGCTTTCCGCGCAGCCTGAACGCCATCAATACTTTGATGTCCGTGCTGGAAGAGCGGAAGAAAAAAGGCATCAACGACGAGGCGGGGAAAACGGCGACGCTGATTACCGACACTGCCGATAAATATGAAAGAGGCAGAAAGACGTTGGAAAGGCTCACCGGACAGCCGCAATCCAAGCCCGCCAAAGGTTTCGGTGAATTTAGCCCGACTATTGATCGCTTTCTGAAAGAGCATCTGTTCGCGGATATTTTCGACAGCGACGTTTTGAACTATCGGCAGCGCGAGTTAGCCACTATCTCGGCGCTCGCCGCAATGCCGGGCGTCGAACCGCAACTGGAATCTCATCTGTCGATAGGGATGAACACCGGGCTAACGGAAAGTCAATTACAGCAGGTCTTTGATTTAATCGAAAAAACCATCAGTCGGCAGCAGGCTGAAACAGCCCGCAGATCGCTGGCGAAAGTTAATGCTGCCACGCAAAAAAAGCAGTAGCCATTTTCTGACAGAAAATGGGAATTTATAGCAATGAATAAATCAACAATGGGATTGCTACTCTGCTCGGCGGCGTTCTTTACTGCAGTTGCGTGCAGTAACCGACAACCGATAAATACGGAGAAAACAAAAATGGCAACGACGGAAAGCAAAACGGAAAACAAAAACGAAGGCGGGATTTTCCCGAAAGGCGAGAGAGCCCCGGCGGATTACTTTACCGGAACAGTGTATTTGCAGATGCTCGCTCAAAAAACCGAAAGCAATAAGTACTCGATCGGCAGCGTAACGTTTGAGCCGGGAGCGAGAAGTAATTGGCACACGCATCCGGCGGGACAAACTTTGATCGTCATCAACGGCAAAGGTCTTTATCAGGAAAAAGGCATGCCCGTCAGAACAATCAACAAAGGCGAGACAATCATCTGTAATCCCGATGTCGAGCACTGGCACGGCGCGTCTCCCGAAAGCCAGATGACGCACATCGCGATCACGAATGATCGAGGCGATGGCGGTGTGGTTTGGCTCACGCGGGTAACAGACGATCAATACAACGCCGGCGGCAGATGACCGCTTAATCAAAAAGAGTTACCGCTATTCCGCAAATGGCAACAATCTTTATCACCGGCTCGGCAGATGGACTCGGGCAGTTGGCTGCAAAAGCACTGACCGCTTAGGGCCACAAGGTCGTACTTCACGCACGCAATGAAAAGAGGGGCCAAGAGGCTTTGGACAGTGTGCCCGGTGCAGAAAGTGTAGTAACAGCCGATCTTGCCAGTATAGACGAGACAAAACGGTTGGCTTCAAACGTGAATGCTTTGGGCAAGTTCGATGCAGTTATTCACAACGCGGGCCTTTATCAAGCTTCAGCAGAAGAGATATTCGCGGTCAACACATTGGCACCTTATATTCTTACGTGCCTCATACAAAGACCAAAGCGATTGATCTACCTGAGTTCCGGCATGCATCTGCAGGGACGCGCAAAACTGGAAAGTATTAAAACTAACATCAGCCGTATCACATACTCCGATTCAAAGTTGCATGTGCTGATGTTTTGCACGGCGGTAGCACGCAAATGGCCCGAGGTTTACGCCAATGCAGTTGACCCCGGTTGGGTTCCTACAAAGATGGGCGGGCAAGGTGCTCCTGATGATCTGCAAAAGGGATACCAGACGCAGGCGTGGCTTGCTGTCAGCGACGACGAGAAGGCGAAAGTAAGTGCTCGCTATTTTCATCATCAAGAAGAAAGTCGCCATAACCCGGAAGCTGATGATGTGCAGTTACAGGAGAGGTTTCTAAGCTTGTGCAAAGAGATTACGGCTGTTCCCTTCAACTTGAAATCTTAACTCTTCTTTCGTAGTAGAGACAGAAAGACTGCAACTCTAAAAAGAAACGAATGAGCAATATGAAATACTTAGTCTTAATTATGCTTTCACTAGCATCTCTTTTCGGCAGTTCTTTTGGTTGTAACAAAGACCACTCGGCAGCTGCCGGTAATACGAATACTTAATCAGAGACCGCATAAACGAGCAGGTTGATCGGCTACATGTCACCACTAGAAGGATGGGAAAACTTCTACGTCATCGTCGGCTCGTCTGCCGGCGCACTGATCGGGCTGCAGTTCGTCGTCCTCACACTCATTGCCGGTAGGCCCATCGAACGAGGTGAGGCGCAAGCGGGCGAAGCCTTTTCGACGCCGAGCGTCGTTCATTTCGGAGTAGTGCTCTTGCTGTCAGCGGTTTTAAGCGCTCCATGGGATGGGATCGGCACCCTCGCGGTTCTTTGGGGCCTACTGGGCCTCATCGGGATAGTGTACGTCGCCGTCGTGGCTCGGCGTCTGCGAGCGCAAACAGTCTACAAGCCCGTATTCGAGGACTGGTTGTTTCATGTGCT
>JAXDFO010000444.1:0-9378 GCA_034665545.1 Blastocatellia bacterium
TGGCTTTCAGGTCGTGCCGCCCGACATAGGCATCGTGCATCAAGTCAATCTGGAATATCTGGCGAAGGGCGTGCTTGAGAAGGACGGCGTCTATTACCCTGACACGCTGGTCGGGACCGATTCGCACACGACGATGATAAACGGTCTGGGCGTCGTCGGCTGGGGCGTCGGCGGCATAGAGGCCGAAGCGGGCATGTTGGGCCAACCCGTTTACATCCTCACGCCGGATGTGGTCGGCGTGCATTTGAAGGGAAGCCTCGGCGAAGGCATGACGGCGACCGACCTGGTCCTGCGCGTGACGGAGATGCTGCGCAAGGCGAAGGTCGTCGGCAAGTTCGTTGAATTTCACGGCGAGGGCGCGCGCAGTTTACCTGCCACCGACCGCGCGACCATCGCCAACATGGCCCCCGAATACGGCGCGACGATGGGCTTCTTTCCCGTTGACGAAGAGACCTGCAAATATTACGAGGCGACGGGACGGCCCGCCGAGCAGGTCGAAGCGATTCGCAACTATTTCACGGCGCAGGGCATGTTCGGCATTCCGCTCGTGGGCCAATGCGACTACAGCACAACTCTCGAATTGGACCTCTCGGAAATTCGTCCGAGCGTGGCCGGACCCAAACGCCCGCAGGACCGCATAGAGTTGCCGGAGTTGAAAGACAAATTCCTCGAACTGTTTCAAAAGCCGGTTAAGGAAAACGGCTACGGCAAAACCACTGACGACCTCGCGCAGCGTTTCATGGTCGGAGGAAACGGTTTCAAAGCCGTGGAGGATGACATACACATCACTGGCGGCGGCGAGCAGGAGCCTGCGACCGTCCCCGCAGGCGGCGGCCACCTGAGTAATAAAAACACTAGCACTCTTTCCGAAATCGAGATGATGAACAATCGTCCGACGCCGGACCGCCTCGAAGATATTCCAGAAGACGAGTTCCCTGATAGAGAGGACGATTTGGGTCACGGCGATGTTGTGATAGCTGCTATCACTTCATGCACCAACACCTCGAATCCGAGCGTCATGCTGGCCGCCGGTCTCCTGGCGAAGAAGGCTGTCGAGCGCGGTTTGAGAGTTGACCCGTCTGTGAAGACTTCGCTCGCGCCGGGCTCGCGCGTGGTCACTGAGTATCTTGAGAAGACGGGCCTGCAAAAGTATCTCAACCGCATCGGCTTTAACCTCGTCGGCTACGGCTGCACGACCTGCATCGGCAATTCTGGTCCATTAGACCCGCGCATCGAAAACGTCATTACCGAGCAAGACCTCGTCGCCGCCAGCGTCCTCTCCGGCAACAGGAATTTTGAAGCGCGCGTTCACCAGAGCGTCAAGGCCAACTTTCTCATGAGTCCGCCCCTCGTCGTCGCCTTCGCCCTCGCGGGCCGCGTCAATATAGACATGACGCACGAGCCTATCGGCAAAGACAGAAAGGGCGCGGACGTTTATCTGCGCGATATTTGGCCCAGCATTGAGGAAGTCAACGGTCTCTTGCAGGCGGCGATGGACCCTGAGACTTATCGCCGCATGTACAAGGATTTCGCGGAGCAGAATCCGCTCTGGAACGAGATACCGACCAGCACGGGAGACGTTTACTGTTGGGACACGCAATCAACTTATATTCAAGAGCCGCCCTACTTCGAGAAGTTTCGCATGCAGACGGGACAGGTCACGGACATACGCGGCGCGCGACCGCTCGCCATCTTCGGCGATAGCGTCACGACGGACCACATCAGCCCCGCAGGCTCCATCAAGCCGACCTCGCCCGCCGGAGTCTACCTGCAACTGCGCGGCGTCTCCGTCGAAGACTTTAATTCTTACGGCTCGCGGCGCGGCAATCATCAAGTCATGGTGCGCGGCACGTTCGCCAACGTTCGCATCAAGAACCTGATGGTCCCGGGCGTCGAGGGCGGCGTCACCGTCCTGCAACCCATCGGCCAGCAGATGAGCATCTATGATGCTTCGGTTCATTACCAGGCGGCGGGCGTCCCGCTCATCGTCATCGCGGGGCAGGAGTACGGGACGGGGAGTTCGCGCGATTGGGCCGCGAAGGGCACGACCCTGCTCGGCGTGCGCGCGGTCATCGCGCAAAGCTTCGAGCGCATACATCGCAACAACCTCGTCGGCATGGGCGTGCTGCCCTGCCAGTTCAAGGAAGGCACGAACGCGGCTTCGCTCAACCTCGACGGCACGGAGACCTTCGACATCACGGGCCTCGAATCCGGCATCAAGCCGCGCCAGGATGTGACCCTCGTTATCCGTCGCCAGAACGGCGACACGGAAGAAGTGCCCGTCACGCTTCGCATTGATACGCCGATTGAAGTTGACTATTACCAGCACGGCGGCATCCTCCCCTTCGTCCTTCGCCAACTGCTCTCGCAGGGCCAGGAAGAGAAGGCGTAGAGAATAATTTACTGGGCCCAAAATAATTGGACCAGTCGCAACACATCACATCGCAAAGAGAAAGGTCTTCATACATGTCATCAGCGCAATTGGCAGCCAACGTCACGCCACGCAAATATCAACTGTTTATAGACGGCAAATGGGTGGATGCGGAGTCCGGCAAAACCTTCACCACGCCCAACCCCGCGACGGGCGAGACGCTCGCTGAAGTCGCAGAAGGCGACAAGGCGGACATTGATAAGGCTGTCGAAGCCGCACGCAGGGCTTTCGAGGGCAAGTGGTCCAAAATAAGCGCGCGAGAGCGTGGCCGCATCATCTATAAGCTTTCGCAACTGATAGAGCAGCACGCGCAGGAACTAGCGGAACTTGAAACCGCAGACAACGGCAAGCCCATACGCGAATCCATGTATGTGGACCTCCCGCAGGTCATAGAAAATTTTGAATACTTCGCGGGCTACGCCACCAAGATAGAAGGCGAGACGATTCCCGTCTCCGGCCAGATGTTGAATTATACCTTGCGCGAGCCGCTCGGCGTTTGCGGCCAGATTATTCCCTGGAACTTTCCGCTCCTGATGGCCGCCTGGAAACTCGCGCCCGCGCTCGCCGCCGGAAACACCATCGTCCTCAAGCCAGCCGAGCAGACTCCCGTGACCGCCCTCGAACTCGGCAAACTAATTCAGGAAGCGGGCTTCCCCGACGGCGTCATTAACATCGTCCCCGGTTATGGCGAGAGCGCGGGCGCTGCGCTCGCCTCGCATCCCGGCATAGACAAGATAGCCTTCACAGGCTCTACCGAAGTCGGCAAGATAATCGCGCGCGCCGCCGCAGATAATCTCACCAAAGTCTCGCTCGAACTCGGCGGCAAAGCGCCCAACATCATCTTCGCGGACGCAGACATAGAGCAGGCCGTCAACGGCGCAATGATGGGCATCTTTTTCAACCAGGGGCAGGTCTGCTGCGCGGGCTCGCGCATCTTTCTGGAAGAGAGCATCAGGGAGGAATTTCTCACGCGCTTTAAGGAGAAGGCGGGCAAGATTAAGGTCGGCGACCCGATGGACAAAGCCACGTTGATGGGCCCACAGGTTTCTCAGGAACAACTGGACCGCATCAAGGGCTATGTTGATATAGCGCGCGAAGAGGGCGCGACCGTCTTCGCCGGAGGCGAGCAACCGCAACTCGAAGAGGCTTTCCAGAAGGGTTACTTCTTCCAGCCGACCATCTTCTGCGACGTTGATAATCGCATGCGCGTCGCGCAGGAAGAGATTTTTGGTCCAGTCTCTTCGGTCATCACTTTCAAAGACGAGAACGACTTGCTCAAGCAGGCCAACGATACTATCTACGGTCTCTCGGCTGGCATCTGGACGAAAGACATCACCCGCGCGCATCGCTTCGCCAAAGAGGTCAAGGCGGGCGTGGTCTGGATTAACACTTTCAATATGTTCAATGCCGCCGCGCCCTTCGGCGGCTACAAGCAATCGGGTTATGGCCGCGAGATGGGCAAGCACGCGCTCGAACTCTACACGCACGTCAAGAGCGTGTGGGTGGACCTCTCAGGCAAGCCTATCGGCTGGTTCGGTAAATGAAACTGTCGCTCTCCCTTCATGTGATTTTCAAACACAAAGGAGAAGCAAGATGTTCACGGTTCGTAAAATATTTTTCCTGTCGCTGATTCTGGCGGCGGCGTTTCTGATGACGGCCTGCCCGAGCCAGACGACCATCAACAAGATTAACGGCGACCCCGGACGTTATAAGAATAAGGAGGTCGCCATCGCGGGGACCGTCACGGATAGCTATGGCGTGCTCGGCAACGGGGCATATGAACTGGATGACGGCACGGGCAAGATATGGGTTGTCACGCGGCGCGGCGTGCCCTCGCGCGGGTCCAGGGTCGGGGCAAAGGGCTACGTTCATAACGGCGGGAACTTTGGCGGGAAAAGTTATGGGACGGTGCTGGAAGAGACTGACCGCCGCGCCAAATCAAGATGAAGAGTTGACTCTTTGATTCAACGGCTCAACGGCTTATTGGTCCAAATTCTTCAATGAATCAATGAGCCGTTGAGCCTGCGAATTAATGGACCACTTGATTGCAGCTTTGGATGAACAGTTCGCGCGCCTTCACCGGCGCTCGTGCGAGTTGCTCTCGCTGGTTCCGTTGGAGCAGCTTTACAGGCCGCCTCGCGCGTCGCCGCCCGCTTCGTCTCCCGCTTACTCTTGCGGCGAACATCTCTTGCGCAGCGCGGCGGCAGTCGAGCAGACTTTCGGCGGCATCACGACGAATTTGTGGGATGATCCCTTTGAATGGACCCTGCCCGAAACCTTGGCGACGCCCGAATTGGTCCTGGAATATTTAACCGAAGTCGAAGCGACGCGCAGGCGCGGCTTTGAATTCTTTGGCGGCGACGGCGACCTGCGCAGGGAGATTATGGCCCCGTCGGGCGAGGCCGTGATGCTCTTTTCTTTGCTACTGGAAACGCTCTCGCGCGCGGCACATCATCAGGGACGCGCCTTCGCGGTCTTCAATCTGTTCAACGACGCGCGACCGCCGCATCTCTGAGGGTTGAGAGAGGCGCGTTGCGAACTTTAAATCCGGCCCCGTCGTAGTCTTGTGAGAGCGCATCTTTTGCTAAGATACACGGCTGCTCTTCATCCTTGACGTGTGAGGTGAACTTTCCGATGCATTGCCCCCAATGCGGCCAGCAACAGGCTTCCGACCAACTGCGCTTCTGTTCGCGTTGCGGCTTTCCCCTGGACGGCGTTATCCAACTGCTCGGCAACGGCGGCATCCTCCCGACCAGCTTCGTGGATAAGAAGGGACGCAACATCTCGCCTCGCTCGCTCGGCATACGCCACGGAGCGATGCTCATGCTGCTCACGCTGCTGGTCGTGCCCATCGTTTCAATCCTCGCCGTTAATTTTACACACTCCGCAAGAATCCTGATTCCGCTCTCCGCCATGATCTGTTTAATAGGCGGTCTCCTGCGCGTCATCTACGCGCTACTTTTTGAAGAGGACGTGCAGCGCGTCAAACCGCACCCCACGCTCTCGCAACATGTGCCGCCCATCGTTTCCTCTCTCTCAGGCGCGACCGCCACGCACGGCGCGGCAGCCCTCCCGCCGCAGCAAAGCACGCCCGTTTCAAACTGGCGTCCGCGCGCAGACACAGCCGAGCTAGTTCGTCCACCCAGCGTGACCGAGAACACCACGCGCCTTTTGGACGATAAAATTGACCCGAACGCCCGTTAGCATTTCCTTCATCATCCACAACGCGGATGGGCCAATCAACAAACATGGGCCAACCAACACTTGCAGCCCGCCTCCGCGAGAGAGTCGAGCGCGAAGGCCCCATGACTTTCCGCGACTGGATGGAGGCCGCGCTTTACGATTCGCAAGATGGATACTACCAGAGGCGCACGCGCGAGCGTTGGGGCCGCGAGGGCGATTACAGGACCAGCCCCGAACGCAGCCCTCTCTTCGCCGCGACCTTCGCCGGATATTTCGCCGGTCTCTATGAAGACTTGGGCCAGCCCGATTCCTGGACCATTTTTGAAGCGGGCGCGGGCGCGGGCCACTTCGCGCGCGGCCTGCTCCTGACGCTAGAGCGCGATTATCAAAACGTCTTTCAGGCGACACGCTACATCATTGACGAAGAGAGCGAAGGCGCGCGCGAAGAGTCGCAGCGCGCGCTCGCGCAGTTCGGCGAACGTGTGGAATATCTTCGCCTCTCCCAACTCGCGCCGGGCTTCGACACGGGCATCGTTTTCTCAAACGAACTGCTCGACGCATTCCCCGTCCATCGCGTGACGATGCGCGCGGGCCAACTCATGGAACTGTTCGTCGGAACGGAGAAGCGCACGGGCGCATTCACCTGGACGGCGGGAGAACCGAGCACCCCGCGCCTCTCTTCATACTTTGAGAGAGAGAAAATCAGGCTCAGTGAAGGACAGATAGCGGAAGTGAATTTGGCCGCCGGAGACTGGCTTGAGAGAGTCGCCCGCATCATCAAACGCGGCTACGTCATCACGGTTGATTACGGCGCGGAGGCTGGCGAGTTATACTCTGCGCCGCATCGGCGCGCGGGAACCTTGCGCGCCTTTCGCCGTCATAGATTCGTAGAGGACGTGTTGGCCCAACCCGGCGAGCAGGACATGACCACGACCATTGATTGGACCAACTTCAAGCGAGTGGGCCATGAACACGGCTTGCACACGATGAGCCTGGAACCACAGGACCGATTTTTACTGCGCGCCGGATTGCTGGACCAATTAGAACGCATGACCGCACAAGCCGAGGGCGAGGCCGAAGCCATCATCCTGCGAACGAGCGTGCGCGAGATGATTTTGCCCGGCGGGATGAGCGCGAGTTTTCAAGTCCTGACGCAAGAGAAGCGGCCCGGCTGAGCGGTCTTCCCTAAAGCTGCCCGGTTGTTAGAGAATGCTGGAGGAGGTTAAGAGAGATGCCCAAACAACTTTGCTTCATACTCATGCCTTTCGGCAAGAAGCCGGATGCCGCCGGTGTGATGGTGGACTTCGACGCCGTCTATCGTGACCTCATTCGTCCGGCCATCGAAGCCTCCGGCCTTGAGCCTTTGCGCGCGGATGAAGAGATGACGGGCGGCATCATTCATAAGCCCATGTACGAGCGTCTTATCTTTTGCGACTTTGCCGTCGCGGATTTGACGACCGCCAACGCCAACGTCTTTTACGAACTCGGACTGCGCCACGCTGTACGCCCTTGGAGCACAGTTCTCATCTACGCGGCGGGCGGGCGACTCCCCTTCGATGTCGCGCCGTTGCGCGCGCTGCCTTACCAGCTTTCTGCGGACGGTCTGCCGCAGGCTATAGAGACTGACAAACAGGCTCTGATAGACCGTCTCGCGGAGGCGCAGTCGAAGTCCGTCGAAGACCCCACGTCGCTGACCGACAGTCCCGTTTTCCAACTCGTCGAGAACTATCCGAACACGGACCCGGCGAAGGAAGAGTTCCTGCGCGAAAGCATGCGCTCCAACGAGGTCAAGCAGCGATTGGCCGTCGCGCGCGCGCAGGGCGTCGAAGCCTTGCGCGAAGTCGAAGCCCAACTCGGAGATATTAAGCGGCAGGAATCCAGCGTCGTGATAGACCTCTTCAACTCTTATCTTGGAGCCGCCGCATGGGATGACATGATTTCCCTTGCGGCCAGGATGTCCAAGCCTCTGGCCGCGACCGTGATGGTCCAGGAACAACTCGCGCTGGCGCTCAATCGCGCGGAGCGCGGCGACGAGGCCGAACGAGTTCTGCTTGACCTTCTGAATAAACGCGGCCCCAGCAGCGAAACCCTGGGCATCCTCGGACGCGTCTACAAAGATCGCTGGGATAAGGCTGTCAAGAACGGAAAGAAAGCTCTTGCGACCGGCGAATTGAACAAGGCTATTGATGCTTACGTGCGCGGCTTCGAGGCCGACTGGCACGACGCGTATCCCGGCATCAACGCCGTTACCTTGATGGAACTCAAAGAACCGCCCGATGAGCGTCGTCAGGCCATCGTGCCCGTCGTCGCCTATGCGGTGGAGCGACACATCGCCACAGGCAAGCCTACCTATTGGGACTACGCGACGCTGCTAGAATTGTCAGTACTCGCCAGAGACCAGGCCAAAGCAACTGAAGCCCTCAGCAATGCCCTCGCCTCCCCCGGCAAAAATTGGTGGCGCGACACCACCGCGCGCAATCTCCAACTCATACGCGAAGCGCGACAAAGGCGCGGAGAGCCTTCCGACTGGATTAAAGAGATAGAGGATGAACTCCGGCCCTAACCTCATAGCGTCCGAAGACCGACGGAAAAACTTAACAGCCCACACAACAAGAAGGGGCATCCTGAATAGATGCCCCTTCTTGCTTGACGCTAAAAATGAGCCGAGCTGGGCTCGAACCAGCGACCCGCAGATTAAGAGTCTGCTGCTCTACCAACTGAGCTATCGGCCCGCGTGTGGGGAAAATTATACGTGTGCGAAGTGCAGTGTCAAGGGAGCGTGAGAGAGAGGCAGGCGGAGGGTTGAGTTCTTTGTTGATTAGATGGATTGCATGAGCGCGTTGCGCATGGCGGCGGCTGATTGCCAGCGCGAGGCGGGGTCTTTGGCGAGGGCGCGTTCGATGATTTCGGCGGCGTGGCGCGGGATGTCTGGAAGACGGCGCGTGAGTGGGACGATGGGTTTGTCGAAGATGGCCTTGACGGTCTCTGCGACGCCCGCGCGGGGCGGGAGGTCCAGGGCCAGTTCGCCCGTGAGTAAACTATAGGCGGTCATGCCCATCGCGTAGATGTCTGAGGTGGGGCGGACATCTCGAAAATCGCGTATCTGTTCGGGCGGCATGTAGGCGAATGTTCCGGCCATCTCGCCCGCCATAGTGATGCCGCTCATGCCGGATTGGGTGAAGCTTTTGGCGAGGCCGAAGTCCGTCAGCTTGGCCGTGAAGGTGGGCCAACTGCCGGTGACGAGTATGTTCTGGTCCTTGATGTCGCGGTGGATGTAGCCCTGGTTGTGCGCGTAGTCCAGCGCGTCCAACGCCTGCGAGACGATACGCATGGCTTCGGGGAAGGGAAGACGACCGCCGCGCGCGTCCGCCAGTTTGGCCGCGTCCGCGCCTTCGACAAATTCAGTGATGAGATAGACCGCGCCGTTGTGTGTTCCACGGTCCAGGAATTTGACGATGTGAGGATGCTTGAGGGCCGCCGCGACATCTATCTCGCGCATGAAGCGGCGCAGGGCCTGGTCGCTGACGGCGATTTCCGGCAGCAGTGTTTTGATGGCGACCGCCTGCCCCGTCCCCTCGTTGCGCGCGAGCATGACGCAGCCCATCCCGCCGCGCCCGAGTAACTTGACCATCTCATAGCCGGGCACTGGCTGCGGTTGACGGCGCAGTTCGATGCGGCATTCTTCGCAGAGGAACAGGAGGCGTTCATCCGGGCCGGAGGCTTCGGCTGAATCGCGACGCCCACAGTTGGCGCATTCGACCATC
>JAXDFO010000445.1:0-4751 GCA_034665545.1 Blastocatellia bacterium
CCAGAGGCCGTCCATGAAATGCCAGTACAAAGAGACCGCGTCGGCAGCCGCGCGCCGTCGCTCCGTCGCGTACTCGCCGACGGATTTGCGCCACGTCCTGAACAGCAGAAAATCAAGCGCGGCGATGCCGCCGATTAAGTGTACCGCGTGCGCGCCCGTCAGCAGGTAGAAGAAAGAACTGTGCGGGTTGGTGGCGACGTAAATTCTTGCGGCCACCAGTTGCCGCCATGCGATGAGTTGCGCGGCCAGAAAGCCTAAGCCGAGCAAGACCGTCAAGAGCAGCCAGCGCGTATAGACGCTGTCACGGTCTCGTTTCAAGGCGCGGCGAGCGGCCTCGAAAGTAAAACTGCTGGCGAGAATGAGAGCCGTGCTGAGCCAGAGAATGCGCGGCATAGCGATGGGCCGCCAGTCGTCGCCGGACGCGGCGCGCACGATGTACGCGCTCGTCAAGGCCGTGAACATCATGGCGATGGCCGCCAGCGCGACCCACATTCCCAGGCGATACCTGGCGGGCGAAAAGCCTCCTGCATCGCCGCCGCGTCGCCTGCCGTTGCCGCCGCCGCCGAACCCTTTGCCGTTGCGCGGAGGCGGCCCGTTCTTGCCGCCACGCGGCCCGACGCCCCCGACGCCCTTCTTCTTAACGACGCGTTCAGTGCTTGTGACCGTTATGTCCATTACCAGTCCCGTCGCTTCCTTCCCTGCCGGTTGTGACCGCCGGTTCCATGCCGGGGTCAGGCGTCGTTTGCATGACGAAATCATTGGGCGCGCCCGGCACGGCATACTCATACGCGCCCCTGTAAACAACAGGCACGACCCCCGCGAAATTATCGTGCGGCGGCGGCGAAGTCGTGGCCCATTCGAGCGTCGTCGCCTCCCAGGGATTATCCGAAGCCTTCGGTCCCTTGAACATGCTCCAGAAGAGATTGGCGAAGAAGATGAGTTGCGTCACCGCCGTGACCATCGCCGCGAACGTCACCAGCTTAACCAGAGGCGGCGTGTTGGCGAGGAATTGATACTCTTCAAACGAAGAGTAACGACGCGGCATCCCGACCATCCCCATGCTGTGCATCGGAATGAAGATGGCGTAGACGCCGACAAACGTTATCCAGAAGTGTATCTTTCCGAGCGTCTCGTTCATCATCCGTCCGAACATCTTGGGGAACCAGAAGTACATCCCCGCGAACATCCCGAAGATGGCCGCCACGCCCATCACTAAATGAAAGTGCGCGAGCACGAAGTAGGTATCATGAAACGCCAGGTCGAGCGAGGTCTGGCCCAGGACCAGCCCGGTGATGCCGCCCGCCACAAAGAGCGAGACGAAGCCTATGGCGAAGAGCATCGGCGTCGTGAAGCGTATGCGCCCGCCCCATAATGTGCCGAGCCAGTTGAAGGTCTTGACCGCAGAGGGCACGCCTATCGAGAGCGTTAAGACCGAGAAGGCCATCGCCGAGTAAGGACTCATCCCGCTCAGAAACATGTGATGGCCCCAGACGAAAAAGCCCAGCAGGCCGATGGCGAATATCGCAAAGACCATCGCGCGATAACCGAAGACGGGCTTGCGCGCAAACGTCGAGAGAATATGCGAGGTCGCGCCCATGCCCGGCAGGATGGCGATGTAGACTTCAGGGTGTCCGAAGAACCAGAAGAGATGCTGCCAGAGAATCGGAGAGCCGCCCTTGTGCAAAGGAAACTTGGCGGTCGAGCCGGACAGCACGCCGCTCACATATTCACCCGCCGGGATAAAGAAACTGGTGTCCGCATTCCGGTCCAGAAATAGCAGCACGCCCCCGGCCAGCAAAACCGGAAACGCCAGCAGCGCGAGCACGGCTGTCGTAAACCAGGCCCAGCAAGTGAGCGGCATACGCATCAGAGACATCCCGCGTGTTCGCATGTTGAGCAGCGTCGTGATGAAATTGAGCGCGCCCAACAGAGACCCGATGCAAAAGATGGCGATGCTGATAATCCACAAATTCATGCCCATCCCTTGCCCCGGCCCGGCCATCTGCCCCAGCGCGCTCAAGGGCGGATAAGCGGTCCAGCCTCCGAGCGGCGCGCCGCCTTCGACGAAGAAGGCCGACAGGATGACTATAAAGCCGACGAACGTGACCCAGAAGCTCATCATGTTGAGCGTGGGAAAGGCCATGTCCTCCGCGCCGATTTGAATCGGCAGGAAATAGTTGCCGAAGCCTCCCTGCGGGGCGGTCGTCAGGACGAAGAAGACCATGATGGTCCCGTGCATCGTGACCAGCGAGAGATAGAATTCGGGCGTCATCACGCCGCCGGGCGCGCCCAAGGGAAAGAGCGTTTCCAGGATGCTGATGGAAGTGCCCGGCCACGTCAGTTTCACACGCATGAGGATGGAAAGGGTCATCCCGACAAGGACCGCCGCCAGTGCCAGGAAGAGATACTGGATGCCGATGACTTTATGGTCCAGGCTGAAGATGTACTTGCGTATAAAACTGGTAGGGGCCGGGTGGCGATGCACTTCTCCTCCAGCGTGCGCGCCTGCGTCGTGCCCTTCGTGACCCGTCTCTTCTGCTTCTGCCATCGCTCGTCTCCTCTTGATAGATGGATGGGGGAATAGATGAATCAGTAAGCCCCTTGAATCTTGTTGCCCTGCCCGTCGTAGAGCACGTTGAGTTCATACTTCTGTAGAAGTTCGTTCATGCGGGTCTGAAACTGCGCCTGCGGCAGGGCCGTCAACGCCCTGTGCTCCTCTTCGGGCAGGACCAGCATATAGCCTTTCATCTTGAAGTGGTTCATGCCGCACAGTTCGGCGCAGGCCAGTTCATACTTCCCTACCTTCGTCGGCGTGAAGTGAACTTTGATAGCCATGCCGGGAACCAAGTCCTGCTTGAACCGCAAAGGCGGAACCCAGAAGCTATGCGTCACGTCCTTTGAACGAAGTGTCAGTTCGGTCGGCCTGCCCACGGGTATCGCCAGCACGGACATCACCGAATCATCTTTGGTGTTCGGGTCTTTCTCATCAAGCCCGACGAAGTTAAGCTCGTCGTCATTGATGAGTTTCGGGTCGGTGCGACCGAACGCGCCGTCCTTGCCCGGATAGTGGAAGTTCCACTGGAACTGCTGCGCGACGACCTCCACCTGATTTGAACCGGCGGGCGCTTCATGAAAATGCAGCGAGGCCCACACGCTCTGGCCCAGGACCGCGACGCTGATGAAGATGAGCGCGGTGATAACGGTCCAGACCACTTCTAGACGATTGCTGCCATGCGTGTAGACGGCGCGCTCGGCGTTGCCCGTGTCGCGGTAACGCCAGACCATGTAGCCGAGGCCGATCTGCGCCGCCACGAAGGAGATGCCGACGACGATGATCGTCAACATAAACTGTGAATCAACGGCTGGCCCATGCTCGGAAATGGTCGCCGGAAACCACCAGCGATGATTCACAAACAGGACCACGGAAAGCAAGGTCAGAAGCCAGATGAGAACCGCCAGAGCGCGACCCATAGGTCAAACCTCCTAGAGAAATGACAGGTGACGGGCAACGGGTGATGAGTAACCAGTGACTGGACCAAAAAAAATTTCTTCTTCCCCAGTCGCCTGTCCCTCACGACCTGTCACCGATTTAGGACCATTAAGACAAAGAGCAACGGCAAATAGATAACCGAGGCGAGCAGCAGACGGCGCGCTTGTTGTCTGGATTTTGAGAGCGCGGCGCGAATGCTGCTGTAGAGAAAACCGGAGCCTAAGATAAGCGCGCCGAAAAAGTAGATTCTGCCCGAAGTCCCCAGCAAGGTCGGCAGGAGACTGACCGGCAGGAGAATCGCCGTGTACAGGATAATCTGTTGCCCTGTGATGCGGCCTTCGGGTTCGACCACGGGCAGCATCATGATGCCCGCGCGCGCGTAGTCTTCCCTGTACATCCAGGCGATGGCTAGAAAGTGCGGGAACTGCCACAAGAACAGAATCCCGAAGAGCACCCATGCCTCTAGGCCCATCTCGCCGCGCGCGGCGGCCCAACCGATGAGCGGCGGCATGGCTCCTGGGAACGCGCCCACGACCGTGGATAAAGAGGTGCGCGTCTTGAGCGGCGTGTAGCACAACAGGTAGCCGACGATGACCGTGAGACCGAGCAGGGCCGTTAAGGGATTGACCAGGACGCCCAGGTAGAGTTCAGCGATGATGGTCACGCCGAGACCGAAGATGAAAGCCTCTAAGGGCGAGAGCTTGCCCGAAGGAAGAGGCCGCGCCGCCGTGCGCCGCATCAAAGCGTCAAGGTCGCGTTCCATATACTGATTGAGCGCGGCGATGCCGGATGAAAGCAGGGCGATGCCTATCATCGCGTGCGTCAGGTTCAGATAATCGAAGGGAGCGCGCGCGCCGAGGCAGAACCCTGCGGCGGCAGTCAGGACGATCAGGAAAGTGATGCGAGGCTTCGTCAGTTCCAGATAAGCCAGCAATCTTTCCCGCACTGACAACTGTTCAACCTGCGATTCGGGCGCGACGCTGGTCTCAAGTTCGATAGCAGCCAAACTCTTCATAAATGAAATTCGTGTCTCAGGTTTAAAGTTGAGAGTTTAAGGTTATGAAGTCCGCACATGAACCTTAAACTCCAAACCTTAAACCTGAGACCGCTTTCTTTCTCTTTAGTGCTGATGCCCAAGCATCTGTATGTCGAGTGCGGGCAGGAGTTTCAGAGAACTCTCTTTAACGGCTGACCCGGAGGCGTCGAAAGTATAATCGGCGGTCGCGCTGCCGCCGCTCGGCACGTTGACTTCCATAGTCTT
>JAXDFO010000446.1:0-26090 GCA_034665545.1 Blastocatellia bacterium
ATACTGAAAGCATCTGAGCAAGGGGTTGTTCTCAGGCACTTCGACCTGATGGCCCAGGACTTCTATGCTGACCAGTTTTTCGTAAGGGTGTAAGAGATCGCTCTCCATCATGGCGGCAAGCACTCCGGCGATTTTTAAGAGCACAGGGAGTATAACAATAAATCGAGTGAGTGCGAGAGCGTCGTTCAACAGAAGCGCGGAACAGGCAGAGCGGGCACAGGGTTGTTACATCTTCTCTGTGCCCGTGCTTTGCTCGCGCTCCTGCGGCTGCTAAAATAGCGGAGGAGGTAACACAAAAGTGTCATTAGTCATGTACATCAAGCCTGGCTGCCCTTACTGCCAGCAGGCACGCGATTTCTACAATTCACAGGGAACGCCCTTCACAGAGTACGACGCGCAGAACGACCCCAAGCGGCGCGCGGAGATGTTCGCCTATGCGGACGGAGACCCGACCGTGCCTTGCATCGTTCAGGACGGCGAGTACATCGGTTCGGGCTGGGGCACGCCGCCGCGTGGTTGAACGGTCAGCGATTGAACGGGCCGTGAGCCTGTAGTAAATTCACCGCACAAAGTTTTTGAAGAGCAAGCTCGTGCCTTCCCGCAAAGGTCCAGGCGCGCATTCTTTATCCGAAGAACTTCCACATCACAGGAGAAGGTGTATGAGAACGACTAGCAAATCTTTGTGGGCCAACCTGTCCGGGCTTTCCCTGCTGTCGCTGCTACTACTGCTGGCCTCTTTCTTCAACAACAACGCAATCATGGCACAGACCAATTCAGACTCGATGCAGCCGCCAATGGCGAAGAAGGTTCCGAAGGAGATGGTCACGAACGGCGATAAGCGCGTGGATGATTATTTCTGGTTTCGTGAGAAGACCAACCCGGAGGTCATCAAGTATCTGGAAGCGGAGAACGCCTACGCGGCGGCGGTCATGAAGCCGACCGAAGCCTTCCAGCAAAAGCTCTACCAGGAGATGCTCGGCCACATCAAGCAGACGGATGTCAACGTGCCCTACCGCGAGGGCGACTACTTCTATTACTCGCGCACGGAAGAGGGCAAGCAGTATCCCGTTTACGCGCGCAAGCGCGGCAGCCTGCAAGCGACCGAAGAGGTAACGCTCGACCTCAACGAGATGGCGAAGGGTCTCAAGTTCCTCGGCCTCGGCGCATACGAGGTGAGCGACGACGGCAACCTGCTGGCCTACACCACGGATACGACCGGCTACAGGCAGTACACGCTCTACATCAAAGACCTGCGGACGGGCCAACTCTCTTCCGAACACATAGAGAGAGTTGACGAGGTGATGTGGGCCAACGACAACAAGACGCTCTTCTATACGACCGAAGACGCCGTCACCAAGCGACAGGACAAGTTTTTCCGACACACGCTCGGCAGCGCGTCGAGCGACCTCGTCTATGATGAGAAGGACGAGCTATACGACCTCAGCGCGTCTCGTTCGCGCGACCGCCAGTTCATCTTCCTCAATGCGGAAAGCAAGACGACATCGGAGGCGCGTTACATCCCGGCCAATAATCCGAACGCGGAGTTGAAAGTGGTCCTCCCGCGCGAGGCCGACCATAAATATTTTCTGGACCATCGCGGCAATCTCTTCTACATCCGCACGAACCAGGGGGCGAAGAACTATCGCATCATGACCGCGCCCGTCGCGGACCCGCAGAAGAAGAATTGGAAAGAGTTCATCCCGCATAATCCCTCCGTCAAGATTGACGACATAGAACTCTTCGCGGATTACGCCGTCCTCCCCGAACGCGAGAACGGCCTCCAACAGCTTCGCGTCATTGACTTCAAGAACAACAACAAAGCGCACCGCGTAGAATTTCCCGAACCCGTTTACGGCGTCTTCCTCAGCGCGAATCATGAATTCAACACGCCGGTCGTGCGCTTCGGCTATCAATCGCTGGTGACGCCGAGTTCCGTCTTCGACTACGACATGAAGAATCGGCAGCGCACCCTGCTCAAACAGACGGAAGTGCCAGGATATGATGCCTCTCGTTACACATCGGAGCGCATCTACGCGACGGCCTCCGACGGCACGCGCATCCCGCTCTCCATCGTTTACAAAAAAGGGATGCAGCGCGACGGGAAGAATCCTCTGCTGCTCTACGGCTACGGCTCATACGGCTCTTCGATTGCGCCGAACTTCAACAACGCGCGCTTGAGCCTCCTGGATCGCGGCGTCATCTACGTCATCGCGCACATACGCGGCGGCGGCGAACTCGGCGAATCCTGGCGCGAGCAGGGGCGCATGATGTTCAAGAAGAATACCTTCACGGACTTTATAGCTTCCGCCGAACACCTCGTTAAGGAGAAGTACACTTCGAGCGACCGCATGGTGATACAGGGCGGGAGCGCGGGCGGTCTCCTGATGGGCGCGGTGGTGAACATGCGGCCAGACCTCTTCAAGGCTGTCGTCGCGCAGGTTCCCTTCGTTGATGTCGTCAACACGATGCTCGATGCGAGCCTTCCTTTGACCACCAGCGAATATCTTGAGTGGGGCAACCCGAACGAGAAGAAGGCATACGATTACATCAAGTCCTATTCGCCCTATGACAACATCGCGCCGAAGGCTTACCCCGCGATGCTCGTCAAGGTCTCGCTCAACGACAGCCAGGTTCCCTACTGGGAGGGCGCGAAGTTCGCCGCCAAGCTGCGCGCGACCAAGACGGACAAGAACGTCCTGCTGCTCAAGACCAACATGGGCGCGGGCCACGGCGGCTCATCCGGTCGCTACGACGCGCTCCACGAACTGGCCTTCGATTACGCCTTCATCCTCATGCAGATGGGCATCACGGAATAGCTATCGAACAAGCAGGCGCGCACGCGCGGCACGAAACTGAGGTCTAAAGTTTGAGGTCTTAGGTTTAAGGCTCGGCCCTTCTAACCTGAGACCTCAAACTTTAAATCTCAAATTCTAAACCCCGGACCTTTAACAACAGTTGCATCCAACGGCCCGTTAGGAGTTAAATATAGCACTCCAATGATTGGCGCAAACTTAATCAACTATCGGATTCTCGAAAAGATCGGCGCGGGCGGGCAGGGCACTGTCTATAAGGCCGTTGACGCGAAGCTCGGTCGCACGGTCGTCGTCAAAGTGTTGCCCCCCGAATTGACCGTCAAGGAGGCCAACCTCAAACGCTTCGAGCGCGAGGCGCGTCTCGCTTCGGCGTTGGACCACCCGAACATCTGCACCATCTTCGACCTCAACGAAGCGGACGGCGTCCACTTCATCGCCATGCAGTACGTCGAAGGCCGCAACGTCCGCCAACTCGTCTCTGGTCGCCCGCTCGATTTGCAGAGCGCGCTGACCATCGCCATCCAGGTCGCCGACGCGCTCACCGCCGCACACGCGCGCGGCATCATTCATAGAGACATCAAGGCTGGCAACGTGATGGTCACGGACGCGGGGCAGGTCAAGGTCTTGGACTTCGGTCTCGCCAAACTTTTGGACGAAGACGCGGCGCGCATGGAGGGCATTCATCATACGGAGTTGACGGAGATAGGCGTGCCCTACGGGACGGCCACCTATGCCGCGCCGGAGCAGGCGCGCGGCGACCGCGTTGATTCGCGCGCGGACATCTTCTCGACCGGAGTGCTGGTCTACGAAATGCTCACGGGCATCTGGCCCTTCCAGGGCAAGACGAGCATAGACGTGCGCCATGCCGTGCTCCACTCGCAGCCGAAGCCGCTCGCCGAAGCGCGCCCCGGTCCAACACCGCCGCGCCTACAGCAGATACTGGACCGCGCGATGGCGAAAGACCCGCGCGACCGTTACCAGAAGATAGCCGAGTTCAGAGACGACCTGCGCGCCGTCCTGCGTGAGCTTAACGGCGAGGGCGCGAACGCCATGCACGCGGAAGGGATGATGCCGGTCGCGCCGCGCCACCTGCACAGCGCGAGCCCCGTCTCGCGCGCCATGCGCTGGCTGCGCAACATCACGGGCAGCACGGATGCTCCGACCAGCGCGCACGGGCGCAGTGGGAGCGCGACGCAGCCGCGCTCCACGCAGGAAGTTCATGAGACTCCCATGACGAGCCTCGGCAGTGGCGAGAGAAAGAGCATCGCCATCCTGCCCTTCAAGAATCTTAATCAGGATGCGACCGCCAGCTTCTACGAATTCTCGCTGGCCGACGCGGTCATCACGGAACTGGCGCGCGTGCGTTCGCTGGTCGTCAGGCCGAGTTCGGCCATCGTCAAGTATCAGGGCATGGACAGAGACCCGCGCGATGTCGGGCGCGAGTTGAACGTCAACGCGGTCCTCTCCGCAGGCTTCCTCCGCTCCGGCGAACGCATTCGCGTAACGGCCCAACTCCTGGATGTCTCGACGGGAGATATGCTCTGGAGCGACCGCATGGACGCCGACGCCAGCGACATCATCAAGATGCAGGACCAGATAGCACAGCACATCGTTGACGGGCTGCGACTGGAACTCAGCCCCGACGAGAAGGTCAGCCTGGGGAAACAGGCGACGACCAACCCCATCGCCTACGACGAATATTTGCGCGGGCGCGACGCGATGGGTCGTTACATCTACCACTCGCTCGCCAACGAGGAGGTCGAGGAAGCCATCTCGCATTTCAAGCGCGCGATAGAATTGGACCAGAATTTCGCGCTCGCTTACTGCGCGCTCGGCGGCTGCTACGCCAACCGCGTCATCAAGTGCATGGGCGATGTTGACGATTACGCGCGCGCCCAGGAAGCCTTCGATAAGGGACTCGCGCTCGACCCGAACATCATAGAAGCGCGCATGCACATGGTCTTTCTTTATCTAGCGCGCGGCGAGAAGAAGAAGGCGCGCGCGGCTGTCGCCAGTCTCAGGCGCGAGGCTCCGAATGATGTCGGCGTGCATTTCGTCTCGGCTTATCTGTATCGGCTGGACGGCGAATATGACAGGGCGTTGCGTAGCCTTGACCGCATGCTCCGCCTCAATCCTGCCGAGCGCGTCGTCGTCAGCTACAACCGCGCGCGCATCTTCATGTACCAGGGACGCTACGAGGATGCGATGCTCGAATTGGACCTCGGCGCGGCGGTCGAGCCGGACCATCCCTTGATTAAGACTTTTCGCGCGACCGTTCTCTTCCGCCACGGCGAGCCGTTGAAGGCGGCACAACTCCTGCGCGAAGTTATCGAGACGCATCCTGAGATGGACGGCGTGCGGCCTCATTACGCGATGGCCTTGAGCGCGCTGGGTCGTCATGATGAAGCGCGTGCGCAACTGACCGCGCGCGTCAAGGAAGTCGCCGAAGCGGACCATGACGTGCCCTACTGGCTCGCCTCTGCTTACGTCTCCGAAGGGATGTACGAGGATGCGTTGGAATGGCTGGAACGCGCCATCAGTTTGGGCAACGAAAATCGGCCCTGGTTTGAAGCCAACCCCCTCTGGGAACCGTTGCGCGAAGACCCACGCTTTCGCGCGCTGATGCGCCGCATCGAAGAAGGGCGCGAAGATAAAGGCGACCTCGCATGAAAACTTTCGTCATCGGCGACGTACACGGTCGCCGCGCGCAGCTTCAAGCCTTACTCGAAATGCTGCCGCGCGATGCCTCATCCGACACGCTCGTTTTTCTCGGAGATTTTATTGACAGGGGGCCGGACGCGCCCGGCGTCGTCGCGGATATTCTGGACCTGAAAAAAGAGAGCGCGGAGCGCGTCGTCTGCTTGCGCGGCAATCACGAGCAGATGCTCTTGGATTTTATAGAGAGCGGGGCGGGACTCTGGCTCGCGCGCGCGACGGGCGGCGAGCGGACTTTCGAGCAGTACACGGGGAGCCCGCTCAGCATCAACAGCGAAGAGGATTTTGCCGCGACCCTGCGGAAAATCAAAGACGCCCTGCCGCCCGCGCATCTCGAATTCTTCAACAGCCTACAGCTTTATTACGAAGACCAGTATGCCCTCTACGTTCACGCCGGATTGGACCACGGCAAGCACCCGCGCGAGACGGACGCGCACGCGCTCCTCTGGACGCGCGACATGGATTTCTTCAAAAACTACAGGGGCAAGCCCTGCGTCTTCGGCCACACGCCCACTCCCTTTCTCCCCCTGCGCGGTCGCCTGGGCCGTCACGGCATCTACATCTCGAACAGCGCCATCGGCCTCGACACTGGCTACAACCAACAATCGCCACTAAGCTGCCTGCAACTCCCTGACTTCAATCTCTATCAAGCCTTCGCCGACGGGCACAACACCACGCACCACATCACGGCCTTCATCCCAGACACACTCCGCGCGATGAAAGGCAAGGAGGAAGTCGGAAGAGTGAATGATGAGAGTGTTGCTGTTCAACATGAATAGTTTTTCTCTCATCCTTCCGCTTTCATAGTCGCTTTTCCGTCTCGTTGTTCAATAGTCAAGTAATCGCGCTTTGAGTAGCCGAGATAGATTTGACGTGGGCGGGCTATCTTCTGTTCCGCGTCGCCGAGCATTTCGGCCCACTGCGCGAGCCAGCCGGAGGTGCGCGGGATGGCGAAGAGGACCGGGAACATGTCCACGGGGAATTTCATCGCGCGATAGATGATGCCCGAATAGAAATCAACGTTCGGGTAGAGCTTGCGCTTGACGAAGTAATCATCTTCGAGCGCGATGCGTTCGAGTTCGAGCGCGACGTTGAGGAGCGGGTCTTTGCCCGTCACCTCGAAGACCTCGTCCGCCACCTGCTTGATGATGCGAGCGCGCGGGTCGTAATTCTTATAGACGCGATGCCCGAATCCCATCAGGCGAAACTCGCCCGCCTTGACGCGCTTGACGTATTCCGGAACCTGGTCCACAGAGCCTATCTCGTCCAGCATTTTCAAGACGGCTTCATTCGCGCCGCCGTGGAGCGGGCCGTAGAGCGCGGCTGCCGCTCCGGCGATGGCCGAGAAGGGGTCCGTGTGCGCGCTGCCGATGCTGCGCATGGTGTTGGTCGAGCAGTTCTGTTCGTGGTCGGCGTGGAGTATGAAGAGGACGTTGAGCGCGCGTTCGAGCACGGGGTCCGGCTCGTACGTCAACTCCGTCGTCTTGAACATCATGTTGAGAAAATTGCCCGTGTAGCTCAAATCGTTATCGGGATAGGAATACTGCATCCCTATCCGATGGCGATAGGCGAAGGCCGCGACCGTCGGGACTTTTGCGATGAGCCTGTAAATCTGTTTCCTGCGACAAGGCTCGTCGAAGATTTCCTTCGCGTCAGGGTAAAAGGTGGAGAGAGCAGACATCATGCTCTCGAACATGCCCATCGGATGCGCGTTGTAGTGAAAGCCGTCCATCACCTTCTTGATGCTCTCGTTGATGAAGGTGTGGTGCGTGATGTTCCAGGTCCAGTCTTCAAGCTCTGCGGTGGTCGGCAGTTCGCCGTGCAGGAGCAGGTATGCGACTTCGAGGTAGCTGCTCTGTTCCGCGAGTTGTTCTATCGGGTAGCCTCTATACTCCAGCACTCCCTTATCGCCGTCAATGTAGGTGATGCGGCTCTTGCACGATGCCGTGTTCATAAAGGCAGGGTCGTAGGTCATCAACCCGAAATCATCATCCGACACCTTAATCTGGCGCAGGTCCATCGCCTTAATCGTGCCCTCCTCTATGGGAACCTCATACTGCCTGCCCGTCCGGTTGTCCGTGATCGTTAAGGTCTCCGTGCTCATGACTGCTACTCCTCCTGCTCTGTTTGGCTCATCCGTTATTTATTATCATCGGCCAAGTCTCAACTTTTGTCACGGCCATTTCAAATCGGATAAATTTTTTGGACCAGTAAGCGGAGCCAGGCTGTATGATGTGAAGGCGAGGTGAATCATGAAGAGACTGCGAATCTTTGCCGCATCGCCATCCGACCTGACGACCGAGCGCACGCATATCGAGAGGGCCGCCGCGATGCTCAAACCGCTCGCGGATTATCTGGACATCATGCTCGACGTGGCCGACTGGAGCGCGGTCGTGCCCGACATGGGCCGACCGGAGCAGCTTATTCTGGACCAGCTTGACCCGACCGAGTGGGATGTCTTCATAGGCATTCTCTGGCATCGCTTCGGCACGCCGCCCGGCGACCAGAACGCTGAAACTCGAAAAGAATACCTGGCGGGCACGGAGGAGGAGTTCAAGACCGCGTATCGCTTGTGGAAGCAGTACGGCAAGCCGCGCATCATGATCTATCGCTGCACGCGGAGCATTCCGCCGGACGCGCTCGACCCGGACCAGTTCAAACGCGTCAAAGAATTCTTCGCCGAGTTCGAGGCCGTCAAGGGCGAGCATCCGGGCCTCTATCAATCCTTCGAGACGACCGAAGCCTTCGATAACTTACTGCTCGATAACTTGCAGAAACTCCTGCTCCAGTACAGCGAGCAACTCAAGGGCGAGCCGGTCTCGCCGGAAGTGGTCCAGGCATTCGCGCCGCGCGTTCCAGACAATCTCCCGCGCCGCGCCTCCTTCTTCGGACGCGAGAAGGAGATGGAGATTGCCATGCGCGCGCTCAGCCCGGAAGACCGCACGTGGGGCGCGCTCGTTGACGGCATCGGCGGCATAGGCAAATCCGCGCTCGCCATCGAAGCCGCCTATCGCTGCAAAGCGAACGGATTGTTTGAAGCCTTCGTCTTCGTCAGCGCGAAGCAGAATATTCTCGACCCGAACGGCATCCGCGAGTTGAAGCCAGCCGCGCGCACCCTCGATGAATTTTTGAACGAGACCGCACGCGTCCTCGGCCAAATCCGCATCGCCAAGCTGGCGAGCGCAGACAAACGCCGCGCCCTCCTTGATGCCCTGCGCTCAACGCGCACCCTGCTCATCTACGACAACCTCGAAACCCTCACCAAAGAGGAACAGGAATCCGTCGCAGACTTCCTGCGTGAACTACCCACAGGCTGCAAGGCTCTCATCACCAGCCGCAGGCGCGGCGGCGAAGGAGCCGTCTGGCTCCGACTCGAAAAATTAGACTGGGAAGGCGCGCGCGAAATCATCGCGGAGGAAGCGACGAAGGACGCCGCACTGGCCCAAAAATTACACGGCGCAACTGAAGCGCGCTGGCACGAATTATACGATGAGACCAAAGGCTCGCCCCTCGCACTGGTCCACGTCCTGGGCCTGATGCGCGTCCGCGCCTCTCTCAACTTCGATGCCGCGCTCGACATGCTGCGCGGCAATCGCAATCCAGACTTGCAAAAATTCATCTTCCAGGAAGCGCGCCGGGAACTAACCACCAATGACGAAGCCGCCCTCCGCGCCCTCTCATACTTCGCCCCCTCCGCCACCTTCGAGGCATGGACCCAAACATCCAACCTCTCCCGCAACGCCCTGGAAACCACCATTGACCGCCTCAGCGCGCTCTCCCTCGTAGACATCCTGACAGGCGAAGAACGCTACGCCCTCCACCCCCTCACACGCAATTTCGTACGCGACGAACTGCTGGCAGATATCAATAGCGAGTATGATTTCGGCACGCTCTTTACCGATTATTGGGTTGAGTATGCCATGCGATATGGTGGGACGAGCGAGAATTACAAAACATTCAATCTGCTTGAAGCCGAATTGGCGAATCTCAATGCGGCGGAGGAATGGCTCTGGCAAAAGGCGGCGGTCCACGACGACGAGATAGAAGATGAGGATGCAGCAGAGAGCTTAAATAGATTGGGCATAGCTCTCTGTTCTGCAACCGGTCCTCTATTTTTTATGGGGCGATGGGATGAGAGCTTACAACTCAGTATCCGTGTGTACAGTGCGATGAGTGCGCTTAACAATTGGAAAGAGGCGGGCGGGTGTGCCTATGAAGCATCGTGGATAAATCATTCTCGCGGCGACATTGATGAAACTGCGCGCTGGGCCGCGCGCTATTCTGAAGCGATGGCGCGGGCGGGCAACGAATATGAGCAAGCGATGAGCACGCGTATGCAGGGGTTGATAGCAGAGCGAAGTAAAGACTATGACAAAGCGGAGCGGCTCTATCAGGAACTATTGTCGGTTGTTCGCCAGTTGAAGTTCGATTTGGATGTCGCGCTTGTGCTTAATGATTTGGGGAGACTGGAGTATGAGCGCAAACACTATGATAAGGCGGAGCGATATTATCGTGAGTCGTTAACTCTGGCTGAGAAGGGTGATGATAAGAATGCGCAAGCGGTTCTTATGGCCCGACTGGGCCGTGTAGCTCTCGACCGCGAAAGTTTGGCAGAGGCGCGTGGATTGTTTGAAAGGGCGTTACGATTAGCGCGTGAAATCGCACGCCAGGATGCCATTGCGGCTGCGCTACATGGCCTCGCACGGGCGCATGAAGCGGAAGGTCATCCTGATCTCGCGCTCCCACTGGCACAAGAATCACTAGCGATTCGGAAGCAATTGAAACATCCAAGTTTGATAGAGACGAATGAGTTCGTGGAGCGGTTAAAGAAGAAGGTGGAGGGGCAGGAGCATCCTGCGGGCGAATAGAAAGATGTTGCGCGCTTGTAGGAGGAAGCCGCACTCAGGAGACCTGGTCTCCTGAGCGCGGCTTCGTGGTTCTTGCCAGGGCGCGCAGCTTGATTTTAGCGGGCCGCGCTGGCGGTGACGGGGAGTTCGCGTTGTTTTTTGCGGGCGGAGCGATAGGTGGTGATGGATTCACGGGTCAGTTTGTAGATGGTGCGGCGGTTCTGGGCGATGACTTTGAGCCAGGAACGCCAGCCGATCTGTTGAAAGTAGATGCCGCGAAAAGAGATGCGCATGACGAAGTGGTAGATGCGCCAGCCGACGGATTTATGGCTGATGGAAGCGAGGGCTTCTTCGATTCTCTCAGGGCTGTAGGATGATGCCCAGGCATGATGGAGTTCCTTCTGCGCTTCCGGAATCGTCATCTTGAGCGGGGTGTGGGCCATCTGGTACGGGGTGAAATCGAGCCAGTGCGTGGGACGCGTGAGGCGTCCGGCCTTCGCCAGCCGGTCGTAGAGCGGGGTGGCCGGAAAGGGCGTCAGTTGTCCGAAGACGGGCAGGCCCGGCGGCCAACTGCGTATCTGTTGGAGGGTGCGCTCCGCGACGCCCGGCGTGTCGTTGTCCATGCCGAAGATGAAGGAGGTGACGGCGTAGATGTCGCGGTCAGCGAGACGAGAGAGGACCGCCGCGTACTCGTTCGGCTTGTTGAAATTCTTGTTGACATCGGCGAGGTTGGCCGGGTCAATTGACTCCATCCCGATGAAGACGAGCATGCCGCCAGCAGCCGCGATGAGGTCTACCAGTTCCTCGTCGCGCAGGAGGTTCGCGCTGATTTGAGCTATCCAGGGAAGCTGCGCTTCGGCGTCAATGATGTCGCGCAAGAGAGACTTCGTGCGCTTGATGTTGATGGCGAAGTTATCGTCAACGAAGAAGACGGAGACGCGCCCGCCTTCCCTCTTCGCGCGGGCCTTCAACCTGAGAAGCTCATCCACGATGCTCTCGTTCGTGCGAAAGCGAATCGAGTCGCCGAAGAAGCCGGTGACGGTGCAGAACTCGCAGCCGTACGGACAGCCGCGCCCGGATTCAATCGGGATAATCTGAAAGTTTTCCCAGTCGGGCCGGAACCGTTTGAGCAGAGGACGCACGAAGCCCGGAATGACGTTGAACTGTTCCAGGTCAATTGTCTCCCAGGGAATCACAGGGTAGGGCTGAAGAGTGGGCTTGTGCTCTATGCCCTTCTCGTCAACGGGCCTGTAGACTTCTTTTAACTCGCCGCGCGCGGCATCTTCGACTATCAACGGCCAGGTCTCGTCAGCTTCGCCGAGGGCCACTGCATCCGCGTGACGCGCCCCGCCATCTTTGCCGAGCGCCTCATCCGGGCATTCGGTGACGTGCGGCCCGCCCATCACGACGCGGACGCCAGCCGCGCGTATCGCATCCGCGACGCGGTAAGCCTTCGCCACCATTCTCGTCATCGCGCCGATGCCGACCAGTTCTATGTTCTGCTCGCGCACGAACTCGACTAGCTCATCATCATCCATCGCGCGGGCGTTGCCGTCCACCAGTATGACCTCGTGGCCGGGCGGCGTGATGGCCTGTAGTAGAAACATCCAGAGGTGCGGCATAAAATTGCGCGTCACGCCATTGTCAGGATTATAAAGTAGAATTCTCATGCTGCCTCTTCTTCAATGCTGGGGATAAAAGTTGGATTGCTTGTTAGGTGATAATAATGCGCCTTGACTAAAAATAAAAGTCAAGCGGCATGAGGAGAGAGTCTAGACAACTCGATCCTTTATGTCGAGTGAAATTTATTTCCGATGACTATAGCATACCTGGTATGTTCGGTAACGTACACAGGGATTAAACGCATGAGAAATCCGACAGGTCATGGCTTAACGTACATTAAGAGCGGGATGTAAACGATAAAATAGCTCCCTTCGCAGATGCGCGGCGCGAGACCGTTCGGGCCGTCCCGGTTGACAATCGCACGATATTTATTGGAGGCTGTTAATTATGAACAGGCGTCTTTTTCTCAGGTCCAGTTTAGCTCTGGGTGCCGTCGCGGCTCTTTCTAAAATGCCATTCGCCGGGGCGTTTGTCGAGGCTCATGAGCAGGGGCAGGCGACCGCCGCGTTGCCTTTTCAGAAAATCATCAAGACCGACGCGGAGTGGAAACGCCTGCTCACGCCGGAGCAGTATAACATCACGAGGCAGAAAGGGACGGAGGCTCCCTATTCGAGCCCGCTCAATAATATTCACGAGAGCGGCACTTTCGTCTGCGTCTCCTGCGAGTTGCCCTTATTCAGTTCGCGCGCCAAGTTCGATTCGCATACGGGTTGGCCCAGCTTTTACGCCCCCCTTGACAAACGAAACGTGCGCGAGGAAGTTGATAACAGTCTGGGCGAGACGCGCACCGAAGTCCTCTGCGCGAGGTGCGACGCACACCTGGGCCACGTCTTCGATGATGGCCCGAAACCGACGGGACTGCGCTACTGCATGAACGGCCTGGCCCTCAAGTTCGTTAAGAAAAGATAACGTTCAGGCACAAGAGAAAAGGATTTTTTTGAGATGAAAAAGAAGGTGGTCAAGACGGATGAAGAGTGGCGGCAGCAATTGACGCCGGAGCAATATCGCGTGGCGCGCATGAAGGGAACGGAGCGGCCCTTTACGGGCGAGTATCACGACTCGAAGGAGAAGGGCGTCTATCAATGCGCGGCCTGCGGTAGTGAGTTGTTCAGTTCAGACGCGAAGTTCGATTCGGGCTGCGGCTGGCCCAGTTTCACACAACCGTCTGCGGAAGATAACGTCAGCACGCAGATTGACACGAGCCACGGTATGAGGCGCGTTGAAGTCCTGTGCGGCAGTTGCGAGTCACACCTGGGCCACGTCTTCGATGACGGGCCGCAGCCTACACACCAGCGTTACTGCATCAATTCTGTGGTCCTGAAATTAGCGAAAGAGGAATAGGGCTTCTGGAGACGTGCGAGCCATGCGCTATCAAACTGCGGTGATCACTGGCGCGTCGCGCGGGCTGGGCAAGGCGCTGGCCTTAGCCTTCGCCGCGCGCGGCCTGAACGTCATGCTCGCCGCGCGTGCGCATGATGAATTGCGCGCCGTCAGTGAAACGCTCGCGCTCGCGCATGGGGCCGAGCGCGTCGCCTACACTGTGACGGACCTGCGCGAGCCTGATTCGATACGCGCTCTCTTCGAGGCCACGCGGTCCAGATTCGGCGCGGCGGATGTGCTCGTCAACAACGCGGGCATAGGTCGTTACAAGCCTTTCATGGAATGGACCGAAGAGGAGATTATTGACACCGCGAACGTCAACCTGACCGCGCTCATGCTCTGCACGAAGGCCGCGCTCGGAGCTATGATTGAGGCGCGGCGCGGGCTGATTATCAACATCGCCTCAGACCTGAGCCGCCGCTTCCTGCCGCAGATGGCCCCTTACGTCGCGGCCAAGTTCGGCGTGCTCGGCTTCGCGGGTTCACTGCTGCGCGAGGTCAAGGGGCACGGCGTCAAAGTCTGCACGGTGATGCCAGGCATCATTGATACTAATTTCAACGAATCGCAGGAAGGGACGCGCGAGGAGACCTGGGCCTTGCCGCCCGCGATGCTGGCTGAGAGAATCGCAGAATTACTGGACCAACCGGAACATCTCGTGGTTGATGAGATGGTCATCCATCCGATGCAGCAGGATTTTTAGACGGGCCTTCAAGCGAGCGTGGCTTTTAACAGGTCCACCAATTCTCTGATGTCATCCTCGGTCGTATCGAAGGAAGCCATCAGGCGCACTTCCGAACTCTCTTCATCCCAGACATAGAAAAAATATTCCTGTCGGACGACCGCAATCGCGTCCTCCGGCATGCGCGCGAAGACGGCGTTGGCCTGCGTCGGGCGAGTGATTTTCATTTGCGGGATGCGCTCGATTTCTGCCGCTAGAAGTTGGGCCATGCGGTTGGCGTGGGCGGCTGTTTCGAGCCAGAGGCCGCCGGAGAGGAGCTCTGTGAACTGCGCCGAGATAAAGCGCATTTTGGAAGCCAGTTGCATGCCCTGCTTGCGTATGAACTTGAAATCCTGCGCGAGAGCGGGGTTAAAGAAGACGACGGCCTCGCCGTACATCATCCCGTTTTTGGTTCCGCCGAATGAGAGCGCGTCCACGCCCGCCGCGCCGGTCAACTCATTCAGAGAAACATTGAGAGAGGCCGCCGCGTTGGCGATGCGCGCGCCGTCCATGTGAAGCAGGAGCCCGGCGTCATGAGCGCATTGGGCCAACTGTTCTATCTCTCGCGGAGTATAGACAGTGCCCAGTTCGGTCGCCTGCGAAATGGAAACGACCTTCGGCTGGACGTGATGCTGGTCGCCCAGTCCATGAAGGCAACTCTTAACAAGGTCGGGCGTGAGTTTGCCGTCGCTAGTCTCGACGGTGAGCAGCTTGCAGCCGGTGTAATGCTCCGGCGCGCCGCACTCGTCCACGTTGATGTGAGCCATCTTGGCACAGATGACGGCATGATGCGGCCTCGTCATGCTCTTGAGTCCGAGCACGTTTGCGCCCGTCCCGCCGAAGACGAAGTGAACATCCACACCCGCGCCGAAGTGCTCACGAAATTTTTCGAGCGCGGCGACGGTGAAAGAATCATCGCCATAGGCGACGACGTGCCCCGCGTTCGCCTCTTCGATAGCACGCATGATACGCGGATGGACTCCGGCGTTATTGTCGCTGGCGAAGCTGCGTCGCGCTGCTCTCATAATCTTTCGCTGCCTCTCAATACGTTATTTTGCTTCTCGCATGAAATCCGCCGGGCGTTGGTCCAATTTAAATTCGCTATGAATAGCCGAGACCGCTTTGCGCATGTCGCCCGCATCAACGACGAACGAGACGTTGTATTCCGAAGAGCCTTGCGCGATGGCTATGATGTTGATTTGTTCTCTGCCGAGCGCGCTGAAAGTGCGTCCGGCGATGCCGGGCGTGCCGCGCATTCTCTCACCGACGACTGCGACGATGGCGATTGCCGAATTGACCGTGATGTGTTCGACCTGATGATGGGCCAGGTCGTGCGCGAACGCCTGTCGCAAAGCCTTGACGGTGCGCTCCGCGTCCGCCGCTTCGACTATAAAGCAGATGTCGTTTTCCGAAGATGACTGCGAGATGAGCAGGACGTTGGCGCGCACGCTCGCGGCGGCGTTGAAGGTCTTGGCCGCGACGCCTATCAGCCCGACGATGCCGCGCCCGCCGACCGTGATGAGACTAATGTTACTAATAGCCGTTATCGCCTTCACCCCATCGGGCGCGGCCCGTCCCTCTCGCGTAATTTTGGTTCCCAATTTTTCCGGCGCGAAGCTATTACGAATCCAGACGGGGATGGACGCCTCCACCACCGGGCGCAGCGTTTTCGGGTGCAGGACTTTCGCGCCGAAGTATGCGAGGTCGCCAGCTTCGTTATAAGAGATTTCGCGCAAGTGCCTGGCTTCTGGCACGAGCCTGGGGTCCGCCGTCATGACGCCGTCAACGTCCGTCCAGATGATGACCTCGCTTGCTTCGAGCGCGGCCCCTAGAATCGTCGCGGAATAATCAGAGCCGCCGCGACCGAGCGTCGTCAGAGTCCCTTCGACGGTCGCGCCTATAAAGCCCGTCACGATGGGAACCTGGCCCGACGCGATGAGCGGCAACAACTTTTCGGAGGCCGCCGCGCGCGTCATTTCCATGAGCGGCTCCGCCTGTCCGTGCGCGTCGTCCGTGATGATGAGTTCGCTCGCATCAACGGCCACGGCCCCCGTCCCAGTCTCCTTGAGCGCGCCCGCCATCAACCTCGCTGAAAGTCTCTCGCCCGCGCTCGAAATCATGTCGAGCGTGCGCGGCGTCAACTCTCTCAAGAGCGCGCTGCCATGACAGAACGCGCAGACCTCCGCGATGATACTCTCCATCTCCGAGACGAGCCGCGCGCGTCTCTCATCATCTTCGACCAATGACTCTATGGCCGTCATGTGCTGAACTCGCAAAGCCTCCGCTATCTCCTGCGCCGCGTTCAAGTCTCCCTGAGCCGCGCGCCGCGCAGTCTCAATCAATCGCGTCGTCACGCCGCTCATCGCCGAGACGACCGCGACCACGCGCCCCCCTCGCGCGGCATCCGCGACGATACGCGCCGCGCGCCGCAAGCAAGACGCATCGCCGACGGAAGTCCCTCCGAACTTCATCACCTGTAGCTTATCTCTCATCCTCAATTCAAACTCTTCTATACAAGAGTCCGCGTGCCAACGCCGCCTCCGTGGCCCACACGGCCCCGCCCGCCGCGCCCAGCAGGACGTTGTGCGTGAGAGCGGTGAAACTGACCAGGCCATCCGTCTCGTCAACTTCCAACTGGCCTATGCTGACGGCCATCCCGTTCTCCCTCATCACGTCTAGCAGGGGTTGCGGGCGGTCAGGTTCCGTCAGGTAATGAATGAGTTTGCGCGGCGCGCTCGGCAAATCCTGCGAGCGCGCATAGCGTTCCCAGCGCGACAGGATTTCCCCCTTCGACGGAGTGTTCTTGAATTGGACCAGCACGTAAGCCGTGTGCCCATCCTGAACGGCGACGCGCACGCAACGCGCCCTGATTTTTGGACCAGAAGAGGAAGACGCTATCCCGTCGCCGCCGACTGTTCCCCAAATCTTCAAGGGTTCGGTTTCCGACTTCTTCTCTTCGCCGTTGATTAAGGGGATGAGGTTGCGCTCCATTTCGGGCCAGGTCTGGAAGGTCTTGCCCGCGCCGGAGATGGCCTGCTCGCTGTGGACCATTATTTTCTCGATGCCGAATTCCCTGAGCGGCTCTAACGCGATGACGTAGCTCTGAATCGAACAATTACTCTTGACCAGAATCGCGCCCGTCTCGTACCCACGCGCCGCGCGCTGCGCCCCTATCACGTACAGGTGTTGCGGGTTGACCGCAGGGATGACCATCGGCACGAACGCGTCTTCACGAAAGGCCGAATTATTGGACGTGACCCACACGCCCCTCTCTGCATATGAATGTTCCAGCCTTCTGATGCTCTCCTTATCCAGATTGAGCGCGCAGAAGGCCACGTCCACCCCGCGCGCGATGCGGTCCACCTCCCGCACATCGTAGACTTCTTGCGCGGCGAGATGTTCCGGCATCTCAAAATTCATGGACCAGCGACCGTCCATCGCACGGCGATAAGATTGACCGGCGGAGTTGTGCGAGGCTGCGAGCGCGACCACATCGAACCACGGATGCGCCTTGAGCATGCGTATTAACTGCTGGCCGACGATGCCCGTCGCGCCCAGCACAGCCGTCTTGAGCCTTGCGCCTGTGAGGCTCAAACGCCCCTCCTCGTCGCGTGTCAATTCTGCTATCGAAGCCATCTCGGATTGCTCTCCAGATAAGGATGAGAGGAATGCTAACGGGCCGTTAGAAAACGTGTGCGGCCCTCTCAGTTGCGGTCAGTTGCGATTGTCCAGGTAACGATTCGGGCGTGAGGATTCGGCCCGTCTCAGTTCATCTTCAAGGCTCAACTTCGCGGGCGTGGAATATTGGTCCACATAGACGGGCAAGGTCTCCACCAGATGGTCGAAGCCCAGCCAGAGGCTCCAGCTATGATGATAAAAGGCCAGGGGAAAAAGAAACGCGATGACGACGAGCAGCCGTATCACCAGTTGGTCTTCAAAGCTGAAGAGCGGCAAAGAGATGAGATAGACGAAGAGAATGATAAACTCCGTGACCATCACGTTAGCCATAATTGCGCCCACGAAAAAACCATCTTCACGTTTGAAGAGCGCGCCGCATGCCGTGCAATGATGCCTGATTTGAAACGGAGCCTGCGCGATTGGCTGACCGCCGCACGCGGGGCAACGCAGCATCAGGCAGCGCATCAACAGGCTGGTTATCGCCGGACGGTTTTTCTTCATGAAACTCTCTCAACACCATCATATTTCAAAACCACGAAATCCGCATTCTCAAGGTTGCTGGTCCAGTAATGCGATTAACCTGTCCGGGTAGTCTGTGATAATGCCGTCAATGCCGAGCGAGATGAGGCGTCGCATCGTCGCTTCATCATTAATGGTCCAGGCGTGTACTTCCAGATGATGACGGTGCGCGGCCTCTAAGAGTTCCGGCGTGAGCAGCTGACGACCGCCCGCATATTCAGGGACTTGCAAGGCACGCGCGGCGGGGAGACGAGCGTTGTCGGGTGAGATGGTTTTGAGGGCCAGAAATCTGCTCACATCAGAGGGGCTGGCGGCGGTCGCCACTTCCGCGCACTCCTGCCGGAACTCTTCGAGCGCGCTCGTATCGAAGGAAGCGACCAACACGTTGCCTGTCATGTTGCGCTCTCGAATGAGGCGGCAGAGGGGCTTGATGAGCGAGGGCTGTTCCTGCTTGATGTCTATGTTGAAGCGCATGCGCGGGAACGCTGTGAACAGTTCATCGAGGGTCGGAACCTGTACGCCCTGCCCGCGCAAGGGGAAACTCTTGCCGCCGTCACTGGTCCAGCGATAGGCCGCATCGAGCTTCTTTAACTGGGCCAGCGTCATGCTGTTGACCCGTCCAACGCCGTCGGTCGTCCGGTCAACCGTCTCATCGTGAATGATGACGAGCGCGCCGTCCGAAGCGCTGTGCAGGTCCATCTCCAGCACATCAACCCTCGCCGCGACCGCGCGCGAAAAGGCGTAGAGGGTGTTTTCGGGCCAGAGTCCTGCGCCGCCACGGTGGGCCATGACGAGCGGGCGATGCGGCTTCGCGTTACGCTGGCTGTCTCTCATACAGGCGTAGAGCGAGCCGAGCAGCAGTGACAGCAAGAGCGGAGCCAGCAGCCATTTCATGCGCCTCACATTCATGGTCCATTAATCTCTCGCCCTCAGCCCGCGTGCAGGAGCGTGCGTTTTTCCCCGCCGAACTTTACGTCAATCTTCCCGCCGCGCGCTTCGACCACTTCCCCCAGACCGAACTTCGGATGCGAGACCACGTCTCCGGCGGCGAAGGTTGCCTGCGGCGAATAGGCCCGCGCCGCCGCCTGCGATAACGCTTTGACGGCGGGCTGGCGCGACACTTTAGTGCCAGCCTTTTTAGTCTCGCGCTGCCGGTCACGATATAGATGCGTGCTCTGGCAGGTCAGGCAGGTGACGCGCTCTATACCGCCGCCTGAGTTTAAAGCCACGATCTGATGCGTACGCTCTTCCTTGCATCGCCCGCAATGTGTCTGCACCTCGTCTCCCAGACGAACTCGCTTGAAGACTCCGCTTGCGCTCATCCTCGAACCCCCTTTAATGGCCTCTATGATGGATTGAATTATCAGACTAACAAGCTAACACGCGATGCGGCGGAAGTGAAAGCCGGTCTTGCATTGTTGCCGATTTTGCCGTTATCTTGCGAACAATTATATTGGCCCAACATTTATTTGAGGATGGCTTTGCTCGCCGATTGAATTTATGATTACGCTGCCCGATTCGGATGAAGAACTTTTAGCCGAGTGCGATGTTGATACCTTTCGCTCAAGCGGCAAGGGCGGCCAGCACGTTAATAAGACCGAGAGCGCGGTTCGCTTGCGTCATCGTCCTTCCGGCCTCGCGGTCACTTCGCAGCAGGAGCGGAGCCAGCATCGCAACAAGGCTATCTGTCTTGAGAAACTGCGCCGCAAGGTCGAGTTGTTGAATTACGAGCCTGCGGAGCGCAAGCCCACGCGCGTGCCTCGCAGCGTCAAGGAACGCGGGCTGGAAGCCAAAGCCAAGCACTCGCAGAAAAAACGTCTGCGCTCAAAGCCCAGGATTGATGAATAAACAAGAGGCATGATAAGACGGGCAAGCTTCGCACAGGCAAAGGGGAGAAGATGATGGAAGCGAATGAGAAAGAGATACGATTGATAGTCCAGAATGAAATTCTGGATATCCTACAGGACGCGCGAGACGCGCTCGGCTCGAAAGACCCTACGGGGATGGGCAAGAAGGCGCTCGAAGGGTTGTCCGCGCTCATCCGCCGCAGGCAAGAGGGCGCAGAAGGGCAGCAGGACCAGAAATAAGTTTGGACACTTGACCGCGAGAGGGAGAGCGAACATGAGCCAGCGTCGAAAGAAACATGATGGTGCGATGAAACGCAGGGAGTTCTTGCAGGCGAGCGTGATGGGCGGCGCGCTGGCCCTCACGGGCGTGAGCTTGACGCGCGCAGAGGCGAGCGCGGGCGGCGTGCCCCCTTCCATGAAGACATCTGTTAGCTCATTCGAGTTGGAAGAGATGACCATCGCAGATTTGCAAAAGAGCATGCAGACGGGAAAGCTCTCCTCGCGTTCTATCACCTCGAAATATCTCTCGCGGATTGAAGATGTGGACAAGCGTGGGCCAACCATCAATTCCGTCATAGAGCTTAACCCAGACGCGCTTGAGATAGCCGAAGTCCTCGACAAAGAGCGCAAAGCGAAGGGCGCGCGCGGCCCGCTTCACGGCATTCCCGTGCTGATTAAAGACAACATAGACACGGCGGATCGCATGACGACCACCGCAGGCTCGCTCGCGCTCGAAGGCTCCGTGGCTTTGCGTGATGCCTTCGTCGCGCAGAGATTGCGCGAGGCCGGGGCCGTCATTCTAGGCAAGACGAACCTGAGCGAGTGGGCCAACTTCAGGTCCAGCCACTCTTCTAGCGGTTGGAGCGGTCGCGGCGGCCAGACGAAAAATCCTTACGTGCTGGACCGCAACCCCTGCGGCTCAAGTTCCGGCTCAGGCGCGGGCGTCTCCGCCAACCTCTGCGCCGTCGCGGTCGGCACGGAGACGGACGGCTCCGTTGTCTGTCCTTCATCCGCCAACTCGCTCGTCGGCATCAAGCCCACGCTCGGCCTCGTCAGCCGCGCAGGCATCATCCCCATCGCGCACAGCCAGGACACTGCCGGGCCCATGGCGCGCACCGTCACAGACGCCGCCATCCTGCTCGGCGTGCTCAACGGCCTCGACCCGCGCGACCCCGCAACCAGCGAGGGCCGTGGCAAGTTCATGATGGACTACACGAAATTTCTGGACCAGAATGGAATGCGCGGCGCGAGAATCGGCGTCGCGCGCAAGTTCTTCGGCTTTAGCGACGCGGTGGACAAGCTCCTCGAAAGTTCTATTGAGGAGATGAAGCGGCAGGGCGCGGTCATCGTAGACCCTGCGGATATTCCGACAACGGGAAAGTTCGACGCTTCGGAATTCGAGGTTCTGTTATTTGAATTCAAGGCGGACCTCAACACTTACCTGGCCGGACTTGGCCCACGCGCGCCCGTGCGTTCGCTCAAGGAGATTATAGAATTCAACGACAAGCATAGAGACCGCGAGATGCCCTACTTCGGCCAGGACATCATGATTAAAGCGGAGGCGAAGGGGCCGCTCACGAGCAAGGATTACCTGAAGGCGCTCAAGGATAATCACAGGCTCTCGCGTACGGAGGGCATTGATGCTGTGATGAACAAGAACAGGCTGGATGCGATAATCGCTCCGACTGGCGGGCCGCCCTGGCCCACCGACCTGCTCAACGGAGACCACTTCACGGGCGGCTTTTCGACGCCCTCGGCGGTCGCCGGATACCCGCACATCACGGTGCCCGCAGGCTATCTACACGGCCTCCCGGTCGGCCTCTCCTTCTTCGGCAGGGCTTATAGCGAACCCGTGCTGATACGCCTGGCCTACGCCTACGAACAGGCGACGCGCTTTCGTCGCCCGCCCCAATTTTTGCCGCACGCGGAGTTGTGAGCGAGATAAGAAAGCGGCCAGTGGTTTTTGATGATGAAGCGCGACTTAGACGAAATCTTCGCGGCGTTGGGCCAATCGCAGTTTCGCAAACGCTTTCGCTTGCGTGGCAAAGAGCTTGATTATTTTCGGCGCAAGGGATTGCGAATCGTGCTCGAACACGCGGCGGATTTTATAGAGAAACGGCTCGCGCCCGCAGAGCCTGTCAACGACGGCAAGCAGACGCCGATGGGCCATCATCCGGCCTTCATCGCGCAGCACGCGACGGCCACCTGCTGTCGCGGCTGCCTCTTGAAATGGCACGCGATTCCCAAAGGGCGCGCGCTCGAAGATGAAGAGAAGCGTTACGTCCTGTCGGTCCTCGAAAGATGGTTGGAGCGTGCGGGCCATTGAAGCCTTCAGGTGAAGGACCAATAATTTTTTGTCTTATCCGAACGACGAGAGAAAAGTCATGCCGGGTTCAGGACCATTAAATATTCTCTGTCTCGCCAGTTATGAAAAGGGCCAGGAATTCATGCGCGAGTGTAAGCGGCAGGGCTGCCGCGTCTTGCTGCTGACTTCGCAGAGCATCGCGGGCGCGGACTGGCCGCGCGAGAGCCTGGACCAGATTTACGAAGTCCCGGATGTCAATAAGAGATGGAAACTGGAG
Source organism: Blastocatellia bacterium (assembly GCA_034665545.1). GTDB lineage: Bacteria > Acidobacteriota > Blastocatellia > Pyrinomonadales > Pyrinomonadaceae > DASYML01. The sequence continues at coordinate 22,723 of JAXDFO010000446.1, forward strand.
GATGTCATCGGCGGCGTCAGCTACCTGGCCCGCACGGAAGTGATTGACCGCATCGTGCCGCTCGATGATTTCGATTTGGAGACAGCCGCCGCCTTGCGCGAACACCTGCGCGTGCCCGGCCTCGGAGAGACGACGACGCGCTATTTTCGAGACAAGCTGGCGATGCGTATGCGCGCGTCCGAGCACGGCATCCGCGTCCCTCAGTTCGTGCATGTGCTCAACTATGAACGCCTCGGCCAGTACATCTCGCGCGTGCCCGCGCCCTGGCTCATCAAGCCGCGCTTCGAGGCTTCCGCGACGGGCATCAAGAAGCTACATGAGCCGCAAGCATTCTGGGAGGCCATCGAAAAGCTTGGAGACCGCCAGAGCTATTACCTGCTTGAGCGATACGTGCCCGGCGATATTTACCACGTTGATTCAATCGTCTCAGAGCGGGAAGTCATCTTCGCCTTGGCGAGCCGCTACGGCCAGCCGCCCCTCGATGTCGCGCACCAGGGAGGAATCTTCACGACCGCCACGATGGCGCGCGGCGACGCGGACGAGCAGACCTTGCTCGCGCTCAACCGCGACGTGCTGCGTGTGATGGGACTCAGGAACGGCGTCTCGCACACTGAATTCATCAAGGGACGCGAGGACGGCCAGTTCTACTTTCTGGAAACTTCCGCGCGCGTCGGCGGCGCGCACATCGTTGAACTGGTCGAAGCGGCGAGCGGTCTCAACCTCTGGTCAGAGTGGGCCAAGATAGAGATTGCCGGTGAGAAGACAGACTATAGCTTGCCTCCCCTCCGCGAAGAGCACGCGGGCCTCATCGTCTCGCTGGCCCGTCAGGAATACCCCGACACCTCCGCTTATCAGGACCAGGAAATCGTCTGGCGTTTGAACAAGCGCGCCCACGCTGGCCTCATCGTCAGTTCACACGACTGGGCCCGCATTCAATACCTTCTGGGCGAATACACACGCCGCTTTCAACAAGACTTCTACGCCACTCAGCCGCCAGCCGAAAGACCGTCAAGCTGAAAGGCAAGTATGAAGTCGGAATGATGAAGGATGCGAGATGAGCTATTCAACCGTCGAATAGCTTTCCTTTCATCATTCATCCTTCCGACTTCATACTTGCCTTTCCAGTGCTGCCGAAGCCGCCAGCGCCGCGCGCGGTCTCTTCCAGTTCATCGGCCCAGGTCGGTTCCGGCGTGGCAATGGCTTCGATGATGAGTTGGGCGATGCGTTGGCCCACTTCGATGCGCAAAGATTGAGTGCCGTGATTGATGAGCGCGCATCGGATTTCGCCGCGATAGTCGCTGTCAATCACACCAGCCAGAACGTCCAGCCCTTGTTCTATCGCCAGTCCCGAACGCGGCGCGACGCGACCGTAGAAGCCTTCTGGAATCGCCACCGAGAGGCCAGTGGCGACGAGCGCGCGCTGGCCCGCCTCCATCGTCAACTCTTCCACGGAATAAAGGTCCAGCCCGGCGGCCAACGCGCTGCCCCTCGTCGGAAGCCGCGCCAGCGCGTGCCGTTTTTGAAATTTCAAAGAAGCTGACATGCTCGCTCTCTAGAATTAATCAACTCACCAGCGCGCGCCGGAAGCGGGCATGTCTAACACGTCATGGCGCGTGATGATGCCTGTGATGCGTCCATACTCTTCGACCAGCACGACCGGGCTTGATTGCAATTCGCGCGTCACATCGCCCGCGCTCGCGTCAACGTCAACCAGAGGAAAACTCGCCTCCATCACTTCGCTGACGGGCGATTCGAGCAACTCACGATTGCCTAAAACTTTCGCCAGGACGCGCCCCTCGCGCAGAGAGCCGATTGAACGCCCGTCCTCCAACACCGGAATGTAGGTCAGACCCAACTCGTCCATCTTCGCCAGCACATCCGCCACGCGATCCTCCGGCGCGGCTGTCACCAATGAACGCGGAGCATGCTCCGCCTTCGTCTCGTTAATCAGACCGGCGGTAATCTTTTGCGGCTCAAGCAGCCGCTTCTCCTTCATCCATTCATCCGAGTGATGCTTGCTCAGGTAACGTTCGCCCGTGTCGCAGACGATGAAGACGACGAGGCCGTCTTCGTCCAGGTTGCGCGCGACGCGGAGCGCGGCCCCCAGGTTGGTCCCTGTAGAGCCGCCGCAGAAGATGCCCTCGACGCGTCCCAACTGCCTCGACAACTCGAACGATTCGCGGTCTGTGATATTGATGACCTCGTCAACATACTTGAGTTGCACATTCTCCGGCACGACCTGTTGACCGATGCCTTCCACAAGATATGGTGTGACCTCTATGAGTTGGCCCGTCTCCTTGTATGTCTTGAAAATCGAGCCGTAGGGGTCCGCGCCGATGACCTTGATGTGAGGATTCTTCTCCTTGAGATAATGGCCGGTCCCTGTGATGCTGCCGCCGGTTCCGAGGCCCGCGACGAAGTGGGTTATCTTGCCTTCGGTCTGCTCCCAGATTTCTGGTCCAGTGGTCAGGTAATGCGCGCCGGGGTTGGCGGGGTGCGAATACTGGTCCGGGTAAAAAGAGTTGGGAGTCTCGGAGGCGATGCGCTTGGCCGTCTCAACGTAGTGGTCCGGCGTGCCGGGCTTGGCCGTGACGGGCGTGACCACGACATCCGCGCCGAGCGCTTTCAGATAACGCACCTTCTCCACAGAACTCTTGTCCGTCATGACGAAGATGCAGCGATAGCCTTTGACAGCTGCCGCCAGGGCCAGCCCGATGCCTGTATTGCCGGAGGTGGCTTCGACGATTGTGCCGCCGGGCTTGAGCGTGCCCTCGCGTTCGGCGGCTTCGATCATCGCCAGGCCGATGCGGTCTTTAACGGAGCCGCCGGGATTGTGGCTCTCCATCTTGGCGAGCACGGTCGCCTTGATGCCATGCGTGAGGCGGTTGAGTTTGACAAGCGGAGTATGGCCGATGAGGCCCAGTATGTTTTGGTGATAGTCCATCAGGGTTTTCTCTGTTGCAAAATCGCGGAACTTAAACTCTCGAATATAGTCTGACTTAAATTCTCATCTATTTTAGATTAATTCTCAATCCGTTGTCGCAGCCGCCAGCGACTTGAGCAAGTCGCAGGTCGCCAGCACGTCTCGCGCCGCGCGATGATTGCCGCCAGGCAGGCCGTAACACGCGCAAGCCTGCTCCAGCGTCAGGGATTTCTTCGTGCCGATAACTTTCTTGACCAACTGCATCGCGCAACGCCAGCCCCTCTCCGGCGATTCGTGTTGATAACGAAAGCGCGTCGCCGCCAGCGCGCGACGGTCGAAGGCCGCGTTATAAGCGACGAGCAGCTTGCCTTCTATGATGGAGGCGACGCTGGGCCAGATGTCGGTCCAGTAGGGCGCGCTCGACAGCAAGGCCCGGTCGAAGCGC
>JAXDFO010000447.1:0-11015 GCA_034665545.1 Blastocatellia bacterium
AATTCCAGGCAAAAAGGGTCAGCGTCCAGGCTTTGAGCATGAACGTTCATGCTCAAAGCCTGGACGCTGACCCTTTTTGCCTGGAATTCTCGGCTAATTTTTGGGGGCAGCGAATTATTTTAATTCAGTGGAACGCCGTGATTGTATGAAAATAATTCGGGAAATCATGTGCGTGAGAGACAGTGAGCTTTGCTGGCGGTTTTCGACCTATGCGAAAACTCCCGAATTTAAAGGGCGCTATCCGTTTTTCGCAATTGACGGGCGTTGAGCGGGGATGGTGGCACGGTCGTTGCACTAGTAAACCCTGACAATAATAGAGAAGAGTACATAAGGGTAATCGGGTCAGGCTCGGAGACGGCAGGTGAGTGAAGGCTTTGGGGGAGGCGTTCTCTCACGTTGAAAGCAGATGGCGGCTCTTTCGGGGGAACGGAGTTGTCGTCAGCAAGCAGTCAAAGAGCATAAGTTGCTGGGCTGCTGGTCGGCGTCCTGGACAGGCTTGGGGGAGCCTTACAGGAAGACCAGCAGCCCGCAAACTTTTTTAGGGCATTACACAAAAAGAGCGCGGTGGAGTTTGAAACGACTTCACCGCGCTCTTTTTGTGTTTGCCAAAGGCCCGAACCGCAAACTCTTTATCGCTTAACCTTCGCCCCTGCCGAGCAGCCTGTCCGGGTCCGGTTGCCGCGTCATCTCGTCAATGTTGAGACGCAACATGCCGCCCGCGTCCGAATATGCTTCGACGGCTGCGGCCTGCGCTCGCCGTCGCTTGAAGACCAGCGCGCCGACCAAACCTCCGATGCCGAAACACAAAATCAGGGAGAGGCCGGAGGCTTTGATAACTGCCAGAATCGTGCCGCCCATCCTGTTGACATACTCTTTCTGCATGCGTTCCAGTATGTGCGGGTTAGTGCCGAGCCACTGCACGACCTGCTCATAACTTATCCCGTCAATTAACTGCGCGGCGGTCTGCGCATCTGGCGCGTCGAAGACGAAGACAGAATAATTGCCGACGCGACGATAGGCCGAAGGCACTGGCTGGCCCTCGCCCTGTAGAGCCTTGATGCGCTCGGCGATACGGGTGTCAGATTCCGTGGCTATCTGCGGCGTCGTGTATTCGACGATGACGAGCCTCGATGGGCCATAGTCAGAGGTCACGGCCTCTGCTCCGCCTTCAAAGCTGACAGCTTCAAGGACTGGCTGATGCCCGACGACCTTTTCAAGTCCATTCTGGCTGACCGCGTAGGTGGCATGCTCCTGCGCGCGTTCCCCTTCGGGCAGGTGCTTGACGAGCACTGGAATCTCGCCCTCGCCCTTGTCCAGAGTCTCCGCGAACTGCCGTGCAAAATCCAGGATTGATTCCGCGCTTTTGGACTTATTGACCGGCCCTGAAACGAGCACGAACGCAGTGCCTTTAAAAAACGCGACTCCCTGCTCACTATCAATCCCGGCAGTCCCTACATAGCCCTGCTTGACGGGTTGCGCCGGATTACTTTTGCGCGCAACGTTCGTTAAAAGCGCATAAGCGGCAGCGTCCGAACGCGTCCTGACGAGCGTCACATAAAAGCCTCCGTTGTACTGGCGCGCGACGGCAGAACTGACCGCGAAATCTTCCGGTGAAGATGGGTCGGAGAAGGCCAACACCGGAACCGGACGAGGCGGAGTGCTGCTCGCGCTAATATCTCCAACGCGGTCGGGCAACATCTTCGCCGCCTCATCCGAAGTCACAGCCGCGCCCGCGCGCAACGGCACAACGAGAAGCGAAAAGAGCGCGAAGACTGGAAGCAATCTTGAGAGCGATGCGATACGCAAAGTAGTACCTCTTCACCAAATCATCAGGAGGACAGTTCTTTAGAACCCGTAAACTCTTAGATGTTCCCCCAACACCTTCCGTTGGGCCAGAAAAGCGAGGGGGAAGTAGGAATTATGAATGATGAAAGGAGAGCTATTCAAGTTGAATCACCAGTCTTTCATTATTCACACTCTCGACTTTCCGCTTGCTCTTTTACCTCCATCGTCGGAGTTCGCGCAGGAGCAGGTCTGCGTGGCGGCGTGGATCCTGGATGTTATGTAGGACGAGTTTGCCGCCCTGTTCGCTGGCGTTGTCTATGATGATGTCGCCGTAGCCCAGGAGGCGTTGAGGGATGGTCGCGGAGACGGTCACGTCCTGAATCGTGCGCAGGGGGATATTGCGCGTCGTGCGCGCGACGAGTCCTCTGTCTATCTCGATTTCCGAATCGGTCAGGCGATAGCGAATGGAGTTGCGCCTGATGTGATAGTAAGCGGGTATCAGGAGGAGCGTCATCGCTATGGGGACCGTGATGAAGGCGGAGATTGGAAGCGTCGTCCCCAGCCGAGCCAGGAGGATGGTCAGGAGTATCGCGCCGAGCGCGGCGGCGACGTAGCCTATCTTGATGAAGAGCAGAGTGGGCCTGGTCGTGAAGATGGTCCGCTCGACATCGCCCGCGTCGTCATTGGTAGCGGGAAGGCTCGTGGGCTGGCGCGCGAGGTTGGCTGACTGTCGCGGTAGATTCGTCGGCTGTACCGCGAGGCGGGTCACTTCCGGGTCTTCGGCTGCCGCGCCGCAGCCCGCGCAGTAACGCGTGCCGGGGGCGATGTAAGTGCCGCAGTTGGTACAGTGCATCAGGGCGTTCCTCTCATTCCGCGTTTCCGGCCAGTCGCACGCTGGTCAGCAGTTCCGCAGGGTCGTAAGGCGTGATGACGACATCCCTCGCGCCGAGTTCGAGAGCTTCCCGGCGCGCCAATTCCTGGTCCTGCGGCAGCAGCAGTATCACCGGCAACTTGAGATTCCCGCCGCCCTGCTTGCGCAAACGGCGCAGGGTCTCCACCCCGTCCATCCCTTGCAGTTGATAATCTAGCAGGAGCAGGTCGGGTCGCTCTATACGCAGAAGGTCCAGTGCCTGCTGGCCGTCGAAGGCCGCGCGCGCCTCATAGCCCGCCGAACGTATCAAAGCATTTATCTGCGCCATGCGCGCCGCGTCCGAGACCGTGAGCAAGAGACGGCGTGGCATGATGGCCCCGCTCGCGCGTCTTTCGAGTTCGCGCGCGCCAGCCTCGCTCGCCGCCTTCAAAGCCTCCGCGCCGTTCAACTGCGCCGCGCCCCTCAAAGCCTTCGCGCTCTTCGCTGGCCGGGTTGAAACGGGAGATGATGAAGAAGAAGACGCAGGCGAAATCTCCCCCGTTGATGTGGAGGACGAAACAACGCTCTCGCCACTCTCACCAGCTTGCTTCTCAAAAGCCAGACTCTCGCCCGCGTTCGTCTCGATAGCTTGCCTCTCATCAACCTTTTCCATCAAGACGGCGTTGCTTGTCTCCGCGACGGGCGCGAACAAAGGCGGCTGCGTTTCCTGCCTCGCTTCGCTTTTATCTTCCGCCTCATCTTTCGCACTGTAGACCGCGACGCGCTCCGTCCGCGAGAGGTCGCGCGCGCGAAGGGCTGCGGCCTCTGCCCTTTCTATGAGACTTTCAACGTCGTCTCCGTCCGTGGGAAACGAGGCGAGGCCGAGGGCTATCTCGAAGCCCGCGCGCTCGGCTATGAACTGCTCGCGCAATCTTGAGAGGGCGGCTTGCGCCGTCTCCGAAGCGGTGCGCGGCAGGTAGACGAGCAGCGTCGTTGGACCATAAAAGGTCACTTCATCAACCCGCCGCAAATTGAGTTTGAGAAAACCGTGGGCCTCTGCCAGCGTGCGGTCGCGCGCGGCCTTGTCGAGCGTCGCGACCGCGCGCGCGGGCGTGGCATAGACGAGAGCCAGCGTCCCCACATCTCCCGCGCGCAGGGCAGCGCGCACGGAGTCCAGCATCATTATGAAATTGTCTATCTCAAGCCGCTGGTCGCCAGCCACGGAAGCCGCGCGGCGGCCCGCCTCCGTGCGCCAGAAGAGCGCGTCGAGCCGCGCCAGCATCTCCGCCGCAGGAGTCCACACGCTGAAATAATCGTCCGCCCCGACGCTCAAGGCCGCGTTACGCAGATCCCTTTCGTCCTCGTCGAAAACGAAGACGAGGGGGAGAACATAAGTCGCCGGTTCAGCGCGCAGCTTGCGCGCGAGGGCGAGACAGTCCTGGCTGCTGCCGCCGCCGTCAACGCCGCCCCTGCGCAGTTCTATCAACAAGACGTGCGGCTCAAACTCTTCAATCGCATGCGCCGCCGTCCCGGTCGTGGCCGTGCGCGTCTCATAGCCGTTGACGGCCAGTTGCGGCTGTAACCTGGCGGCGGACCCCGCGTCAATCAACAGGGCGCGGCGCAGGCGCGTGCCCGACGCGCCCTCAATGCCGTTCATGGAACTACCGTGCGGAAGCGAATTTGACAAGAAAGCTATTTCTCCATAAAGGGTTGTCGCGCGCCAAATCTCTCAGGGCTCTCAAGGCGACGCATCCGACCCTATCATACCATGCGAAACAAAGACGTGGCGCGGCCCGTATCAAACTCACGGCGAAAGGTCCGAGAACTTAAATTCGCGGAACTTAATCAGTGGCTCGCGGGAAATAAGAGAGTAGATGAAAATATTTTGCCACAAAGGCCGGGCGGGCGGTGTTCTCATCATAAGGAACGGATTGGAGAGGAAAAGTTTTTCGAGCCTCTATCATTTACGGATTGCAGGTAAGAGCAAATGAAAAGCAACAGGCGGTTAGCCATCTTATCCTTAATCATCATGACGCTGGTCTCGACGCCGCGAGCCGTGCAGCAGTTAAGCCATTCGATAAACGCCGCGCAGGAGAGAGCAGGACTGGTCTGGTGGAATCTCCTACTGACCCCGGATGCGCAGGCGGCTGAGAGCACGGTCGCGCAAACGAACTCCCCTTGCACAGAACCATTCGCCAGGCGCATGACGCCTTCCATCAATACGACGACGGCCAGAAACAATGCAGTGCCTTCTGCCGCCACAGGGCGTAAGGCTGAAACGCGAAGCGCGCAACGGCAAGCCTCTTGGGATTTTTCCGTCGGCCCGGAAGTGGCCGCGAATAATTCTTCTGGGGAGGGCGTGATTGACACCGCCGCCTGGTCCGATGCTTCAGCAACTTTGTCAAAGCAGGACGCCGCGCAAAGAGAGAGGCAGAAACAGCTTGCCTCTCATGCTGCCCCGCAAGCGGGTGCGGCCTGGAACCCCGCGAAGCTTCAGAGCGCGATGGCCGCGCTCGACGGTCATGACGCGCCAACCCAGCCGCCGTATCTACACGTCGTCGGCGACATGGACACAAGCGAGTTTCCATCAAGGCCCGCGATGGATGCCTTGCTCGCCGTGCTGGCGAAGAAGGGCCTCAACGTTCAGTTCAGGATGAGAAAGACGCTGGACAGAAATCAGACCCCGCGCCCGAGAGCGAGAACGCTCATCGGTAAAGATGCACTGCCGCTCCCCACCGCTACACGTTGCGAGTGCCCCGTCGGCTGAGCCTCCCCGGAAATCCGCTTACAGCGCGAAGATAAAATTAAAGAGGCGGTCGCTTTCTCTCGGATGAGACGCGACCGCCTTTTGTTGATTGATTCGTTGAGTTTCTAAATTAATGGTCCTTTTATCTTCCGTCCTTACTGGCTGACCAGTTGAGTCTTGCCGGACGGAAGGCGCACGGCGTAGACGTTGCGCTCGTAGATGTTGAGAGGCTTGCTTTCCTGGACCTCTGCGACCTGCTGCGTGGATGAAACTCTGCGCGCGTTGATAACGGTCGAGGGATCGCGCATCAACTCGTAACGCTTCGTGATGCGCCGCACGTACTCCTGCGTTTCGCTGTAAGGCGGGATGCGTCTCCCATATTTAATCACCGCGCCCTCGCCCGCGTTATAAGCGGCCAGCGAGAGCGGCACATCGCCGTCGAACATGTCCAGCAGGAAACGCAAGTAACGTATGCCGCCTTCTATGTTCTGCCTCGGGTCGAAGATGTCCGTGACGCCGAAGCGCGCCGCCGTCCCAGGCATCAATTGCATCAGCCCGCGCGCTCCCTTGTAGGAGACGGCGCGCGGCTTGAAGGAAGATTCCTGATGCATGAGCGAGTAGACCAGCACAGGGTCCACTTTATTGCGCGTGGCCGATTCGACGATGATGGCATCGAGCCTCATATCGCCCGTCGTAAAATTGTCCAGAGATTTGCTCACAGACATCTGGATGCGTTGCGGCTGCGCGTCAACGTATGAGTCCGCGCGCGAATGAGCGTTCTTGATGGCGGTCGCGCCCTCCTTGTTGAGAGCGGCGGCGGGCTTGTTGGTCGCGGGCTGAGGTTTGGACGATGGCAAGGTGGCAGTCGTCGGCACTGTAGCTATGTGTACTCCGTTGGGCGCGTCGAAGTTATCAAACTTGTAACCCGACTGGGCCAGCGCGGGCGCGGCAAACGCCAACGCCATGATACAGATCCAGAGAAACTTTTTCATGCAACTCACCATGTCCCAAAAGGTCTTTGATTCGAGAGGAGCGCGCGGCAAGGGAGCGCGAAAGATGAAGAGAAGACGGGCGAAACTGAAACACAAAGAGCACTGTTCAAGCCCCACAGGAGGGGCAAAAGAATCATAACATGATGTTTAAAAAGATTACAACAAGTTTATACACAGATGGGGTGCTTGCGATATCCTTAATGGTAACAAGGAATTAGCCGCCGCGATGGATGTCTCGAAGTGAGGGTTATTGACAGGGGTAGTATGATGTCAGGGCTTTTTAACCAGCCGTCACAAACGCGCGCTCCCGTCTGGCGCGACTCACAAAGGAAAACAAAAATGAGAAAACTACTCGTGAGTTCACTCACGCTTCTTTTCGCGTTGTCCGTCACCTGGGCCAATCAAGGCGGGTCCATGCAAGCGAACACTTCCTCTTCTTCCTCCACGCAGAACTCGAACGCGAAAAAGCGTGGGCCAATCTTTCGTGCTAATAAGGAACAGGTCAAGCAGGCACAGGCGATACTCAAACAGAAAGGGTTTTACACGGGCGAGCAGACGGGAAGGCTCGACGACGAGACGCGCGCCGGGCTGAAGAAATACCAGGCGGCTGAGAATATCAAAGTGACGGGCACGCTCAACCGCGTGACTCTAGAAAAAATGAACATCACTCTCACAGACAAACAGAAAGCGATGTAAGAACAGGAGTCAGGAGCCAGGAGTCAGAAGAAAAGCAATAGCATGCACTTCATGATGAAGGCTCTGCTCTTACTTCTGGCTTCTGGCTCCTGGCTCCTGACTCCTGCTTTACCCTAGTAGTTTTTCGACGACGCCGTAGCTGGCTTCGAGGGCTTCTGTGAGTTTGTCAGGTTGCGAACCTCCGCCTTCGGCCATGTCTGGCTTGCCGCCGCCGCGTCCTCCGACGATGGGGGCGAGTTCTCTGATAACCTGACCTGCCGGGATGCGCTTCGTCAAATCGTTCGAGGTGCGGACGATGAGCGAGACTTTCCCCTCGCCGCTACGGCCTAGAACGACGACGCCGGACTTGATGCGCGCCAGCAGTGTATCGGAAAGCTGGCGCATGCCCGCCGCGTCAAGCCCGCTCGCTTCGCGCGCCAGCACTTTGACGCCGGGCGCGACCTCTCTCGCTTCGTTACCGTTCGCGCCGGATGCGCCGACCGCGCCCGTGGCTATCTTCATGCGCAACTCTTCGGCTTCGCGCCGAGCCTTCTTGAGTTCTTCCTGAAGACGCTCAACGGTCATGTGTAAGTCTTGGCGCGAGGCGCGGAGGCCGCCCGCTAATTGGTCCACTAATGCCTCCGTCTCCTGAAAGCGCGTGAAGGCATCCGCGCCCGTGACGGCGCGTATGCGGCGCGTGCCGGAGGCTATGGATTCATCGCTCGTGATTTTGAAGAGACCTATATCGCCGGTGGCGCGCACATGCGTGCCGCCACAAAGCTCTTTGGAAAATCCGGGCACGGTCAGCACGCGGACCTGCTCCGCATACTTCTCTCCGAAGAGGGCCATCGCGCCCGAACGCATCGCTTCATCCAGCGAGAGGATGTCCGTCTGGACCTTCTCGTTACGCAGGATGTGATAGTTGACGAGGCGTTCCAACTCTGCCAACTCATCGCGCGTCAACGGTTGAAAATGTGTGAAGTCAAAGCGCAGGTAGTTCGGCGCGACGACAGAGCCAGCCTGCTTGACGTGCGCGCCCAAGACTTCGCGCAAGGCCGCGTGCAGCAGATGCGTCGCCGTGTGATTGCGCCTCGTCGCGTCACGTTTCTCGACATCAATAATAGCGGTCACTTCATCACCGACCTTCAACGCACCGCGCTCTATCTTCACGCGATGAACGATGAGACCGCTCACGGGCGAGACCGTATCGTTGACGCTCGCGTGCATGTTGCCACTGGCGAACGTGCCCGTATCGCCGACCTGCCCGCCCGCTTCCGCATAGAAGGGCGTGCGGTCGAGTATGACTTCGCCCTCCTCGCCCTCGCGCAACTCTTCTACTTCCTTTTCGCCATTGATGAGAGCGACGATGCGCGCGTCCTCTGTCCGCGTCTCATCGTAACCTCTGAACTCTGCGCGACCGACGCGCTCTAAGACAGTCGCATAGACCGGATTGGTTCTGGCGCGCGTCGTGTCATGCTCGCGCGTTCCGGCCTGTTGAATCTCGCGCAGGGCCGCGTCGAAAGCCTCGTTGAATGTTTCCTCTTCCAACTTAAAGCCGCGCTCTTCCATCCCGACGCGAATCAAATCGCGCGGCGTGCCGAACGTGTCGTAGAGGCGCGCGAGTTCTTTATAGTCGGGCATCTCGCCTTCTGGAAGGGTTGAGAAAAGCGCGTCGAATTTCTGCAAGCCGATGGTCAAGGTCGAACTGAAACGCTCCTCTTCGAGCCGCACCATGCGCTCTATGAATTCGCGCGAGGCTTCGAGTTCAGGATAGGCCACGCTCATTTGTTGGACCACGAATTCCGTGACCTTGTAGAAGAAGGCTTCATCGAACCCAAGCGCGTGACGGCCATGATAAATAGCCCGCCTCATAATCTTGCGCAGGACGTAGTTGCGACCCTCGTTGCCGGGCAGGATGCCATCGGCGATGGCGAAGGCGGTGGCGCGCGCGTGGTCGGTAATGACGCGCATGGCGAAGCCTTCCGCCGTCTCCGGCTCATAGCTTCTGTCTGCGAGGCTTGCGATATGGTCTATGATCGGGCGCAAGAGGTCCGTGTCATAGTTGTTTTGCGCGCCCTGCATAACGGCGGCGATGCGTTCGAGGCCCGCGCCCGTATCCACAGAGGGCTTGGGGAGCGGCGTCAGCGTTCCGTCCGCGTGTCGCTCATACTGCATGAAGACCAGGTTCCAGATTTCGACCGTCGGGCTGCCGTCCTGGTTGACGTACTCGGCGCGGTTATACTGAGGGTCTTCCGGGTGTTCGCCCGTATAAAAATTAATCTCGCTGTTCGGGCCGCATGGGCCCGTGTCGCCCATCTGCCAGAAGTTGTCCTTCTCGCCAAAGCGCAGGATACGCTCGCGCGGCACGCCCGCTTCGACCCACAGTTCGATTGACTCGTCATCGGTCTCGTAGACCGTGAACCAGAGACGTTCGAGCGGCATCTTGTAGCCATTGAGCAGGAGGTCCAACGCGAACTGTATCGCCTCGCGCTTGTAGTAATCGCCGAACGAGAAGTTGCCGAGCATCTCGAAGAAGGTGTGATGCGTATTGTCTCCGACATCATCGAGGTCGTTGTGCTTGCCGCCCGCGCGGAGGCATTTCTGGACCGAGACGGCGCGTGTATAATCGCGCTTCTCCTGGCCGAGGAAGACATCCTTAAACTGGTTCATTCCGGCGTTGGCGAAAAGGAGCGTCGGGTCGTTGGATGGAAGCAAAGGGCTGGAACGCACGACGCGATGGCCGTGGCGTTCAAAGTAATCTAAAAAGGCTTGGCGTATCTCGTTTCCAGTCATCTCGGATAAATCCTATCGTGTTAAGGTAAACATCAAGTGTAGCACGCGCCCCGCGCCCGCGCGAAGCAGGCCGCAAAAATGTGCCACAAAAGGCCCGCTCGCGGTGTTAATCATAATTGAGGACAGCAAACTGTTCATATAAGGAGAACGCCGGATGAAGACATCTCTCGGGCCTGTCGTCGCAGGGTTCATGATGGCTCTCTTATTTCTGGTCCAGGTTCAATCATTCGTGAATGCGCAGCAGGCATCGGGCCAACCAATCGTTCCCTTGAAGACGCGCGCGAGTAAAGATGAATTGACCGCGCGACTGGAAAGAACGATTCCGCAGTTGATGAAGGAAGGCGAGGTGCCGGGCCTCTCCGTCCTGCTCATCCGCGATGGCAAAGTTTTCTGGCAGCGCGCGTTCGGCGTCATGAACGCCGAGACGAAGGAGCCTGTCACGGAGAACACCGTCTTCGAGGCGGCCTCTTTGAGCAAGCCCGTCTTCGCCTACGCCGTCTTGAAGCTGGCCGACAGTGGAAAATTGGACCTGGACACGCCGCTCGTCAAATACCTGCCGGGCGCATATGTTGAGAATGATGAACGCTTGAATCAAATCACCGCGCGCAGGGTCTTGAGCCACACGACGGGCTTTCCGAATTGGCGACCGCAAAATGGACCACAAAAGGGACCGCTCAAAATCTATTTCACGCCGGGCGAGAAGTTCAGTTATTCGGGCGAGGGCTTCGTCTACCTGCAAAAGACCGTGGAACATCTGATGGGCCAACCCCTCGACGCGGTCATGAGAAAAACTGTCTTCGAGCCTCTGGGCATGACGAGCAGCAGTTACGTCTGGCAGGAACGCTATTCATCGCTCAAGGCTTTCGGCCACGACCAGACGGGCGGCGTCACCGAAAGGCGGCAGCCGACCGAGGCCAACGCGGCGGCCAGCCTCAATACGACTCCCACCGATTACGCCAAATTCGTCATCGCCGTCATGAACGGCACGGGTCTCAAGAAGGAGACGGCCCGCCTGATGTTGACTCCGCAAATAAAGGTCCAGGAAGGCTGTCAGAATTGCGTCAACAATTCTGGACCAATTCATCTCTTGCCGGATGTCTCATGGGGACTCGGCTGGGGATTGCAGCAGACGAGCGACGGCGAGTCTTTCTGGCATTGGGGCGATAGTAACAAC
>JAXDFO010000448.1:0-13468 GCA_034665545.1 Blastocatellia bacterium
TTTCTCACACCTGTCGGTGCGGAGGCATGAGGTTGCCTGGTCCAGTAATAGACGATTATGGAAGCGGAAGGCGCAAAACCCTTGAAGACGGTGACGCACATCATACAAAACTCCCTCAAAAAATTGAGTTGAGCCCCTGCCCTAATGTGCGCTAAGATGTAGGCTGTCTGGCTTCACATCCTCGTTACACAACAGTGGCGGAGGGTGAGTTGTCAAGGTCGGCCTCGTTGTTACTTGCAGGTAACAACGAGGCCGATTTTTATGAGCTTAGTAAACATACCGCAATAAAACGGCAGGATTATCTGCCTGTCCGCTACAAGCTCAGACCAGACACAAGATCATCCCGATGAGACACGGGCAAGATCAATCTGGTGACATTCAAAAACACTTTTTTACAAAGAAATCCTTAAACTGGGGGCTTAGGTTTGAGAAGGTGCGAGAGAGCCCCATCATAATGATCTTGGTTTTTTTTGTCAACCAGTTTCTTTCTGGAAATCATCCGATTTTCTGGACCAGTTGCTGGTCCAATTTCTGGTCCAATTTCTGGTCCAGTCTTCTCTCCTACATTGTTATTCTTTCGCTTTATTGCCCGGCAGAGATACCGGGCTTGCGACGAGCAAGTCTGCGCATCGGAAGAGTGAGTTTCATAATCAACTATAACTGAACTACCTCCCGCGTCTTTGCGTGAAGCGAGAAACGCCGGGGCCGGATTCCTTTCCGCTTCAAGTTGCCCTTTAGTGGTTTGGCAAAAAGTAGTGTCCGATAATGTCAGGCACAACCGGCTATAAGATATTGGCAAGCCCCGCTTATGTGAACTTGACATCTTATTGGCCCTGCTTTATCGGACTCGCCCAAGAATCCTCACCCATTGGCGTCGTCTTCGACGATGAGTGAGACATGGTCCGAGCCTCGTTCCAGAAGGTAGACGCGGCGACGTTTCTGGCACCGCCTTAGCTCGCGGCTTGTCGCGCATTCCGAATCAACAGGCGGGCCTGCGTGCGGGTGATGTGATTGACGGATTTAGTGGCAATAACTTATTATCCAGTTTCGATAGCCTGTAGTTGGTTTGTGAACTCCTCTTCCGCCAATCTACCTCAGACTTCTATCAACCGGGATTTGCCTTGACACGCTCAGCCTCTAACCAGCCTCTAACAAATTAAGAGGGGCAGAGCTTCAGCTTTCATCACCAGCTATAAATTCTTTCTTACACTTCCGGAGTTCTAAATGCCCAACCTGACATATTTGCGCCCCGGCCCCCGCCGCATTCTCATCTTGACGGTCACAGCAGTGATGCTCTTCATCGTGTGCTCAACTTTCGGGCGATGGCTCCCGGCCACAGCGATTCAGGTCGGTGAGGCGCGCACGGAGAAAGGCGCGTCAACACCTGCGCAGGTCTCGCCGGACGGGCGCGCAAGGTTGGCAGAGGCTTACGGCAAACTGCCTATGAGTTTTGAGGCGAACAGGGGCCAGGCGGGTCAAGAGGTAAAGTTCCTCTCGCGCGGCCAGGGCTATAACCTGTTGTTGACCTCGACGGAGGCCGTGCTGGACCTGCATAAATCGGTGACGGCTCAAGAGGCCGGGACGAAATCAGCCGTGGAAGGCGAATCACAAAAGGGGGGGCGGGCCAGCCTTGAACACTCAATCGTGCGCATGCGTTTGAGAGGCGCGCGAACAGATGCGCAGGTCGCGGGAGTTGAAGAGCAGGCGGGTAAGACCAACTACTTCATAGGCAATGAGCCGGAGAAGTGGCGCAAGAATATTCCGACTTACGCGAAGGTCCGTTACCAGGAAGTGTACAAGGGCGTGGACCTGCTCTATTACGGAAATCAGCGACAACTCGAATACGATTTCATCGTCGCGCCCGGCGCGGACCCCAACTCAATCACGCTCGAATTTCAAGGCATCAAGGGCCGCGAGCTTAATCGTCAGGGCGACTTGTCGCTCAAGACAGAGGGCGGTGATGTCAGCCTCCACAGGCCCATAGTCTATCAAGAGGTGGGCGGCGAGAGACGAGAGATTGCCAGCCGTTATGTGCTCCGGGGAAATCAAGCGGTTGGGTTTCAGATAAGCGAGTACGACGAGAGCAGGCCGCTGGTGATTGACCCCGTGCTGGTCTACTCGACCTACCTGGGCGGGAACGGGAACGACCAGGCTTTCGGCATCGCCGTTGATTCGGGCGGCAACGCCTATCTCACAGGCCAGACTAGCTCCACCAACTTCAACGTCGTCAACCCGGCGCAGGCGACCAACGGCGGCTTCTACGATGTCTTCGTCACCAAGCTCGATGCGAGCGGCTCTGCGATTATCTACTCGACCTATCTGGGCGGCGGCGACACAGACATCGGCTACCGCATCGCGGTTGATGCGAGCGGCAACGCTTATCTCACAGGTTCCACCTGGTCCGTCAATTTTCCCACCGCGAACGCTTTGCACTCGACCCCCTCCGGCGGCTCCGACGCCTTCGTCGCGGAGTTGAACAGCGCGGGCTCCACGCTGCTCTATTCAACCTACCTCGGCGGCAGCAGCTACGACACCGGACTGGACATCGCCGTGGACGCGGTCGGCTACGTCTATGTGACGGGCGAGGCGGATTCCAGGGACTTCCCCGTGCATAACGCGCTTCAGCCGATCAAGGACGGCAAGTTGCTCTTCAAGAGCAGCAACGGCGCGAGCAATTGGAGCGTGAGCGATACGGGTCTGGTCGCCAGCAGCATCAATCATCTGGTGGTTGACCCCTCTTCTTCGTCCAACGTCTATGCGGCGGCGGATAACGGCATCTACAAGAGCACGGACGGGGGCGGCAGTTGGGCGGCGGCGGGCAAGGGGCAGACCTCGACGCCGGTCACACATCTGGCGATTGACCCCTCTAACTCATCCATCATCTACGCGACGACCACCAACGGTATTTACAAAAGCACGGACGCGGGCGCGCACTGGAACGCGATTAACAACGGCCTGTACTTTCCTTATGCTCAAGTCCTGACGATTGACCCGACCAATCCTTCAACGCTCTACACGGCGATCAACTTCGGCGGCGGCTTTTACAAGAGCGCCGACGGCGGAAATTTATGGACCAGGCTGGACACGGATTACTATAACAATTTTGAATCAACTTCATATTTCTATGCTCTCTCGGTTGACCCGAACACGCCCGCCAACATCTACCTGGGAACGGATAAGGGTCTCTACAAGAGCGTCAACGGCGGGAGCGCGTGGACTTTCGGAGGCACAGGGCTTCCCTTCTTCAGCAGTGTTTACGACCTGGCGATTGACCGGACGAATCCGCAGACAATCTATGCTGCCGTCTTCGGCAGCGTGTACAAGAGCGTCAACGGCGGCGCGAATTGGTCCACCACGATGGACACGCAGACGCCCATGCCTCAAATCGCCGCGCTGGCGATTGACCCGGCCAACAGTTCTATCATCTATGCTGGCACGAAAGGCGGCGGAGTTTTAAAGAGCACGGACGCCGGGGCGACATGGAATCCCTCGAACACAGGGCTGGCCGCTTTCAACATCAACACACTGGCTATCAGTGCGTCCAACAGCGCTACGCTCTACTTGGGAAGCAGCGGGGGGGCCGATGCGTTTGTCTCCAAGCTGTACCCGGCTGGCTCGTCTCAAATCTACACCACGTACCTCGGCGGCGACGGCAGCGACTTCGGCAACGCCATCACCATTGACTCAAGCGGCGATGCGTACATAGCGGGCAATACCAGTTCCAACAACTTCCCGACGATGAACGCCCTGCAACCGGCCAAGGCTGAAACCGTCAGCTATGATGCTTTCGTCACGAAATTAAATCCGACGGGTTCGGCCCTCATCTTCTCAACCTTTCTCGGCGGCAATAGCTTTGACGTAGCGCGCGATATCGCGCTCGATCCGTCCGGCAATATTTTTCTAACGGGCTCGACGCTCTCTTCAAATTTTCCCAGCGTGGGGGCTTTCCAGTCGGTGAAGGGCGATCAGTTCAACTACGATGCTTTCGTCACCAAGCTGAACTCTTCAGGCAACGCGATTAGCTACTCCACCTATCTCGGCGGCAACAGCGAAGACATGGCCTACAGCATCGCCGTTGACTCCGCGAGCAACGCCTACGTGACGGGCAGCACAAGGTCAACTAACTTCCCTGTTCTGAGCGCGGCCCAGCCCACCAAGAATGACTTCTCCTATAAGGACGCCTTCGTCACCAAGATTACTTCCGCCGGTTCCATCCTCGGATACTCTACATATCTAGGCGGCAATGGCGACGACACAGGACGCAGCATCGCGCTCGATTCATCCAACAACGTTTACGTCGCGGGCATCGCTGGCTCGACCAATTTCCCGACGGTCAACCCCATGCAGGCCACTTACAACGGAAGCTTCGACGCCTTCGTGACCAAGTTCAGTTCGGCCCCGGACCTCGTCCTGACGATGACGGATTCGCCGGACCCTGTGCTCTACGGCTCTAACCTGACTTATACGATTAACATCTCCAACAACGGAGAAGTCCCGGCGACCAACGTCACACTCGACGACACGTTGCCGACGGGCGCGGGTCTCGTCTCGATGACGCCCTCGCAAGGGAGTTGTAGCGGGACGCACACACTCAAGTGCAACCTGGGCACGCTCAACCAGGGAGGAAGCGCGACCGTCACGCTCGTCGTCACTCCGCCGCAGGTGCGGAATATCACGAACACGGCCAGCGTCACGGCCAGCGAGCCCGAATCAACCACCGCCAACAATAGCTCTACTCAAAGCACGACGGTTGATTTCACGGACCTCATGTTGAAGAATTTCTCCGCCCTGCGATTAACCGAGGTCGGCGGCGTTGACACCTTCGTCATCACGGTCAAGAATCTTGGACCAGCCGTCGCCTCATCCGTCAACATCACAAATAACTTGCCGCCGGAACTGACCTTCGTCTCATGCTCTGCGACCAACGCGGGCGTCTGCGGCGGCAGCGGCAACAATCGCACCGCGCTCATCCCCACGCTCGCCGTCGGAGCGTCCGCGACGGCGACTTTCGCCGCCACGGTCAACGCCCCTGTGGCTCCCGGCACGACCATCAGCGATACGGCCTCAGTCACTTCCGCGATGCCCGACATCAACCCGACCAATGACGCCGAGACCGTCACCACCATCGTCAAGGCGGCTAGCGCGAGTGGGCCCAAGAAGAACGGCTTGATTGCTTTAGACTCCGGTCGCGGAGACGGCACGAGCGGGACGAGCGATATTTACGTGATTAATCCTGATGGGACCGGCGCGAGCGACATCACTTCAGAACTCCCCGGAACCGAGAACACGCCCGTCTGGTCTCCCGATGGAACGAAGATAGCTTACATCAGCCACAGCAACGGGACGGATGACGGCATCTACGTGATGAATGCCGACGGCAGCAACAAGCGACAGGTCTCATCCGGCTCCTATTACGATCAAAATCCGACGTGGTCGCCCGACGGCACGCGCATAGCCTTCGGCAGCAACCGCACCTCCGGAAGCTATGGCATCTACGTGATTGACCTGGACGGCAGCAACCTGACGCGCCTCGCAGATGGCAACGTGCCCGACTGGTCGCCCGACGGAGCGCGCATCGTTTTCAGCACCGGCAGAGGCATCGGCATGATGAACGCCGACGGCAGCGGAGTGACCATCATTCCCGTTCCAAGCCCCGGCAACGGCGCAGGGTTTTTCAAATGGTCGCCCGACGGCGCGAAGCTGGTCCTCACGGGCTATGATGCTTCAAACGGACTGGCTGCGGTTTTCACCATCAATGCCGATGGCACGAACCTTGTCAAAATCAACAACACGGCGGGCGCGATGAATCCTTCTTGGTCGCCTGACGGGACGAAGATTGTTTTCACCAACACCGCCACGTCCGGTTACAACAACAGCATCTCCACCATCAACCTGGACGGCTCAGGATTGACAAAGGTGAGCGGAGACTTGAAGGAGATAGTCAGCGCAAGCTGGCAGCCGCAGCCGCCCAACTGGACGCCGTTGCCTCCCTCCTACAGCATCTCCGGTCGCATCACGGGCAGCACAGGGGGCGGCGCGTACGCGAAAATACATGTCACGGGCAGCATTACGCGAGACGCTCAGACAGACATCTACACCGGCAACTACATCGTCAGGGGCTTGCCCGCCGGAGGCAACTACACAGTCACGGCGGAAGGCTTCGGCCCTACGACGACGACGCCCGACAAGCTCGTTTTCAATAATCTCAACGCGGACCAAACGGGCGCGGACTTCCAGATGACCTTCATCTCGCAAGAGCTCAGCGGTTATGTGAAGGAGCCTAACGGAACCCCTCTGCCGGGCGTCAGCATCATTCTACAGAACGGCTATCCGTCCTCTTCCACGGTGACGGACGCGAATGGCTTTTACAAGTTCAGCACCGGCTCACAGGGCAACGCCATCAGCATCAACTACAACAACCAACCGGCGCTGCTGGCGATGTACGTCTTCGACCCGCCCTTCTATTACCTGCCGAATTCGACGCTGAGCGGGGCGTTCAACTTCACCGCGCGACCGAGGACCGCATCCATCAAAGGGCAACTGACGGTCGGCGGCATCGGCAAGAGCGGCATCACTGTGTATCTTGGCGGACTGGAGTCAACGAGCGTGACGACGGACGCCAACGGCAATTACAGCTTTAACAGTCTCGGCGAAGGCGGCTCTTACACAGTCTCGATAGACCAGAGCTTCTATCCCTTCTCGCCCGCGAACAGGACCATTAATAACCTGAGCGGACAGATGACGGGCGTAGACTTCGCCGCGCCGCTCAATCAATATTTAATCTCCGGCACGGTGTTGAACCCCAACACCAGCATCCCCATCGTTGACGCGACGATAACGCTGAGCGGCGCATCCAGCGCGACGACGCAGACAGACAGCCAGGGCCATTACTCATTCCTGCTGCCAGCCAACGGCACATACACGATCAAGCCTTCAAAAACCGGCTACACCTTCAACCCTGCTTCCACCACCATCGGCAACCTGGTCAGCAACAGCAACGCTTCATTCTCAGGCGTGTTGACCTCCGTGCAATTGAGCGAGTCCGCGCTCAGCGTCAACGAGAGCGGCAACAGCGCGACGTTGACCGTCTATCGTTACGGCACGAGCACAGGCACCGTGACCGTTGACTACAGCACGAGCGACGGGACGGCGAGCCAGCGCACAGACTACACGAGCGTCTCGGGGACGCTCACGTTCGGCCCGAACGTGCAGAGCAGGACCATCGTCATCCCGATTATTAACGACGCTTACGTTGAAGGCACGGAGACTATCAATGTCACGCTCAGCAATCCGACGAATGCTCTCATCGTTAATCCGGGCGCGGCTGTTGTGTCTATCATCAACGACGATACGGCGGCCCCTGCCATCAACCCGATTGATAACGCGAGCTTCTTCGTGCGCCAGCATTATCATGATTTTCTCAACCGCGTGCCGGACCAGGGCGGGCTTGATTATTGGACCAGCCAGATTGCCAACTGCGGCACGGACGCAAACTGCATCAACTCAAGGCGCGTCGGCGTGAGCGCGGCCTACTTCATCGAAACGGAGTTTCAGGACACGGGCGGTTATGTCTATCGCTTCTACAAGGCCACGTACGGCGCGCGTCCGAGCTATGCGCAGTTCATGCCGGATCGCAGCCGCGTTGTCGGTGGAGCGGACCTGGAGTCAGGGAAAGTGGCGTTCGCGGATGCGTGGGTGCAGAGGCCGGAATTCCTGTCGAAGTATCCGGCGAGTTTGACGGGCGCGCAGTTTATAGATGCGCTGCTGCAAACAGTGCAGCAGGGTTCCGGGGTTGACCTCTCGGACCAGCGCGCCGCGCTCAATAATGACTACAACACCAACCAGAGCCGTGCGCGCGTCGTGCGAATGGTGGCGGAGAATGCTGCTTTCAAACAGGCCGAATACAACAAGGCGTTCGTGCTCATGCAGTACTTCGGCTATCTCAGGCGCGACCCGGACGACGGCGGTTATCTTTTCTGGTTGGATGTCTTGAATAACAAAGTGCCGAACAACTATCGCGGCATGGTCTGCGCTTTCATCACTTCGGCGGAGTACCAGGACAGGTTCAGTTCGCTGCGCACGCGCAACGATCGCATCTGTTCCAACCTCGCCCCGTAAGAGAAAGCGAAGGATGAAAGAGCAGCTTCATAACATGAGATTTTCTCTCTTCGCGTTGGTCCTCTTGATCGCGCTCGTCTGTTGGGCGGGTTGGCCCACACGCACGTCGTACGCGGCCAGCGCATGCGCGACGCCCGTTCTCAAAGCGACGACGAGTTACAACGTCGGGTCGAATCCGCGCGGCGCCGCCGTCGCCGACTTCAACCTGGACGGCGAGCCCGACCTGGCCGTGGCGAACAGCGGGTCCACTACCGTCTCCGTCATGTTGGGCCGTGGAGAGGGCCTCTATAATCCCGCGACCAACTTCACGGTCAAAGCCAGTCCACAATTCGTGCTGGTCAGCGATTTCAATGGCGACGGCAAGCCGGACCTGGCGACGACCGGCCCGTCTAACAGCTTCAGCGTGAGCAACGGTTTCGTCTCCGTGCTTCTCGGAACGGGAAACGGAAGCTTCGGCGCGGCGATTAATTTCAACGTCGGCATGAGTCCCAGATTCATCATCGCGGGCGACTTCAACGGCGATGATATTCAAGACCTGGCGACGGCCAATAGCGGCGACGGTAACAGTAACAATACGACCGTCTCCATCCTCCTCGGAGACGGCGCGGGCAATTTCGCGCCCGCCGTCAATTACCCGGTGGCTAAGTATCCATATTCTCTAGCCACCGGCGATTTCAACAACGACCGTATACTTGATTTAGTCGTAGGAGCAAACAACACTGGCGATTTCTCCGTCCTCTTGGGAACAGGCGCGGGCAGCTTCGCTCCCGCCAACGTTTTCAACATCGCCGCGACCGGCGACGGGGCCGTTGCCGTCGCGGATTTCAACGGCGACGGCCAGCAAGACCTCGCGCTCGGCTCTTCCAATTTGAACATTATTTCGTACGGCGTGGTCATCATGCTGGGCGACGGCCAGGGAAATTTCGGGCGGCTGCGGGCCGTTCTCAACGATAAAGCGCCCGCCTCTGTGGCGGCTGCCGATGTCAACGGAGACGGCAAAGCGGACCTCGTAACCACGAGCGGCTGTTGCGACTACTCCTACTTTGTATCGGTCATGCTCGGTGACGGGACGGGCAATTTTGGACCAGAGACTAAATTCATCGCCGGGAGTAATCCGAACTGGGCGACGCTCGCAGACTTGAACGGCGACGGTCAACTCGATCTGGCGGTGACGAACCAGAGTTCGGCGGATGTCTCTATCCTCTTCGGAGACGGGACGGGCCGCTTCGGCACTCCGACCTTGCCCGAAGGCGGCATCCAGGCGAGCGGCGCGGTGATGGAGGATTTCAACGGCGACGGCAGGCCCGACCTGGCAAACGTCAATACGTTGTCCAACGATGTCACGGTCCTCTTGAATACGGGCAACGGCAGCCTCGGCGCGGCCACCTCTTATGGCGCGGGCTATCAATACCAGCCATCGGGCATCGCGTCCTGCGATTACAACCACGACGGAAAACTGGACCTCGTCATCACCAGCCTGAGCGACTCGCCCTACGGCGCGTCCGGCAACATCTCGCTCCTCATAGGCAACGGCAACGGCGGCTTCACCCCCGTTCATCGCTTCGCCGTAGACTCCTCGCCAACTTATATTTCGTCGGGCGATTTCAACAGCGACGGAAAACTGGACCTCGTCGTATCCAGCAATTACAAGAATACGGTCACGATCATTTTGGGAGACGGCGCGACCGGCTCTCTGGGCTATAACACCTTCGCTGTCGGGACTCATCCCAATTTCGTCGCGGTCAATGATTTCAACGGCGACGGAAAATTGGACCTGGCCGTGTCTATTGGCGACGCGAGCAGTGTCTCGATTCTTTTAGGCGACGGCACGGCCCACTTCGCGCCCGCGACGAATTACTTTTTCGGCACGGGCAATAAATATCCGAACCCTATCGCCGTCGCTGACTTCAATGTTGATGGCAAGCTGGACCTGGCAGTTTCGACCGGCAATAACAGAGTAGCGATTCTGCAAGGTAACGGGACGGGCGGCTTCGGCGCGGCGGAGTTCTTCACTGTGAAGGGGGACATACAAGCCATCACCGCGAGCGATTTGAACGGCGACGGGATACAGGATTTGGCCGTCACGGGCGGCGGATATTTTAGTGTAGGCTTCGTTTCAATCCTCATCGGAGACGGGAGCGGAAGATTCGGCGCGGCGATAAACTACGTGCCCGGTCTGGCCCCGCAGGCGATTGTCGCGGGCGATGTCAACGGCGACGGCAAGAACGACCTGGCGACTTGCAATTACAACAACGCCACCGTCTCCCTCTTCATCAACAGTTGCGCCGCCACGCCCACTCCCTTGCCCGCTCTCTCCATCAACGATGCGACCGTCACAGAGGGAGACGCAGGGACCGTCAACCTCGTCTTCAACGTGGCGATGTCAACCGCTAGCAACAGAAACGTCATCGTAGATTACTATTCGAGCGGAAAGAGCGCGAAGGGCGGCGCGGATTACATCCCCGTTAGCGGCAAGCTCAACTTCGCGCCCGGAGAGACGACGAAGAGCATCAGCGTCATCGTCAAGACTGATACCATCAACGAGCTTGATGAAAGCTTCAATCTCTTACTGGCGAATCCTCTCAACGCGACCATCGCGCGCAGTCAGGGCACAGGGACGATTATCAACGACGACCCGCCCCCGGCTGTTTCCGTTAGCGACCTCGCTATCACAGAAAACAATAGCGGCAAGAGCAACGCCGTTTTCACCGTCACCTTATCGAAGCAGAGCGGCAAGCCTGTCGTCCTGGACTACGCGACTGCGAACGGCACGGCGACGGCGGGCAGCGATTACATCGCCTCGACTGGCACGCTGACGATTCCCGCCGGAAGCCTGACCGGGACCATCCCCGTTTCCGTCAACGGAGACACTACTTTCGAGCCTGATGAGACGTTCCTTCTCAATCTCAGCAATCCGAATTTGTCGGACGCGACGCTCGCAGACGGCCAGGGCCAGGCCACGATTCTCAACGATGACACCCTTCCATCCGTCACGATTGACGACGCGACAATCATCGAAGGCAACGCGGGGATTAGCAACGCGCTCATACAGGTCAGACTGTCTAACGGCTCATACCAGCCCGTCACAGTCGCTCATGATACTGCGGACGGGACGGCCAGCGCGGGCAGCGATTACGTCGCAACGCACGACACGCTGACCTTCTCGCCTGGAGAGACGAGCAAGAGCATCACGATTCCCATCATCGTTGACAACGTCAACGAGCCGGACGAATCTTTCTATGTAAATCTCAGCGGCCCCACGAACGCCGCACTGGCCAAGGCGCAGGCGATTGTGTCCATCGCCAACGACGATACACCCGGACTTCAATTCAGCGATAGCAGTTACAGCGTGAGGGAGGATGCTGGCAGCATCACCATTAACGTGACGCGCACCGGCGACCTCTCAAACGCCGCGACGGTTGACTACGCCACCACCGATGGGACCGCACGGCAGAGAAGCGATTACACCAGCGCCTCCGGCACGCTCAGATATGCCTCCGGCGAGGCCAGCAAGTCCTTCATCGTGCTCATCACCGACAACGCTTACATTGATGGTAGTCGAACGATCAATCTCTCGCTCAACAACCTGACAGGCATCGTCGCGCAGGGCGTCCCGGCGAGCGCGTCGCTGACCATCATAGACAACGACACGACGATTCCGACTACCAACCCTGCGGACGCGGCACAGTTCTTCGTCCGCCAGCAGTACGCGGATTTTCTCAACCGCGCGCCCGACGATGGAGGGCTCGGTTATTGGTCCAACGAGATAACGAAGTGCGGCGCGGACGCTCAATGCATTCATGATAGAAGGGTCGGAGTCGCGGACGCCTTCTTCTTCGAGCCTGAGTTTCAACAGACGGGCGCATACGTCTATCGCGTCTTCAAGGCTGCGCTCGGCATCAGGCCAACCTATGCGCAGTTCATCTCTGACCGTGGCCGCATCGTCGTCGGTCCCGCTCTTGACGAGAGCAAGACGGCCTATGCTCTCTCTTTCGTCGGGCGAGATGCTTTCCTTCAAGTCTACCCTCGCTCACAACCGGCGGACCTGTTCGTTGACTCGCTGCTCAATTCCATCAAGCAGAATTCGGGAGCGGACCTGTCATCACTGCGGGGCGCATTAGCGGGCCTCTACGATGGCACGGACCAGGGGCGCGCCGCCATCATACGGCAGGTCGCAGACAGTTCATCCTTCGCGGATGCGGAATACAACTCTTCATTCGTCTTGATGGAATACTTCGGCTATCTCAGGCGCGACCCGGACCAGGGCGGTTACGATTTCTGGTTGGGCCAGGTCAACAAGTTTCCATTGAGGAACGTGGGGATACAGCATGCTATGGCCTGCTCTTTCATCACCAGCGCAGAGTATCAAAACAGGTTCAGCCCCGTCTCGACGCACACCAATCGAGAGTGCCCGCAGTAATCAACGCGCGAGGAATTCTGCCACCGCCGGATTGACCTTCAACGCTTCGCAGCCGGGAGCCAGGTGGCCGCAGTCGCCTTCGAGTTCAAGGACCGGCGCACGCAGCAGGCGCGCGAATTCCAGTGCGGGTCCGGGCGTCACAACGTGGTCGTACTTCGCCACGATGACGAAGACCCTGGCCTTGACGGCACTCGCCGCGCGCTCCATAGCACCGCCGAAAGGCTCCGACACATCCAAGGCCATCATCGCCTGCACTTGTCTGATTTTATCGTTGGCGTCGAAGCCCATGTCCTTCTTTGACCGCTCAAGCTCCTCGAAAAACTGTTGGCGCGTCATGCGCTTGTTGTAGTTCTCAGGTGTGGTCAGGAGCAGCGCGCTGAATTCGTACTCGGCGGCCCTCGCAGGGTTCACCGTGTAGTCGCCCCGCTTCCAGCCAGGGTCGTTCATAATCGCGTCGAGTTGGGCTTGCCAGAGGAGCAGGTCGTATGGGGCCAGGCGCGGCGAACCGACGATAGGAATCGCCTGGTCCATAAAATCCGGGTAGGAAACCATCCACTGGAAAGTCTGCATGCCTCCCATAGAGACGCCCATCACGGCCTTCAGATGTTTAAGGCCGAACACCTTCATCACAACCGAGTGCTCTGCGTTGACCATGTCGCGGATGGTGAATCTGGGGAAGCTCATGCGCGGCTGCAAACGGCTGTTCGAGGGGGAGGAGGAGAGGCCGTTGCCGAGGGCATCTATGGCGATGATGAAATACTTCGTGCTGTCGGCTAAACCGCCAGGGCCGAAACTGGATTTCAACTGCTCTGTGGTCCCGGAGGCCCAGGTCGGGACGAGGATGGCGTTGGACTTATCGCGGTTGAGTTGGCCGAACGTGCGATAGCCTATGCGGCAATCGCGGATTACTTCGCCGCTCTCCAACCTGAA
>JAXDFO010000449.1:0-5031 GCA_034665545.1 Blastocatellia bacterium
CGAACGAGTCGGCGGGGCGTGGGTTTCCCCACACGCTGTCCATGATACGCGCGAAGCCAAAGATGAGGTATTAACAAGGCTATGCAAGAGCAGGATGGCAACGACCACAACTTTAACATCAGCGAGCGGCTCGAAAGTCTCCGGCGCGACCGCGAGGCCCTGCGCTGGGAAGGCTCCTTCCGCGACTACTTCGAGTTGGTCTCTCAGAATCCACGAATCGCTCAACTCTCGCACGCGCGTCTCAACGACATGATTCACGCGCCCGGCATCGAGAAGTTAAACGAAGGGACGCGCGATGAGATTGCGCGTTATAACTTCTTCGCCAGTGAACTCTTCGGCATCGAGGAGCCGATTGCGCGCATCGTGGAATATTTCAAATCCGCCGCCCAGCGTCTGGAAGTCCGCAAGCGCATACTGCTCTTGATGGGTCCGGTGGGGGGCGGCAAATCAACCATCGTGACGATGCTCAAGCGCGGTCTCGAAGAGTGGACCAGGAATGAGCCGGGCGCGGTCTTCGCTATCAAAGATTGCCCGATGCACGAAGAGCCGCTCCATCTCATCCCGCATGAGTTGCGCGGCGAAATTGAGAAGCACTACGGCATCTATATCGAAGGCGACTTGTGTCCGCAGTGCCGCTATGCGCTTGAGCATACTTACGCCGGACGCCACGAAGACGTGCGCGTGCATCGAGTGGTCTTCTCGGAGAAAGAGCGCATCGGCATCGGCACGTTCTCTCCTTCGGACCCGAAATCTCAGGACATCACGGAACTGACCGGCTCGATTGACCTCTCGACCATCGGCGAGGTCGGCGTCGAGTCGGACCCGCGCGCCTATCGCTTCGACGGCGAACTCAACATCGCCAATCGCGGCCTCATGGAGTTCGTCGAGATGCTCAAGGTGGACGAGAAGTTTCTCTACTCCCTGCTCACGCTCTCGCAGGAGCAGAACATCAAGACGGGCCGCTTCGCCATGATTTACGCCGACGAGGTGATTCTCTCGCACACGAACGAGAACGAGTACATCTCTTTCGCTGGCAATCGCAAATCGGAAGCCTTGCAGGACCGCATCATCCTCGTGCGCGTGCCCTACAACCTGCGCGTCTCGCAGGAGGAGCGCATCTACGGCAAGCTCTTGAACCAGTCGGAAGTTTTGCGCAACGTGCATCTCGCGCCGAACACCTTGCGGGTCGCGGCGATGTTCGCCGTCATGACGAGGCTTGAAGAACCCAAGCGTCAGAACGTTGACATCGTTAAGAAGATGAAGCTTTACGACGGCGAAGACGTAGAGGGTTACAAGTCTAAGGACGTGCGCGAACTGAAAGACGAGACCGTGCGCGAAGGCATGGACGGCATCAGCCCGCGCTATATCATCAATCGCCTGTCGGGCGCGCTCGTGCGCGACGGCGTCACCTGCATCAACCCGATTGACGCGTTGCGCGCCATCAAGGACGGCTTCGAGCAGCACACGGGCATCAACCCTGAGCAGCGCGACCGTTACCTGAACACCATCTCGCTGGCGCGCAAAGAGTATGACGAGTTGGCGAAGATAGAGGTCCAGCGCGCCTTCGTTTATTCATTTGAAGAGATGGCGCGGACCATCTGCAATAACTACCTGGACAACGTCGAAGCCTACTGCAACAAGGAGCGCATGAAAGACCCCATCACAGAGGAAGAGATGGAGCCGGACGAGCAACTGATGCGCTCGATAGAGGAGCAGATAGGAATTTCCGAGAATGCCAAGAACACTTTCCGGCAGGAGATATTGATACGCATCTCCTCTTACGCGCGCAAGGGTCGCAGCTTCGAGTACAACTCGCACGAGCGGCTCAAGGAGGCCATCGAGAAGAAGATTTTCGCGGACCTCAAGGACGTGGTCAAGATTACGACCTCCGTCAAGACGCCGGACCCGGACCAGTTAAGACGCATCAACGAGGTGGTGGACCGTCTCATCAAAGACCACGGCTATTGCCCCGTCTGCGCCAACGAACTCTTGACCTACGTCGGCACGCTGCTCTCGCGCTAGATGCGGGCGGCGCGATCCGAAGGCAGAAAGAGTCTGAGAGACAAGCTAAACGGCCCGTGCTTTTCACACTGAAAGGTGCGGGCTTTAGTTTAATCGCGGAAGAGAAGAGGAAGGCACCGGTTAGCATAACTGTTATGAAGAAACGTTACCTGATAGCGGCGGGCGCGGGCGGCTTTGCGGGCGCGGCGGTGGCCGCCAAACTCCTGGCGAGGCCGCGCGATGTCGAATGGCGAGAGCACGCTGGCGAGATAGCCCACGCCGAATACTCATGGTTCGCGGAGATAGAAGGCGCGCGCGTCCATCATCAGGATGCGGGGCCGGAAGACGGGCCGCCCGTGCTGCTCATACACGGCTTCTGCGCTTCGACGCTCGTGTGGAGCGAAGTCTTTCTCCCGCTCGCATCGCAGGGCTTTCGCGTCATCGCGGTGGACCTGTTGGGCCACGGCTTTTCGGACAAGCCGAAAGATGGCGAGTACACGATTGAAGCGCAGGCGCGCATGATTCTCGGCTTGATGGATCGCCTCGGCATCGAGCGCGCGACCCTCGCGGGCAGTTCTTACGGCGGCGCGGTCGCCGCGACCCTCGCGCTCGATTACCCTTCGCGCGTGGAGAAATTGGTCCTGGTCGGCTCCGTCATTAATAACGAAGCGACGAAGCAGCCTTTGCTGCGACTGGCGGGCGCGCCGCTTGTCGGCAACATCATTTCGCCTTTGTTGCTTGACTCGCGCTGGATGGTCCGGCGTCGGCTCAAGAAGATTTTTTCCGAGGGCGCGGTGCAGTTGTTCGACGAGAAGAGGATGGACGCTCGACATCTTCCTTTGAAGGCCGCGAGCACGCACCACGCCATCTTGCAGAGCCTGCGTCGCTGGAAGGCCGAACGCATAGAGCAGGAGGCGCATCTCATCAAGCAGCCCACGCTGCTCATCTGGGGCGAGCAGGATGTTGACACTCCCTTGAGGCTCGGTGAGCGCTTGCACGACTCTATGCCGAATGCGCGCCTCATAGTCTTTCGCAAGTGCGGACATCTGCCGCAGGAGGAATACCCGCGAGAGTTCACGGAACTGATGACTGGATTTATTAATGGTCCAACTGACCAATGACCGTCTTGAGAGGTTTTCGAGATGTCTATTCAACGCAACGACTGGTCCTTGCAGCGCAAGGGAATCATTGACCAGGACCGTCATAAAGAGCGCGTCAAAGAGGCCATCAAAAAGAATCTGGGCTCTATCGTCTCGAACGAAGCGATAATTCTTTCCGACGGCAAGCGCACGGTCAAAGTGCCCATCCGCGCTCTCGACGAATATAAGTTTCGCTTCGATTATCGGAAGAAGAAACATGTCGGGCAGGGCGACGGCAAGACGCGCGTCGGCGATGTCATCGCGCGCGAAGGCCAGCCCGGACAGGGGAGCGGCGGCCCTGCCGGAAGCGAAGGCGGCGGCGAGTATTACGAAGCCGAGGTCAACATAGACGAGATAGCCGCGCTCATCTTTGAAGATTTGCACCTGCCCTTCCTGGAAGAGAAGGCCAAGAAGGCCGTCCAGTCCAAGACCACGCGCTTTAACGAGATTCGCCGCACGGGCGTCATGGCGAACCTCGACAAGCGACGCATGATTCTCGAAAACATACGTCGCAACGCACGCGAGGGCGGACGCGCGCGCTTCGGCGATGTCAAAAAAGAGGACTTACGCTTCAAGACCTGGGAAGAAAATCTGCGCTATGAATCGAACGCCGTCGTCATGGCGTTGATGGATGTTTCGGGGAGCATGGGCGAGTTTAAAAAATATATAGCGCGTTCGTTCTTCTTCTGGATGGTCCGTTTTTTGAGGACCAAATATGACAACGTCGAGATCGTCTTCATCTCGCATCACACGGAGGCGCGCGAGGTCACGGAGGAACAGTTTTTCACGCAGGGCGAATCTGGCGGCACGGTCGTCTCTTCGGCTTATCAACTCGCGCTCGACATCATCAAGGCCCGTTTCCATCCGGGCGACTGGAACATCTACCCGTTTCATTTTTCAGACGGCGACAACTACTACTCTGATAACGAAGAGGCCGTGCGCCTCGCGGAGCAACTTATCACGACCTGCAACCTTTTCGGCTACGGCGAGATCGGCGAAGAGGGCGCGTCCAGCTATCGTCGCTCATCTGGCGCGCTGCTCTCTATCTTCAACGACCGCTTGAAGAAGAAGGAGCGATTCGTCGGCGTCCGCATAGATGATAAAGAGGATGTCTATCCCGCGCTCAAGCAGTTCTTCGGCCAGCGCGGCGAGGAAGCCTGAAGAACGTTATGGAAGACCGAGAAATAAAGGAACTGGAAACGTCCCTCGAACAGATTTGGGAAGTGGCCCAAAAATTCGGGCTGGACCCCTTTCCCACACGGTTCGAGATTGTGCCCGCGACCGTCATGTACGAGATAGGCTCTTACGCCCTGCCCGGCAGGTATTCTCACTGGACCTTCGGCAAGGCTTATCATCGCATGAAGACCATGTATGACTTCGGCCTCTCGAAGATTTACGAGGTCGTCATCAACACCAATCCTTCTTACGGCTTCCTGCTCGAAACCAACAGCCCCATCCAGAACAAGATGGTCATGGCCCACGTCCTCGGCCACGTTGATTTCTTCAAGAACAGCGTTTACTTCTCCAAGACGAATCGCCGGATGGTCGAAAGCGTCTCGACGCATTCGGGCCGCATGACCGAGTACGAATTCAAGTACGGGCGCAAGCGCGTCGAAAGGCTGCTCGACGCCGTGCTCGCCATAGAAGAACACATTGACCCCAACTTTTTTATCAAGCGCGATAACCCGCGCGAGGAACGCGAGGAAAAGCGCGCGCCAACCGAAGGCCGCTACGACGACCTCTGGAAAATGGGCCAGAAAAGGGAACCCGAAATCGTCCCCGAAGATAAGCCGCGCCGCGACAAATTGCCGGAGAAGGATCTCATCTACTACATCATGCGCAACTCCCCGAGCCTCGAAGAATGGCAGCGCGACGTGATGGCGATGATTCA
>JAXDFO010000450.1:0-4987 GCA_034665545.1 Blastocatellia bacterium
GCGGGTTCATGAGATGTTGAAAGCTTTTATCTTCCTGATGGTTTTATTGGTCCTGCCATGCGTCTGCTTCGGGCAGGAGGTCAGGCAATCGCCGCCCGTCGTGTTGAAGGATACGCGCGGGCGCACGGTGCGCCTGAACGCGTACAGGGGTAAGGTGGTCCTGTTGAATTTTTGGGCGACGTGGTGCCCGCCATGCCGCGCGGAGATGCCGGACTTGATTAAGCTGCAAAGAGAGTACGGCGCGCGCGGGCTGCAAATCGTCGGCATCACTTACCCGCCGTCGAGCCGCGCGGAAGTGGGCCGATTCATCAGCCGTCTCAAGGTCAACTATCCTATCCTCTACGGGACGCGCGGGACCGCGTTACTCTTCAACCTGGAAGACGCGCCCCTGCCCACGACCGTCTTGATTGACCGCGAGGGAAACGTACGCGACCGCATCCTGGGTATCCTTGAGCCGGAGGAGTTCGAGCAGAAAATCCTGCCGCTTCTCAAGTGAAGAGGGCGCACGCCAACGCCCTGGAATGTATGCTAAACGCGCAGGCTGCATTAGCTGAGAACGCACGCCTCCGCGCATGCTTCATCAAGGATGAGCTTCATCTGCTCATGTTTTCGGCCCTTACGCGCGATAAGAGAGAAGGATTAAAGCACGGTACAAACATTGCATCTCGTACGACTATAACGGACGTGTGCCTTGTTATCATTCGTTCGTCAATGTTCATTGGAGAGTTTGATTTCGTGAGGAGGAGAAGCATGAGAGTTTCGTTTTACAAGAGTTGGCCCAGCGCGCTCGGCCTGGCATTGATGATGTGCCTGGCGGGCGGCGCGGCGATGGCTCAGAAGAATAATAAGAGGACGCAGGATGCCGTGCGGCATGCGAGCGACGCGGCGAAGGTTTTCAACCAGATTATGAGCACGCGCGATAAGGGGATTCCGAAGGAGTTGCTGGACAAGGCGGAGGCCGTGGCGGTCTTCCCAGGAGTGACGAAGGGAGCCTTCGTTGTCGGCGGGCGTTACGGTCAGGGCGTCATCAGTCGGCGGACGGGCAGCACTTGGAGCGCGCCCGCTTTCTTCAACCTGGGCGGCCTCAGTTTTGGTCCACAAATCGGCGGGGCCAAGACCGACTTCGTTTTTCTGATTATGAATCAGGCGGGCGTGGACGGCTTGCTCAAGGATAAGTTCGACTTTGGCGGCGAGGTCGGCGTGGCGGCTGGACCAGTCGGGCGCGAGGCGAGCGCGGCGACCAACCTGACCCTGGACGCGGGCATCCTTTCTTACTCGCGCAGCAAGGGAGCCTTCATTGGGGCCGCGCTCAAGGGCGGGACCATTAATCCTGACAATGATCTCAACGAGGCTGTCTACGGCGTTAAGGCCAGCGAGGTGCTCAACGGCGGCAACGCGGTCAAGACGCCCTCGGGCGTGAACGTCTTTTCCGCCACGCTGAAACGTTATTCCAGCAAGTAGGCTAGAGGGTCTTGGGTCTTTAAAGGTTGAAGCGCGCATCATGAAGCGCGCCTTCAACCTTTCGTTGATGAAAGGTCGTGAGAGATGACTGGAAGAGGAAACTCTCAACTCTGGC
This sequence comes from Blastocatellia bacterium, assembly GCA_034665545.1. Lineage (GTDB taxonomy): Bacteria > Acidobacteriota > Blastocatellia > Pyrinomonadales > Pyrinomonadaceae > DASYML01. The sequence goes on from JAXDFO010000450.1 coordinate 1,577, forward strand.
GGAGCGGCGGCGCACTCTTATTGGTCCTGTTATTGAGCGCGACCGTTGCGACGGCGCAGAGCAAGAATGCAAAGAGAATCAGCGAGGCCACCAGCCAGTCGCAGAAGGCCGCGAAGGTCTTCACGCAGATTATGAACGTGCCGGAGAAGGCTATCCCGCAAGACTTGCTGGACAAGGCGGAGGCCATCGCGGTCTTCCCGGATGTGATTAAGGCTGGCTTTATCGTAGGCGGTCGCGGGGGGCGCGGCGTCATCAGTCGGCGGACGGGTAGCAGTTGGAGCGCGCCCGCTTTCTTTAATCTGGGCGGCGGCAGTATAGGCTTGCAGATAGGCGCGTCCTCGACAGACTTCGTGCTTCTCTTCATGAATGACGAGGCGTTAAAGGGATTGCTCGAAGACAAATTTGAGATAGGCGGCGAGGGCAGCCTCGCGGCTGGTCCAATCGGGCGCAGCGCGAGCGCATCCACCGACGCGTTACTCAAAGCGGGCATCCTCTCTTACTCGCGCAGCAAGGGTCTCTTCGCCGGATTAGAGTTGAAGGGCGTCGTCATCAGTCCAGACAACAACGACAACGAGGCCGTCTACGGCATCAAGGCGCAGGACATCCTGACCGGCAGCAAAAAAATATCCCTGAATCGCATGCCCGCAGGCGTTCGCATCTTCCCACGCACCCTCGCACGCTATTCGATAAGGACCAGGAAGGGATGAAGAACGAAAACAGGAGCCAGGAGTCAGGAGCCAGGAGCCAGTAGAAGAACGAATAGCATGCACTTCATGATGAAGGCTCTGCTCTTCATTCTGGCTCCTGGCTCCTGGCTTCTGGCTCCCTGCTTTTTATAATCCTTGACGCTTGAGCATGTGGGCACTAGAATCCGCTTAGTGGTATCGCGCGAGATATAGAAGACGTTAGTTAAGAGTCGTTCTAATAAGAAGAGAGTGGGAGAGGGCGGGAGAGACGTTCCTATGCAGCCACGCACGCAACGACAGAAGGATATTCTGGAATACATCACAAGGTTTATAGAGCGTCATGGTTATGAGCCTTCCTACGCGCAGATTGCGCGCCACTTCAACGTCTCGTCGAAGGCGACCATCGCCAAGCACATCGCCGCGTTGGAGCGGCGCGGCTTGCTCTCGCGTCATCATGAGGACGGCGCATTCGGTCTCGCCGTCAAGGTTGACGAGGCTCCGTCAGACGCCGTGTGCGAAGTCTTACTGCTGGGACGCATCGCGGCGGGCGCGCCGATTGATGCTGTAGAGGATGCGGAGCCGATTATCATTCCGCGTTACCTGCTGGGCCGCGTGCGTCCCGAAAGAGTTTACGCCCTGCGCGTCAAGGGCGATTCGATGATTGACGAGCATATCTGCGACGGCGACATAGCCCTCATCGAAAATCGCACGGAGGCGCGCGACGGCGAGATTATCGTCGCGCTCATCGGAGGCGCGCGCGCCACGCTCAAGCGTCTCTTCCGTTTCGGCCAGGAAGTCGAACTGCGCCCCGCCAATTCACAACTCGCGCCGATACGCCTGCCCGCCGCGCAGGTCCAGGTCCAAGGCATCTTTCGGGGGCTGCTGCGCCCCGCGCAGTAAATTTCATCAACATAAAATAGAAGCTAAAGGCGCGTTCAAATGTTCCGCCCGTTCGACCTCTGAAAAGTAGGGGAAGCGGACATTCCATGCGCTTTGATGTACGGCTTTGTGAGCGTTTTCAGGCTCTTTCGGCCTGTTTGCTGGCTAGTTAATGCTGGCATACGAGTTGCGCTCTTTCGTTCTTCTTGAATGAAAATACATGGCGGGCGAGCGGCGTTCGCGGTTCGTCCTTCACATCAAGCAGACGAAGAGGAGTGAGACTTATGACAGAGAAGAGCCAGGACACGGCGACGAAGGTTGCTATCCTTATCGAGAGCAACGTTGAGGATTCGGAATTCCAGATTCCATACACCGCGCTGAACGAGGCGGGGGCGAAGGTCTCCGTGCTCGGCTCGCGCATGAATGAGAAGTACACGGGCAAGCAAGGCAAGGTCTCCGTAGAGGCCGACGGGACGACGACCGAGATGCGCGCGGCGGACTTCGATGCGGTGATTATCCCCGGCGGGATGGCCCCGGATCGCATGCGTACTAACATGAAGACCGTGCGCTTCGTGCAGGACGCGTTGGAGCAAGGCAAACTCGTCGCCGCCGTCTGCCATGGACCGCAAGTCTTAATCGAAGGCGACTTGTTGAAGGGCAAACGCGCCACAGGCTTTCGCGCGATACGCAAGGACATGCAGAACGCCGGAGCGAGCTTTGAGGACGCGCCCCTCGTGACCGACGGCAACCTGATAACTTCAAGACGCCCGGCGGACCTGCCCATCTTCGCCACGGCCATCCTGCGCCACCTCGGCCTGCGCACGAAGGGGCCGGACCTGCCGCAGACTGACGACCAGGATTTCAACTGGCAGCAACTAGGCGAACAGTGGGGCGGCTCTACGAAGAGCGAGATTATAGACGCGCTCAACACCGCGATACGCGGCGAGCGTTACGCGCTCGAAGCCTTCGATAAGTACGCCGAGAAGGCCACGGACGCTGACATCAAGATGGCCTTTCTTGAGATAAGCAAGAGCAAGCGAGGGCACATCGAATTGCTCGAAGGCAGGCTCGCCGCTCTCGGCGGGCAGGAGGGCTTGCAGGCCGCAGGCAGTGGGGCTTGGGCCACTATGAAGAGTTGGTTTCAATCGAGCGATGACAACGCGCTCCTGCTGCGCGCTATCGGCGATTTGCAAACGGGCGTCGTTGATGCCTTCAACCTGACCAACAAATTCACGGACCCCGCGACGGCTGCCATCTTCGACGAAATCGAAGTTGACATCGCCAAACATGAACAGCATATCGCAGACATCTACCACGCGCGCCTCGGTGATGATGCCAAACCCAAAGCCGCGCAACCCACAACCGGCTCAGCCGCCAGCGCATGAGAGAGGCAAAAGTAAAAAGGTAAAAGGCAAAGTGAAGGAGGCATCCAGCTTTTATTAGAAAGCGGTTGCTTCCCTCCTTTTGCCTTCTCTTACGGACATGTTTTGGAGAGTTTGTAACCGGCCTTTTCTGCGTCTTGAGAGGTGGGGAAGAGGACGCGCTCTTTCAAGGGCACATCGTTATATTTGGGACAGTCGCGGCGATAGTATGTCTTGGTGTGCTTGTCTGCGATGATAGGGATGATTTCGGGGTCGGCGTGTTTCTCAGATTGTTCCTGCGCCTCCTGTGATTCCTGTGATTCCGGCACGTCGGGCGCGTCCTCTATTCTCTTGTTCAATGTTTGTTGGGCCAACTCGTCTGTGATGTGCAGGCTGGGGCTTCCCGCGACCAGCGTGATTGCGAGTTGGAAATTGTCGCAGGTCATCTCTCGTCCGCCGCGCGGCTTCGCCCGCCAGGCGTTGGG